>JBBAJN010000091.1:0-11850 GCA_040404045.1 Chitinophagaceae bacterium
CGCACCGCGAATTTGCGGGCGTTCACTTCACTGGCTCTACCGGGGTGTTCAACCATATGTGGAAGTCGATCGGTGAGAACATCAGTAGTTACAGGTCTTATCCCAGGATCGTGGGCGAGACCGGTGGCAAAGATTTTGTAGTGGCCCACCGCTCAGCGGATCCAGCGGTAGTGTCTACGGCACTGCTGAGAGGTGCTTTTGAATACCAGGGCCAGAAATGCTCTGCCGCATCCAGGGCTTATATACCTTCTAACATCGCCGCCGAGGTTAAACAACAATTAGTTGATGGTATCGCCAGTTTCAAAATGGGCAGCGTGGAGGATTTCTCCAATTTCATCAACGCGGTGATCGACGAGAAAAGTTTCGACAAGATCAAGAAATATATAGACGATGTAAAAGGTTCAGATAAGGCCAGCATCATCGCCGGCGGTCGCTGTGATAAGTCAACCGGCTACTTCATCGAGCCTACGGTGATCGAGGCAAAGGATCCCAAATACGTGACCATGTGCGAGGAGATCTTTGGTCCAGTTCTGACGATCTATGTGTACGATGAGCATCAGTTTGAACAGACCCTTGAGTTGGTGAACGATACTTCGCCTTATGCACTCACAGGTGCGGTGATCGCTACAGACAGGGCCGCTGTGGAGTTGGCTACCAGGAAACTGGTGAATGCCGCCGGAAACTTTTATATCAATGACAAGCCTACGGGGGCGGTGGTTGGTCAGCAGCCATTTGGCGGCGCCAGGGGTAGCGGAACAAACGATAAAGCAGGATCCATCCTGAACCTGTATCGCTGGTTAAGCGCCAGGACCGTCAAGGAAACCTTTAATCCGCCAGTAGATTACAGGTATCCATTCATGCAGGAATCATAATTACACCCTATTTTCGTTGGACAATACGTGGTAACCATTCTAGATTCATATCATTTAGACCTTACACTCCGGCGACTGACCCACCAGTTGATCGAAAATCATTATCCCTTTCAGGATACCTGTTTCATTGGTCTCCAGCCCAGGGGTATTCATGTGAGCGATCTGATATTGAAATACATAGGTGAGCTTTATCCGGAACTGCCGTTGAAATATGGCAAGCTGGACATCACCTTTTATCGCGATGATATCAGATCGAGTTTACATGTACCCACCGTAACGGATCTTCCATTTTCGATTGAAGGAAAGAAGATCGTGCTGATCGATGATGTATTATACACCGGTAGAACCATCAGGGCTGCGATGGATGCGCTGATCGATTTTGGAAGGCCGGCCAAAGTGGAACTGGTGATCCTGATCGATCGGAAGTTTAACCGACAGTTACCCATCCAGCCGGATTATTTTGGTAAAGCCATAGATTCGATCATCACACAAAAAGTAAAAGTATTATGGGAAGACCAACCCAGTGTGGTGCTCTACTGAAAATGTTATAACTTCGACCCCTAATGCAACTCAGTACAAAACATCTGTTAGGCATTAGAGACCTGTCGGCCCAGGATATTCAGATTATTCTCGACACGGCTACCCAATTCAAGGAAGTACTTCAAAGACCTATTAAGAAAGTCCCTTCGCTAAGGGATGTTACCATCGTTAATCTTTTCTACGAAAACTCAACCAGGACGCGTATCTCATTTGAGTTGGCGGAGAAAAGATTGAGTGCGGATACCATCAATTTTACGGCCAGTGGTTCTTCGGTTTCCAAAGGCGAAACCCTTTTGGATACGGTCAACAACATACTTTCCATGAAAGTGGATATGGTGGTCATGCGGCACAGCGCGAGCGGCGCACCACATTTCCTTGCAAAGCATATTCCGGCGGTGATCGTCAATGCCGGCGATGGGATTAATGAACATCCTACCCAGGCGCTGCTTGATGCGCTGTCCATCAGGGAAAAACTGGGCACACTCGAAGGGAAGAAAGTGGCCATTATCGGAGACATCATGCATTCCCGCGTTGCACTGAGTAATATCTACCTCCTCCAGAAAATGGGTGCGGAGGTAACGGTTGCAGGACCACCTACGCTGATCCCTAAGTACATCAAAGAAGCCTTTGGTGTCAGGGTGGAGTATAATGTGAAAAAGGCCCTGGAATGGTGCGATGTGGCCAACGTGCTCAGGATACAGCTGGAGCGCCAGAACCAGGTGTTGTTCTCATCCCTGAGGGAGTACAATCTTGCTTTCGGCATCACAAGGAAAATGCTGGACGACCTGGATAAGGAGGTGTTTATCATGCACCCTGGTCCGATCAACAGAGGCGTGGAGATCGACAGTGATGTGGCTGACAGTAAACAATCATTGATCCTGCAGCAGGTGGAAAACGGGGTGGCGGTGCGTATGGCTGTACTGTATCTGCTCGCCGGCAACAGGGACGCTGAATGATTTTTCCTTTATCTTCATAACATGTCAAGGATTTGTCTTTTCCCCGGAACTTTTGATCCCGTTACGCTGGGTCATGTTGATATTATAAAAAGGGCAATTCCCCTGTTTGATAAGATCATTGTGGCTATCGGTATCAACGCGGCAAAGTCTCCTATGTTCAGTCCTGACCAGCGGTTGGACTGGATAAAAGAAATATTCAGAAATGAACCCAATATTGAAGGGGCTGTTTATGAGGGCCTGACCATCCGCTTCTGCCAGGAAGTAGGTGCAAGGTTCATCTTACGTGGTATCCGGTATGTCAGCGATTTCGAATACGAGAAAACCATCGCTGATGCCAACCGGACCATGGATCCCGGCATCGAAACCATCTTCCTCACGGGTGAACCCAAATACACTTCCGTGGCCTCTACCATTGTCAGGGATATCATCAGGAACGGCGGAAATGCTACACCATTTCTTCCTGACGTGGTGGCGTCTTCAATCCGAAAATAATTCCTGGAACCCCACACATAAACATATGGGTTTAGTATAAAAATATACTAACTTTGGGATAAATATAGACTCATGGCGGCTACTGGAAAAATTGACCGGAAAAAGCCATCCTCGAGCCAATCGGTATTAAAGGTGGTAAAGGGCCCTGAAAACAAACTCACGGGATTGGAAAAGATGGCCCTGGTAGAAGGTGGGATTTCAAAATCAAGCCTGGAATCCCTCAAAGAGACAGCGGGCTTTGATTATGACCAGCTTGCGCAAGTGCTCAATGCGGCCCGTGCCACCCTGATCAATAAGAAATCAGCCGAGAAATTCAGCACGGACCTTAGTGATAAGATTATGAACCTCGCAGATATCGTATCCTACGGTATGGAAGTTTTCGAGGACAGGTCATTATTCAGGTCGTGGTTGCAAAAACCCCTTAAGGCACTGGGGGGTAAAAGTCCATTTGACCTCCTGCATACGAGTTTCGGCAGGGAAGAAGTCAGGAACCTGCTTGGCAGAATTGATTACGGGGTTTATTCCTGATCATGGAGGTATACAGGATTTGCAGAACGAAATGGGCCAGGGATCTCAAAGGTGAAGGTGCCCGCCTGTTCGGTGGCCGTTGGAACCTAAAGGGCACGCCCTGTATCTACACGGCTTCATCCAGGAGCCTGGCCATCCTGGAGTATTCAGTGAACATCAGCCTTGATGATATTCCAAGATCACTGAGCCTGGTGAGTTTCCGGATCCCCGATACCCAACTCATCATAAAGACGGAAGACCTCCCTGGCAACTGGAAGGATGTTCCTGCACCTTCATCCACCCGTGAATTTGGGAACATCTTATTACAGGAAAAGAAGCACCTGATCATTCGGATATCCAGTGCAGTTATACCACAGGAGTTTAATTACCTGATCAATCCCATGCATCCCGGGCTGAAGCACTGTGAAATCACTAATGTGGAAGATCTGGCATACGATGTCCGTATCAAATCAAACTGATGTTATGCCCTAAGGATATCCTTTACCAACTGGTAGCTGTTGGTAAGCAATTCATCGATCCGCTCTTCGCCGGCCCACTCAGAAGCGCTGATCTGTTCCGCCTCCTGTGGAACCAGCGTTTGGATGCCCGGGCTTTTCATGTGGAACCAGTGCGTTTCCTTTAAGATATGTTTTCCGAATTCATCGTAAACATGGAAAGTGGTCATCAGGGGCCCGGCCAGTGCCGTATCCCTGATCCCGGTTTCTTCCTCAACCTCCCTGATGGCACAGTCCTCTATCGATTCACCCCTGTCAAGCTTGCCTTTGGGAAGATCCCATTTTCCCCGTCTGAAGATCATCAGCACTTTCTCCTGTTCGTTCCTGACCACACCACCCGCTGCTGTAACGATCTCAAAATGTTTTCTGAATGCCTTAAACAGCTTCTCAACATCCTCATGATAGAAAACCCCTGCATGGTGCTGCGGCAATTTCATTTCATGGATCATCGATTTAATGCCGGAATTGGAGAATTCATCCATATATACGCCATCATCATGATGCATGATCTCATTCATTTCCGGGTCCAGTTCATTGGTCAGGAAGAGCGGATGGTTGCCGAAATAAATTTTATACCTCATGGATGTCGGGTTTATCTTTGCCCACAAAGAAAAAGAAATCACGTTGTATTATGACAAATGAACGAGCGGTAGCAGAAAAACTTCTCCAGGTGGAGGCGGTAAAGCTTAGTCCCGATCAACCCTTTACCTGGGCCTCAGGCTGGAAAAGTCCCATTTATTGCGATAACCGCAAGGTGCTGGGGTTCCCGTACATACGGGACTTCATCAAGAGCGAGCTGTGCAACGTGATCTTTGATAAATACCCGGAAGCTGAGTTGCTGGCCGGCGTAGCCACCGCTGGGATTGCCTGGGGAGCCATGGCCGCTGACCAACTTAAGCTGCCTTATATCTACGTGCGCCCCAAGCCCAAGGAACATGGTCTGGGTAACCAGATCGAGGGATTTTATAAACCCGGTCAAAAAACCCTGATCATCGAGGATCTGATCTCAACGGGTAAAAGCAGCCTGCAGGTGGTGGATGTGGCCCGCGCAGCGGGGCTCGACGTGATCGGGATGGTTTCTATCTTTACCTATGGTTTCACACAGGCAGATGAGGCCTTCCGGGCTAAAGAAACATCCTACACATCCCTGACCAATTATGAAACGCTGGTAGCATTGGCGATGGAGAAAGGGTCGATTCCCGTCGGTCTGGAGAACACTTTGTTAAATTGGAGGCAGGACCCTGCGAACTGGAAAGGAATTGAATAAATTTATGGAACAATGATCCCCATGAAGAAGATCACATTTTTATTGGTGCTGGCAGCCGGAGTATCCTTCAGTGCGGCCGCGCAGCAGAAGAAACCCATCACGGTTAAAATCCAGACACCCACGGCCATTTGCGCGGAATGCAAGGCCCGTATCGAGGAGTACCTCAAGTACGAAGAAGGTGTTACCAAGGTGCTTGTCTATCCCCAAAGTAAATACACTTCGGTGACCTACCTGGCAGACCGGACCAATCTGGATAACATTAAGGCGGCTATTGCCAATGCCGGCTATGATGCGGATGATGTGAAAGCCAATGAAGATTCCTATAAGGCCCTGCCGAAAAGCTGTAAAAAGCCGGAAGACGGGGGGCATAAGAAGAAGTAGATTGATTCATCGTATCCGCTGCTTACCCCGATACTTAACGGGGATGGTCAGGAACAACCCTCCTTTACCCACCTTCGCGGTGCCCTCGATACGCAGCTCGATCTCATCTTTCATCAGCATGGCAAAAGCGTTCGGGAAGATATTTTTCATTTCTACTTCCAACATGACCGGAAAGGAGAATGTATCCTTTTTGGGTATGGTGATCAGGGTGTCAAGTAAGGAATGCCCCAGGAACCGATCGTCGACATACACGTCTAATTCCGCCTTTTTCATCTGCAGGCCTATATTGTTTGGATTATAGTAATACAGATCGGCATATACCGTAGATGTCTTAACGCCCAGTGACCGAAGTCCAAAATGCCTGGCATCAATGAACTCTGGCTCCTTGATCAAGGGCAGCGTGCAGAAGGCGAGGATAAGGAAGAACGACCTGTTCATTGGAAAATTATGCCTGCAAATTAGTTCAGAAAACTAAAAGGGGCGACTTTTACTGCCAGGATGCTGTGAACGCTATGCTAAAAATGTTGGAAATCAGACCCTACGTGTGAATTTCCAGCAAACTAAGTAAATTAGTATGAAATAATCCTTTTATATATTTGATAATCAGATATATAGAGTAGCTTATATCAATAATTAAAAACGCCATATTCAGGCCAATGTGTCCTAGATGCTTACCTCGTTTCAGTCCAACCGAAATCAAAAATTGACAGTTGCAACTACTTGAATTACAATATTTTCCCCCTATTTATTCGATAAAAACTTTATTTAAAAGTTCGCATATAGAAATACCAGTATATGAAAGGTACCGGAAAATGAGTTTCCAGAATAGGATGATCATTCCGGCGGCTAATGGACTCATCACGCTCTCGATTCCTCTGAAGGGCGGACGGGAGAATAAGGAGTTGCTGAAGGAGGTTTTGATCGACAATAGCCAGAGATGGCAGGCAAGGCATTGGCGGACGATCACTTCCGCATACAGGCGTTCGCCCTGGTTCGAGTTCTATGAACCAAGCCTCCAGCCCTTGTATCACCGGGAATATAAACTTCTGCATGAATGGAACCTGGACATCCTGCGATGGATAATTTCGCAGCTCAAGGTCGAAATAGATCTGAAACTGGCCTTAGAGCAAAAGGTTGTAGAAACCGCAGAAGACAAGCAGGACGAACGCTATATGAAACCGGCCAATTACCAGGATCGCTTGTTTTGCAACCAGTTACCGGTGTATGCCCAGGTTTTTCAGGATCGCTTGGGTTTCCAATCCAATGTCAGTATCGCGGACCTGATCTTCAATGAGGGAAATAAAAGCCGTTCCTTATTAGTTTAAGCTATGAGGTAAACAGCTTTTTAGCTATATTCGTTTTAAGTTATTTGAGGAACAATCTGCATGAGAAAATGGCTTTTATTGGTATGCCTGTTTGCTTCCTCCGTATCCTTTACGCAAGACTTTTCCAATAAAGGGAAGGAATTTTGGGTGGGATATGGAAACCATCAGGTCATGTATACCAACAATGGGCAGGGGTTGGACCTGTATTTCACTTCCGATGTGAATACCACGGCTAAAGTGGAAATTCCCGGATTGGGTTACAGCACTACAGTGACGATCACTGCCAACCAGATCACATCAACCCGTATTCCACAGACAGCCACCCTTACCGCTGAAGGTAAAACGGGAAAGGGTATCCATGTTGTTGCGGAGAAGCCAATTGTAGTTTACGCCCACCTTTTTTACCAGGCAGTTTCGGGAGCCACACTTTGCCTCCCGGTGGCAACCCTTGGAAGGGAGTATTATTCCATTAATTATACCCAAATCGCGCAGGGAAATATATCCAACGCATACTCTTACTTTTTTGTGGTGGCGACGGAAGATAATACTACGGTAGAAATGATACCTTCAGCCGCCACCGTAGGCGGCAGATCTGCCGGCAATCCGTTTACGGAGATTCTGAATAAGGGGGAGATCTACCAGGTATTGAGTTTGAACGACCTCACCGGATCGTCCATCAAATCCATCAATACCGGTAGCGGTTGCAAAAAGATCGCAGTCTATTCAGGAAGCGGACGGATCGGTATCGGCTGTGCGGGGAATGTCTCGTCTTCAGATAACCTCTTCCAACAAGTTTATCCCACCAGTACCTGGGGTAAGAAATACATCACCGTACCCAGCATGGACCGGCCAAAAAACTATTTCAGGATCATTCGCCCTGACGCCAACGCAACCGTTCGCCTCAACGGAGCCATAGTACCACCCACGTCGTTTGCCAACAACTTCTTCTACGAATTTGATACTACTACGCCCAATGTGATCGAATCTGACAAGCCTATCCAGGTGGCGCAGTATTTCACCACACAGGCCTGTGCACCGGGGACCAATAACGGGGATCCGGAAATGATCTACCTGAACCCGGTGGAACAAACCATTTCAGATGTGACATTGACTTCTATGGCCCTGATCAACCCTCAGGCCAATCGCCATTACCTTAACATCGTATTGCAGAATTTACCTTCTGCTATCAATACATTAAAGATCGACGGATCTCCCGTGACCGGATTCACCCCCGTACCGGCCGATCCCGGGTACGCCTATTTACAGATTCCCACCACATTGGGTACGCACCGAATTACCTGCGACTCCGGTTTTAATGCGATCGCCTATGGATTTGCCACCGCTGAATCCTATGGTTATTCGGCCGGTACCAATCTGCGCGACCTCTATCAGTTTGTGCAGGTCCGCAATGAGTATTCTTCCGTGAATTTTCCGGCTGGGTGTAAAAATTCGCCATTCCGCTTCTCCATGGTTTTCCCGTATAAACCCTTAAAGATCGACTGGCAGTTCGGTGGATTGTTTCCTGATACGTCTATTATCGACCCGATACACGATTCAAGCTGGGTGGTGAACGACAGGACCCTATATCGGTACACCATCAATCGAAATTATACTATTGCCAATCCTGGAACCTATCCGATCAGGATCATTGTGGAGAATCCAACCACTGATGGCTGCAGCGGCAGGCAGGAGATCGACTACGACCTGCAGATCTTTGATGCGCCGAAGGCAGACTTTCAATTCAACACGTCAGGCTGTTCATCCGACTCCGTACTGTTCAACGACATCAGCGGTACATTGAATTCCCGGCCGGTAACGAATTGGAGATGGGACCTGGGTGACAACAGTGGCCTATCACAACACAAATCGTTCAACTATAAATATGCAGATGGCAGGAGTTACCAGGTGAAAATGCAGGCCATTACCGATGTCGGTTGTATTTCAGACCCACTTGTCAAGGAATTGGTACTGGAGAATATACCCATTCCCTCGTTCGACCACACTGTTGCCTGCAAGGATGCTTCTGTGACTTTCAATGACCTCTCCAATGCCAATGGAAGCACCATTGCTAAATGGCGCTGGGACTTTGGGGATGGTCGTCGTGATTCTGCCACCGTAGCCGGTCCGATGACCCATGTGTATGCTACAACCGGAACATTTAGTGTTTCACTGACGTTGGTCAATTCGAAAGGCTGTATCAGCGATACATTTAAAAAGGATGTAGTGGTCAATCAGTTGCCTGTGGCGGGATTCATCCTACCCGAAGTATGCCTGAATGACGCATTCGCCGAGTTCATTGACAGTTCCAAGTCGCCCGATGGAAGTTCGTTAACCTACCTGTGGGATTTGGCTGACGGTGCTTTTTCTACAGACAGATCACCGCGGCATAAGTACAGTGCTGCTAGAACATATAACATCCGGCAGGTGATTACCACCTCGTTTGGTTGTAAGGACACGGCATCGGTTCCTTTCACGGTCAACGGAGCACTGCCGTCCGCCCAGTTGCAGATCAAGACCAATGGCCCATTATGCAGTAACCGGCTTGTTGAACTGGTAAATAATTCTACCGTCGATTTCGGTAAAGTGACCAGGCTCGAAATTTTCTGGGATTTTGCGAATAATCCAAACAACAAATTCACTGATGAAGATCCCACTCCGGGTGAAGTATACCCGTACGTATATCCATCATTCGGTTCCCCGGCGACGAGAAAAATGAAGGTGAAGACAGTGGTGTATTCAGGTTCTGTTTGCAAGAGTGAGGTCATATTGGACGTAGACCTGCTGGCCAGTCCGCAGCTCGCCTTCAATGCAGTTGCTCCCGTTTGCGGCAATGTGAGTCCTTTCCAGATTACGCAAGCATCAGAAAACTCCGGACTCGCAGGTACTTTCCGTTTTGAAGGCAATGGTGTGGATGCAAAAGGATTGTTCACGCCCGCAACGGCCGGTCGTGGTTCCCATACGATCTCTTATATCTATAATTCCACTGCCGGTTGCAGTGATACCATCACATCCGTTTTGGTGGTGAAAGAAGTGCCAAAGGCCGACGCAGGTCCTGACCGCACAGTGTTGAGCGGGGGTTATGTGGTGCTGAATGCTTCGGCCAGTGGGACCAGCATTAATCTACAATGGAGTCCGCCCACGGGGCTCGACAATCCTGCAATGATCAATCCTAAAGCTTCCCCATCAGAGGACATCACCTATACCCTGACCGTTACCACCGCCGAAGGCTGCTCGGTCAGTGACGAGGTCTTTGTGAAGTTCCTCAGTGATATTAAGATACCCAATACGTTCACCCCGAATGGGGATGGATATAATGACCGATGGGAGATCCTCTCGCTCGACAGCTACCCGGGAAGCATTCTTGAAGTGTTTTCCACTGCAGGCCAGTTGGTCTTCCGTACGCAGGGGTATGCAAAACCGTGGGACGGTACCAACAACGGCAAGCCGCTCCCTGCAGGTACTTATTATTATGTGATCGATCCTAAAAACGGTAGGAAGAAAATAGCAGGGTATGTAACCCTGATCAGATAAGTTATGAGGAAAATTCTGCTGATCTCGTTTGTGTTGTTATGTGTTTCTGCTGTTGCTCAGCAACGACCTCATTATACACAGTACATCATGAATAACTATATCGTCAATCCGGCGATCAGTGGTATAGAGAATTATGTGGATCTAAAGCTGAGTATGCGTAAACAATGGGTAGGGATAGACGGCGCGCCTTCTACTTTTTACCTGACTGCCCATGGTCCTATTGGGAAAACCGACGAGAAGCAGACCGCCACCTCTTTTAATATGACTGGCGAGAATCCCCGCGGTAAAAGGTATTGGGAAGAGTATACTGCAGCGGCTCCGCATCATGGGGTAGGGCTGAATATCATGAACTATAAAACCGGTTACATCAACCGTTTTTATGCAACGGCTTCTTATGCATACCATGTGGGTATCAATGCAACTACCAATCTGGCTGCGGGCTTTGGTTTAGGATTATCAGGCACCAACATCGATCGCTCCAAGATTGAACTGGCCAATCCATTTGACCCGGCCATTAATGCCGCAACCGGCGAGTCAAACAAAATTAATCCCGAACTCAACGCAGGGCTTTGGCTCTATTCATCCAATTATTTTGTAGGTCTGTCTGCGCAGCAGATCATACCATCGCAATTCATACTCACCGATACCTCATTGGGGAAATCCACTTCCGTGCCGCATATGTTTGCTACTGCGGGATACCGATTCTTCCTAAATGAAGACATCACCATGTTGCCCTCAGTGATGTTCCGCTATATTTCTTCTATGCCCTTGTATAAAGATATTAATGTGAAGTTCCAGTACCAGGACAGGTTCTGGCTGGGCGGAAGTTACAGGTTCGAAGAAGGGTTTGCTGCAATGGCGGGGTTGAATATTTCAAATACCATGAACATCAGTTACTCCTATGATATCAATAATGCAAGCTACCTCATCTCGTCCATGCAAAGGGGAACGCATGAGATCGTTGTTGGCTTCCTGCTGAATAATAAATACGGAGACATGTGTCCCCGTAATGTCTGGTAAACGGTTTACTATTTACGTTCCTTTAATGTGATCTCGATCTGCGATTCCTCCCGGATGATGCGGATGGTCATTTCTTTTTCGTTATCGAAGTTCCGAACGTTTGGGCCCGGCGTGATGGCCATACCTTTGATATTCTCTGGTCTTGGTTTTTTACCCTTTGATCCCGGACTGGTTTCGAACGTCTGTCCCAAAATGATCTTTTCTACATCCACATTTGGGGTATTTTCGATCCTGTCGAAGTAAACGCGCTTCTTCTTTTCCACCTCGGGCGCAACCTCGATCAAGTCAAAATACGCACCGGGCATCAGCGTTTTTTTCTTTTCCATAGCGATCATTTGCTCCAGATCGATACCCTCAATCACCTTGTCCATGAGTTCAGGGTTCATGGCCAGATTTCGATCAGCATTCCTGAGAATGTCAGGATGCCTGCGATCCCTGGGGTCC
>JBBAJN010000092.1:0-11832 GCA_040404045.1 Chitinophagaceae bacterium
GTAATGGTGTTGCCTCCACCTATGGCGTACTCGGTATCATGAGCCGCAAATACGCCCACAAGATCCCGTTCATTGTTAAGATCAACCATAACGAATTCCTCAGCCTTCCCAATAAGTACGACCAGACCATGTTCGGTTCCATCAAGAACGCATGGGAGATGGGTGCTATCGGAGTTGGAGCTACCATTTACTGGGGTTCTGCAGAAAGCGCAAAACAGCTGAAAGAAGTTGCCGAAGCGTTTGAATATGCCCACCAGCTGGGTATGCTGACCATCTTGTGGTGCTACACCAGGAACAACGGTTTCAAAGTGGATGGCGTGGATTATCACACGTCTGCCGACCTTACCGGACAGGCAAACCACCTTGGCGTGACCCTGCAGGCAGATATTATCAAACAGAAACTACCCACCAACAATGGCGGATACCTTGCTACCAAGCATGGCAAAACCAGTAAACTGGTGTACGAGAACCTGACCACAGACCATCCGATCGACCTCACCCGCTACCAGGTGCTGAACTGCTACAACGGCAGGGTTGGTCTGATCAACTCAGGCGGTGAGTCAAAAGGAAGTTCTGACCTGGCAGATTCAGTAGCTACAGCCGTAGTGAACAAGCGCGCCGGTGGAATGGGACTAATCCTGGGCAGAAAAGCCTTCCAGCGCCCGTTCAACGAGGGTGTCCAGATCCTGGAAGCAACACAGGATGTGTACCTCGACAACAGCATCACTATTGCCTAATTGCAGTATATTGCCATATGGAGTTTAATCAGGAAGACTTCACCTCCGACTCTGAAACAAATAAAGAAGAGCAATCTTCAAGCTGGTTCAGGAGGGTGAGAAAAGGTATCCTTACCTCCACTTCGGAGAAAAAGGATGCCCCTGAGGGACTTTGGATAAAATGTCCCCAGTGCAAATTCACCACTACCGTCCAGGACTTGAAAGAGAACCTTTATGTTTGTCCCCAGTGTAACTACCACCACCGGATAGGGAGTGAAGATTATTTTGAAATACTGTTCGACGACCAGAAATATACTGAGTTATTCAGCCAGGTAAAGTCTATCGACTACCTGGGCTTCCAGGACATGAAGCCCTACAAGAAAAGGCTTGAAGAAGCATATGATAAAACGGGCCTTCACGATTCGATATCCGTAGCCGTTGGCCATGTAGGTGGCCTCGGATTAGTGGTCTGTTGTATGGACTTCAACTTCATCGGAGGATCCCTGGGGTCCGTCATGGGCGAAAAAATCTCCAGGGCATGTGATTATTGCCTGGAACATAAACTGCCACTGATGATCATCAGCAAGAGCGGCGGCGCCAGGATGATGGAGTCGGCCTTCTCATTGATGCAACTCCCAAAAACGCTCGCCAAGATCTCTTTGCTGGCGGATGCGGGCCTCCCCTACATCTCGCTGTGCACTGATCCAACATACGGAGGCACCACCGCATCCTTTGCCATGATGGGTGATATCAATATGGGTGAACCGGGGGCGATGATCGGGTTCGCGGGCCCAAGGGTGATCAAGGAACCCATCAAACAGGACCTGCCCGAAGGCTTCCAGACCGCCGAGTTCTGTATGGAGCATGGTTTCCTCGACCTGATTTCACACCGCAAGGAGCTGAAGGAGACCATTGCGAAATTCCTTCTGCTGTTCAGGAATTAACGAGCTGGCCATTCTTTTATATCATTTTCTTCAATGGAGATAAAGAACCGTTCCGCCTATTTCGAATACCAGATCGATGACAAATACGATGCGGGAATGGTGTTGACAGGAACAGAAGTCAAATCCCTCCGATCAGGCAAAGTGAGCTTTAACGACAGCTATTGCATCTTCCAGGACGGTGAATTATTCATCAAAAGCCTCCACATTTCAGAATACGAACTGGGCACATACTCTAACCACAACCCGGTGCGCGACAGGAAACTTTTGCTCAACAAAAAGGAGTTGAGAAAAATGATGGGCAAAATAAAAGAGAAAGGATTTACCATCATTCCACTCCGGATTTTCTTTTCAGAAAGCGGAAAAGCCAAGGTCCAGATCGGCCTGGCCAGGGGCAAGAAATTGCACGACAAAAGGGAAAGCATTAAACAAAGGGAGTCCGACAGGGAATTGAGAAGAATCCACAAGTAACCCCCTGATATGAGGGATGTAAATCATATATTTGAATAACCAGATTACTACCCATGAGATATTTAATCTTTTTGATGTTCATCCTTTTTGGTGGTCAGGTTTCCGCGCAGAAAGTGGGCGGAAGCTGGTATGGCAAAGCGGAGATCATGCTCGAGGGCCAAAGCCATAACTACCTTACGGAACTGATACTCAAACAGAAAGGCCAGGATGTGCAGGGTGTGATGGGTTACTACTTCAAAAACCAGTACCAGAGCTTCTTCATCAGGGGTAAATACAATGCTAAAACCCGGCTGCTGCAATTCAAGGACGTACCCATTGTTTTTTTCCGCTCCAATGACTCAAAGCCCTCCGTAAACTGCATCATGGATTTTGAAGCCACACTTATTGCATCAAAAGCAAAGAGTAACCTCAAAGGATATTTCCTTCGCAAGCCGCAATACAAATACACCTGTCCGGACCTGAATTTAATGTTCACCCTCGATACAGAGGAAAAAACAGACAGCATCCTGAAGGAAGCCGTAGCTGTGCAACGCGTATGGAAACCAATGCCCGAAGAAGTGGTATTTATCCCCGAAGTCACTGTTGAAAAAACATTACCGCCACCGCCAGCCGTGGTGAAATTTGAAGAAAGAAAAGTAGTACTGTCGAACGAGATCACCGTAAAATCAGACTCCCTGCGCATTACATTTTACGATAATGGAAATGTAGACGGCGATACTATCTCCGTCTTTTACAATAAAGTTCCCGTTCTTCAGAAGCAGGGCCTGTCCGTTCAAGGCATCAATCTCTACCTGCACCTTGACAGCACAACAACCATCCATGACCTGAGTATGTTTGCTGAGAACCTGGGTTCCATCCCCCCAAATACCGCGCTGATGATCATTCATGATGGAACCACGCGCCACGAGATCTTCCTGACCAGCAGCTTCACCCTCAACGGTACAGTCCGGATCAGACGGCAATGATTATCAAATGAGGCAGATTTTTTAGGCTTTTATCCGTCATCATAAGTTATTTTCGCGCATATGAGTTTGCATCCCAGCAGAATTGAGGTAATGAATTTCCTTGCCCAGAAAATGGACACCATTATTTCCGAATACCTGAAAGATATCGAAGAAAACTGGCAGCCATCAGACCTGCTCCCGGACAGTACCCAGGCGGGCTTTTTTGACCAGATCACGGAACTGCGCGAGGCTTGTAAGGAGTTGCCGTACGACTACCTCGTGGTTCTTGTAGGTGATATCATTACAGAAGAGGCGCTGCCTACCTATGAATCCTGGTTAATGGATGTAGAGGGCATCAGTAAGTTGGAGCCCCAGGGCTGGAGCAAATGGATCAGGATGTGGACCGCCGAAGAGAACCGACATGGCGATCTGCTGAATAAATATGTCTATCTCTCCGGAAGGATCAATATGCGTCAGATGGAGATCAGCACCCAACACCTGATCGCTGATGGCATCGATATCGGAACAGCAACAGACCCTTACCGAAACTTCGTTTATACATCATTTCAGGAGCTTGCTACCAATATTTCCCACAGGCGCACGGCAACCCTGGCCAAACAATACGGGAACAACCACCTGTCCAAAATTTGTGGTGTGATCGCGGCTGATGAATTACGACACGCCAGGGCATATAAAAGCTTTATCAGGGATATTTTTGAAGTGGACCCCAGTGAAATGATGCTCGCTTTTGAGGATATGATGCGTAAGAAGATCGTTATGCCTGCCCATTTCATCCGCCAACAGGGTGAAAAGATTGGAAACGCCTTTAACTATTTCAGCGACGCTGCCCAGCGCCTGGGCGTGTACACCACCATCGACTATACAGACATTATGCAGAGCCTGGTTGACGAGTGGAACATTGGCAATATCACAGGGCTGTCAGACAAGGCAGAGAAGGCCCGCGATTATCTCATGACATTGCCTGCCCGCTTCCGGAAGATCGCAGAAAGGACTACCATCGCCGCGCCGCTCGACTATCAGTTTAAGTGGATCGCGTAACCAATTGGCTCATTAGCTGATTGGCTCATTAGCTGATTCTTTGTTGTTACATTCCATAGAAGATTCAGGCATAAAGAATCAGCCAATGAGTTAATTAGCCAATTAGTCAATTAAAAAAGCTCCCCCTGTATATCGATCTCTTCAGGCTTGTGCACCCATTCAAACTCTGTGGATTTGGAGAAATCGGCCAACTTATTACCGACCGCCTTCCAGCCCATCACTTCAACGAAGTTGTTGATCTTGACCTTGGTTGCCCGTGCCTGCGTACCACGGCCCGATTTTACCAGAACCACCGGATCGGGATGCGAGGTCACAGCCTCCAGGTAATTCGCATCCCCCTCCCGTATGAAGTAGAATTTATTATTCAGTGTCTGCGTCTCGATCTTAAAGCGCTTTACATTGAACTGTAGCTTTTCATTATCGTAGTAGATGGCTGTGACGATCTTTTCCGGACTAAACTTTTCGATCTCAACCACTTTCTCTGGATCAAATCGCTGGGTAAGTTCGGTATCCGTGATCTCATAATGACCATCATGGTAAATCACCAGCAACCTGTCCTCTGGCTGGAAACTGCCCAGGTACTCCCCTTTCTCCTCAGTATTCAGCCGGCCAAAATTATCGTCAAACCAAAGCTTCCGCCCACTGAGCGTTGAACGACCCTTCTCTTTCAACTTCACATTCTTTATGGGATACTTGGTCACCTGGTTACCCATGGAATTCCTTCCCTTGATCTCAATGGCTTCGAAATAAAAATCGAGCACCTTGTTTCGGGCACTGCAATTGGGACTGAGTACAATGGTAACCACCTCTGCCTCACCGTTGGGATTGGCAGAAAAATGATTCACTTTACTTTTATCTGAACCCTTGGTCAGATCGTATTCCTTATCCCTGGTAATACCGGTTACATTGAATCGTTTGGCGTAGGATATACCTGTTTCCCCGTCGGTGTAGATCATGTTGTAGGTCATCCGCTCATCCGCCTTCTGGAACACGGCTACATGAAGGATGTCCTTACCGATGTATACCTTCTCACCCACTTTCACCACCTTCATAACTCCACGGCGGGTGAATACGATGATGTCATCCAGGTCCGAACATTCCGCAATAAACTCATCCTTCTTTAAGCCAGTGCCGATGAAACCTTCGGCCCTGTTAACATAGATGCGGGCATTTGCGATGGCCACATGTTTTGCCTGGATCACATCAAAAGGCTTGATCTCGGTTCTGCGCTCGCGGCCCTTTCCGTATTTTTTCAACAGATCCTCAAAATAGGCCACCGCGTAATCCACGAGATTCTTAAGGTGGTGTTTGGTCTGCCGGATCTCTTCTTCGAGGCTGCGAATCTGCTCGTTCAACGCATCAATGTCCAGCTTATAGATCCGCCTGACCGGCTTCTCCGTCAGCTTAAGGATATCTTCCCGCGTGATCTCACGCTTCATCTTTTTCAGGAAAGGCTGGAAGGCGTCTGCTATGGCTTCGATCACTTTATCCCAACTGCTCAGCTTTTTCTCCAGTTCTTTATAGATCTTTTCTTCAAAGAAGATCTTCTCGAGTGAAGTATAGTGCCATTTGTCTTCCAACTCCCCAAGCCTGATCTCCAGTTCCCGTTTGAGCAATTCGGTGGTATTCTCGGTAGATATCCTTAACAGGTCGCTCACGCCCAAAAACACTGGCCGGTTGTCAAGGATCACGCAGGTATTGGGCGAGATGCTCACCTCGCAATCCGTGAATGCATATAAGGCGTCAATGGTGATATCAGGTGAAATACCCGGCGCCAATTCAATGGTAATCTCCACTTCAGCTGCGGTATTATCCGTTACTTTCCTGATCTTGATCTTACCCTGGTCGTTCGCCTTTACGATGGATTCCATCAACTGCGTAGTGGTAACGCCATATGGCACATCCCTGATCACAACCGTTTTCTTGTCCACTTCTTCAATATGCGCCCGGCACTTGATCTTACCCCCACGTTTACCATCGTTATAGGCATCGGCATCGATCATGCCGCCCGTCAAAAAATCGGGATACAGCTCAAACTTCTTTCCCCGCAGATGCCTGATCGATGCGTCGATCAGTTCGCAGAAATTATGTGGGAGGATCTTGGTAGAAAGTCCTACTGCTATACCTTCAGCACCATGGGCCAACACCAATGGAAATTTCATCGGAAGCACCACGGGCTCTTTCTTCCGGCCGTCGTAGCTCAACTGCCACTCAGTGGTTTTGGCATTGAAGGCCACGTCCAGGGCAAATTTACTCAGGCGTGCTTCGATATATCTGGGCGCGGCTGCATCGTCACCCGTACGGTTATCGCCCCAGTTACCCTGGGTATCGATCATGAGGTTTTTCTGGCCCATATTCACCAGGGCATCCTGGATACTGGCATCGCCGTGGGGATGGTATTGCATGGTCTGGCCAATGATGTTGGCAGCCTTATTCAAACGGCCATCATCCATCTCTTTCATGGCGAATAAGATCCGTCGTTGTACAGGCTTAAGGCCATCCTGTATCGCGGGCACGGCCCTTTCGAGGATCACATAGGAAGCATAATCGAGGAACCAGTTCTTATACTGTCCGTGGACACCCGCCTCGATGGTATTCACTTCATTGATCTTATTTTTTGCTGCGCTCATGCTGCCACAAAGTTAAATTGATTAGTACGCTCGCTGTCCATTAGGATTGAACCGCTTCTGCCTTTCCCGCCAGTTTAATCTCGAAGTCCTTCATCCCCTTCAATTCGCCCTGGACGTCCAGATTGCCACCTTCCGTCACCAGGGTCTTCAGGCGCCACAGCAGAAATGCGTCACCGGTCGTCTGTTTATTCTTATGCAGGAACTGGTGGATGATCTTGGATGCCTTTTGCCATTCGGGCGTGATAAACTTGCGCAGGTCAGCATCATAAAAATCCGCGTCATACTGTGCGAGCTTCTTACCACCTTCCAGTATGCGAACCATCTTACCTTCACCACAAAGACGCTTCCACTCATCCGGATCCACCTCAAACTCTGATAAGGTGATGGGGCGGGCCAGTTTCCTGGCTTTGAGAAACTCCTTAGGCGGGATCACATGGATCCACTCCGGGTAAAAGATATGTCCCTTCTCGTTTATGAAGGGCAGGTTATTCAGGTAAAGAATAAAGATGCGCGACTGGTAATCCTTCAGCTGGCTCATCAGCCAGTAATAACCGCTGACATCGTGTTTGTTCTGTGCCGCCCAGATCCAGATCACTTCAGCCTCATCGGCATCCAGTTTTTCCTTCAGCAAGGCCGCCGTCGCGTCGTCGTTCACTACCCCTTTCTCTACCAGCCCGTCATAATCGCCGCCCTGAAGGACCTGCTTCCACCATTCATTCCTGGCGGTCCGCCCTTCTTCACTGAAGATATCGGCAACAGGACCAACCGCATAATCATCTTTTATTTCGATCACCTCGCCTGCAATAGACGCTTCCATCTCTATGGCCTGTTTCAGCACATCAACATCTGCCGTATTAAATACAATGTGGATCATATAGAATCAAAAAAAATCAACAATAGGTTTACTCGGTTACAGGCTCTGCAGCAGCTACTCCTTCCACTTCATCCTGTTCAACGCGAAGGTTGGAAACAATGAAGTCCTGCCGCTCGGGGGTATTCTTGCCCATATAATATTCAAGCAACTGCTGGATATGGGTATGCTGTTCAAGGATCACGGGTTGCTTGCGAATGTCCGCGCCAATGAACCGTCCGAATTCATCCGGGGAGATCTCACCCAAACCCTTGAAGCGCGTGATCTCGGCTTTCTCGCCCAGCTTCTTCATCGCCTTCTGCTTTTCCTGCTCATTGTAGCAATAGATCGTCTCCTGTTTGTTCCGCACGCGGAATAACGGCGTGTCAAGAATGTACACATGCCCATCGCGGATCAGGTCAGGAAAGAACTGCAGGAAGAAGGTCATCAGGAGCAGCCTGATGTGCATACCGTCAACGTCGGCATCTGTAGCGATAATGATGTTATTGTAACGAAGGCCTTCAATCCCTTCTTCAATATTCAGGGCATGCTGCAGGAGATTGAACTCTTCATTTTCATACACGATCTTCTTGGTGAGCCCAAAGCAGTTCAGTGGTTTACCGCGAAGGCTGAACACCGCCTGGGTTTCCACATCCCTCGACTTGGTGATGGACCCGCTCGCAGAGTCTCCTTCCGTAATGAAGATGGTGGTGAGCAACTGCTGCGCGATGTACTGCTCTTTGTTGCGCGCGGGCGGTTCCATATTGAAATGCAAACGGCAATCGCGCAATTTCTTATTGTGCAGGTTTGCCTTCTTGGCGCGTTCATTGGCCAGCTTTTTGATACCGGCCATGTCTTTCCGCTCCCGCTCACTTTGCTCGATCCGCTTCTTGAGCGCATCGGCCACCGCAGGATTCTTATGGAGGAAATTATCGAGTTCACGGAGGAAGAAATCAGCAACGAAATTCTTCATTGAAGGCCCGCCTTCGAAAACATACTGGGAACCCAGCTTGGTCTTGGTCTGGGATTCAAATACCGGTTCCTGGACCCTCACGGAAATGGCCGCTACCAGGGACTGCCTGATGTCTGACGTATCGTAATCTTTCTTAAAATATTCCCGGATGGTCTTCACGTACGCTTCTCGGAAAGCAGCCACATGGGTACCACCCTGCGTGGTATACTGGCCGTTTACGAAACTGTAAATATCTTCGCCGTACTCATTGTTATGGGTAATGGCTACTTCGATGTCTTCTCCCTTCAGGTGGATCACAGGATACCTGATCTCGTCTTCATTGGTCTTCCGCATCAACAGGTCGTGCAACCCGTTCTTGCTCACAAACTTCTTCCCGTTAAAATTGATGATCAGTCCTGCATTGAGGTAGCAGTAGTTCCAGATCTGGTTCTCGAGGTACTCCGGGATAAAATGAAAATTCCGGAACACCTGGTCATCCGGTATGAAGGTGATGATGGTGCCGTTTGATTCGGACGACTTCCCTTCCTTGTGCTCGGTGATCAGGACGCCCTTCTCAAACTCCGCCGTTTTCTCCTTTCCCTCACGGAATGAAGTGACTTTGAAATACTGGCTGAGGGCGTTCACTGCCTTTGTACCCACACCGTTCAGGCCCACACTTTTCTGGAACACACGGCTGTCGTACTTAGCACCTGTATTGATCTTACTCACCACATCCACCACTTTACCCAGGGGAATACCCCGGCCGTAGTCGCGGATGGTGACGGTATTGTCCTTGATCTGAATATCCACCTGCCTGCCATACCCCATGGTATGCTCATCGATGCAGTTGTCGATCACTTCCTTTACCAGTACATAAATGCCATCGTCAGGACTGCTGCCATCGCCCAATTTGCCTATGTACATACCCGGACGAAGCCTGATATGCTCACGCCAGTCTAAACTTTTGATGGAATCTTCGGTATACTCAAACAACGTGGTTTCTTTCTCTTTAGCCATATTCTTGAAAAGCCAGCGAATTTACGTTTAAAACTATTGCTGCCGGAGTTAGCAAAGGGCCTTTGGTTTTCCACAGCCCGGGCAGCTAATATAACTCATTGATTTCCAATACCAAGTATTAAAGTTCTGTAAAAACCATATTCTTTTGGTGGAAAGAAACTTGGCGACACTTCCATTATTTGTAATTTTAAACTGTTGATCCGCCTATGGAATTTTCTAATTCTGCTTAGCAACACTACTACTACCCATTAGTTCAGCCCTTTAAGTTCTGATACTTACCCCAGACTGATTTTTTATTGTATAAACCTGAGGTTATGTATTTGTATGCGTTGCTTGAGCCGGCTTGCTATTATCTGATACAGGAGAAGAAAGATTTGCCGATTAGCCTGATCAGGATCAATGTGGAGAGTGATCATTGTGTATTCCTTTCCAGGTTCCAGGATGATGAGATCCTGGAGTGGAAGAGAAAAACGGATCCAATTTATGATATCATTGAATTACTGAGCGATGAAGCCGTCGCCTCATGGGAGACCGCCTACAACGCAAGTTTTAATTTTGAAGAGGAGGACGATGAATATGAATGACAGGCGATGACCTGATAAAGATTCTTGTTAGGCCTTTGACGCAATAAACCCTGTTTAACGTGGCTATGGAAACTAAAAATCAAAGTAAGATACTGAAGGACTTCTTCTATCACCTGGTGGCCATGCTATGCGTCATTCCGCTGGCCCCGATCATCAACCGCGTGATCCCGCCGTTGATGATCGGCGGCTTTAATGCAGACCTTATGGTTGCAATCCTGCTTTCGCTTGTTTTTGTACGGTTCGTTTTGTGGCTGTTCAAACCTTTGATCATTCCTTCATTTGTTATGATCGCCCTGATCATGATGTTCAATATATATGCCAGAACCTACACGGTATCCAGCATGGTCAGCGATTACAGGAATATGGTGACCACCAACTGGGACAATCGGATGAAGAAGGAAAAGAATCTCTACCTGGTCAAACCTTCCCTGTTTGATTCCGAGATCGAAAAGGCGGTGAAAGGAATGAAATCTCAAATGAACTTCACTGATTCAACCGTCAGGTCTTTTGCAGTAAAGCGCTCCACCGAGTATTTCAAGGATGCTTACAAAACCTATGGGCCTACCGTACGGTATCTATCCCTGTTCAAATACATCAACCGCAATTTCAACTATGTGGCCGATCCGGTCAGGAGAGAATATTATGCGTCACCCATGGAAACCATCGCTAACGATATCGCGGGCGACTGTGACGACCATACCATACTGATGATCTCGGCCATGAATGCCATCGGGGCCAAAACGCGTATGGTGCTTACGGAAGACCATGTGTATCCCGAACTCTTTTGTGGCGACAAAGACCAATTCCTGAAGACCCAGGCGGCCATTAAAGAACTGTTCCCGCACGAACGCGTATCGGGGCTTTTCTACAGAGAAGAAAATGGCACCTTCTGGATCAACCTCGATTACTCTGCCCGGCACCCGGGCGGCCCATATGCCAACAACAAAGCGTACGCGGTTGTCGAATTCAATTAGCTGATTGGCTAATTGGCTAATTAGCGGGCAACGGATTTAAGAATGAGCCAATTAGCAAATTTTTTTGGTATCTTCTGAAACCAAAAACGCCGTATATGAAGTATTTCTTTCTGGCCATCGTGGCGTCGATCCTCTCCATCGCCATTCAAACAGAGAAGTCCACTACTTCATCCAACGCGGAATACTATCTGAGGAAAAAGAATCTCACGGCCCAGTATTGCGCACCCGTCAGGGACCGCTCCCTTTCATCGGTCAACATCGGGATCCTTCCGGGTACAGGTGCTCACACTTGGAAGATCAGCACCAGGTCCGATAGCGCGCAGATCTACTTCAATCAGGGCATGAATATGTACTATTCATTTCACATCATCGAATCGCTCGCATCGTTCCTGAAGGCGCAGCAATTTGACAGTACTGAAGCCATGCTCTACTGGGCGGAAGCATTGGCCTACGGGCCCAACATCAATGACCTTGGCTATACCCAATCGCCGGATGCCCTCCTCGCGGTACAGAAAGCAAAGCAATATTCCTACAAAAATTCTACCGTGGAGAAAGAATTGATCTCGGCCATGGGCCTTCGATACAGCGATGCGCCTGCTGCCACCCGCGAGACCTTGAACGCTCTGTATCGTGATGCCATGGCCGACCTGCACAAAATCGATCCGGGAAACCCTGAACTGATCGCTTTGTATGC
>JBBAJN010000093.1:0-11802 GCA_040404045.1 Chitinophagaceae bacterium
ATCCCTGAAAGAAAATACTTGTGTTGTTGTGGTTCCCTGCTCAACCAAAGAGACTCTAACGGTAGTGATCAACTCTTCTTCATTGGGATCCTCTTTGTCATCTTTCTCACATGACACCGAAAAAAGGGATACTGCGGTCAACAGGAACATGAGCTTTCTCTTCATACATCTGTGTTTTTGATTATTGTTTTGTTTTAAATTCAAAAGGCACCTTAACCCTGAGCGAAATATTCCGGCCCATATCATCACTGAAATACCGGAATGCATTCAGGTAGTCGCGATACCTGGTGTTGAAAATATTGGTGACGCCTAAAATGATGGTCAGGCTTCGGTGCTTCACATCGATATCCGTCCCTGCCTCAAATCCTGCAAGGGTATAGCCTGCGGGCGGTGGCGCATAATCAGACTCCATGCTCACTGATCCATCCGGCTTCGTGACTTCAATGTTGCCGGTGCCGGGCACGCGCGTCTGGCGGTTGACATGGCCTACGGTGAGTTTCAGGTACGACTGCGAAAAGCGGTTCCCGCCGTTAAACAGGTACTCTACCGCACCTTCGAACCTGTCTGCCGGCATTTGTATCAGCCAGTCATCAGCCCGCAGGTCAAAGGCCCGCAGTATGCTGGCTTTACCCTGCAACCTGAGGTGATTATGGATCAGGTAAGATAGCTGTACATCAGCGCCCGTCAGCCTCGCATCTGTCTGGTCAAACTCAAAAGTTGGAAATGCGCCGCGGATGGTCAGTTGGGGTGGATAGGTAGGTTTGAGGTATATGAAATCATTGATGCGCTTGTGGTAGAGGTCCACATCAAACGCCCACTTCTCGTTGCTGTAATCCACAGCGGCTGCCAGGCCGAAAGACCTTTCAGTTGTAAGATCAGGGCGACCTGTTTCAATCCTCGCTGCACCATGGTGCAACCCGTCGCTGAATAATTCATTCACCTGTGGGGCTCGCCAGGCAGTGGTACCCGACAGAATGAACTTCCAGTTATTCATTTTATAATTCACGCCTGCATTGCCTGAGAAACCTGAAAATGACCTGCTGCCATAAGGTTCGCGCGGCGCCACTGCATTACCCATGAGGGCATCGAATGGAGGAGGATCATTATCCGTGATGTTGTTGATCGACCTCCAGTCGTACCGTACTCCCGCCTCCATCACCCAGTTACCCGTGGAGTATTTTTCAGCGGCAAAAATGCCCAGGTTGTAAGACTGATAATTGGGAATAAAGAAGCGGTAGTTGATGGAATTATTCTGGTAGTTACCGGAAACACCAACGGTACCCTTAAACTTTTCATGCTTGAAATGATCAAGTACAACATCCAGCCCGGAAGTGCCGAGGCCGAGTTCCAATTGCGGATTATTTCTGGGTGACCTGACGATATCGAACTCCTGGCGTTTATTGTATTGAAAAGACCCCACCACATTGAGCCTGCCCCAATCGCCCATATCATAAAATGCCTTGGCTTTGATCAACTGGTGCATCACTTGCTGGTGCGGTCTGTTGATCTGGTAGGAGAAATCAGCGTCCTTGATATAATCCGGGGGATCACCGTTGTTGATCGCATTGACGAGATCCGAGACGTTCCCGATGTGTGAACCGGTGAAAATGCCAATTTTGGTGCTGAACAGGCTGTAGAATAATTCCAGGCCGCTTCTCTCCTTTCTCCATCCTGCTGTGGCCGACATATTCAACTCCTGCACGCCGGAGTTATCAAGCCAGTAGTCGGGGGTGCGCGCGTTACCGCCCCGCTTGGCCGTACCCTGGAGCCGCCATGCAAAAGCTGGATGCCTGGCATGGTTTCCTTCGATCATGGCCGACAGAACTCCCTGCCTGTTGTTGGAGAAAACAGCCGTGTTGATCTCGCCGGCAACTCCCTTTATGCCGTAAGGCAGTAATTTAGGTTCAACAAGGATGACGCCACCAATGGCATCGCCCCCATAGCGGATAGAAGAGGCGCCTTTGATCACGGTGAGCCTGTTGGCCAGGTACGGATCAACCTCTGGGGCATGTTCACTACCCCATTGCTGCCCTTCCTGGCGGATACCGTTGTTCAGGATGAGTACACGGTTGCTGTGCAGGCCATGTATGGCAGGTTTATAAATATTGTTACCTGTCTGTAAAACGGTCACCCCGTTGATCTTCTGCAGGGATTCGCCCAGGGACTGGCCGCGGGTTGCTTCCAGTTGCCTGCCGTGGAGGTCAGCGGAAACCGCAGTGCCCCCTACGCCTGCACTGCCCCGCACGATCACCTCGGTGAGCTGGCCCGTGCTGTGCGGCAGCACAAAGTCCTTGTGCAGGTCTTCCTTGAGATGCACATGGGCTGTCAGTGGCGTGCAATTAACATGGGTGATCAGGATGGTGTAAACTCCGGGGCAGATCCCCTTGAAGCTAAAAGCACCTTTATCATTGGTTACCGTGGTTTGATTGAGCTCCTTGATACTGACTGTGGCATTGGAAAGACGCTGGCGCGAATCCTGATCGTTCACCACCCCGGAGAATTCCAGCACACACTGGGCATGGCCATACATGCCGGCAAACAGGAAAAACAATAATAAAAACGATTTGCCCGTGGAACGAACCATGCCCCAAAAGTAGACAAAAAAAACAATTTTTGCAACAATATTGCAAAAATTAGGAAAGATTACCAATCGTCCCAGTTCGCAGAGGCAGCGGCTATTCAAAAAGGGCTAGATGAAGTATGGGCAAGAACCGCAACTGGAGGTCAGTCGATGTTCTCAATGATGCCCGCAATACCCTGTCCGCCACCCACGCAAGCGGTCACTACGCCATATTTCTTATTCAGGCGCTTCATGTCGTTCAATATCTGAACGGTCAGTTTGGTGCCGGTACAGCCGAGGGGGTGTCCAAGGGCAATGGCGCCGCCGTTGATGTTAACGATATCAGGATTCAGGCCAAGGGTACGGATGACTGCTAAAGCCTGGGAGGCAAAAGCTTCATTCAACTCAACAAGGTCTATATCCCCGAGGTTCATGTTGGATTGCTTAAGCACTTTTGGCACGGCTTCAATGGGACCGATGCCCATAATGCGCGGATGAACGCCGGCTACGGCGCAATTTACGAGGCGGCCGATGGGCTTAAGACCTAATTCATTCACCATTCGTTCACTCATCACAATAACAAAAGCCGCACCGTCACTGGTTTGAGAAGAATTCCCCGCGGTCACCGTACCGTTTACCGCAAAAGCAGGTTTCAGTTTGTTCAGGGCTTCGATGGTGGTATCTGCGCGAACGCCTTCGTCCGTATCCATTATATAATTCCGTTGCTGGCGCTTACCGTTAGTATCCAGGTAGGTTTCCTCAACCTTTATAGGGAGGATGCCATTCTTAAAATACCCGTTCTGGATCGCGTTCATCGCCTTCAGGTGCGAACTCAGCGAGAACTGGTCCTGGTCTTCCCTCGACACGCTATACTCTTTAGCTACTGCTTCGGCCGTTAGACCCATACTCAGGTAATAGTCAGGCTCCTCTTTCGCTATGGAATAGGATGGCACCGTTTTCCAGCCGGCAGTTGGAACCATACTCATACTTTCAGTCCCGCCCGCAATGATGCACTCAGCCATGCCCATCCGGATTTTGGAAGTGGCGATGGCGATGGTTTCAAGACCGGAGGCGCAATACCTGTTCACCGTCATGCCCGGCGCGTGAAAGCCCACAGCCTTGGCAGCAATGATCCTGCCCACCTGCAAACCCTGCTCCGCTTCCGGAACTGCGTTACCCACGATCACATCATCCACACGGGTCCTGTCCAACTGCGGAACACTGTCCAGCAACGCTTTGATCACGTCGATCGCAAGGTCATCCGGCCTGGTGAACCGGAATCCGCCGCGTTTTGATTTACCCACTGCTGTCCGGTATCCTGCAACAATATATGCTTCCTGCATAGCCATCGATTTAGTATCATGAAGATAAATAAAAATCACAATTAGTTGCAGAAACAACCAGTTAAATCAATTTATCTTCGCAACCATGTATACCACCATCAGGAATATACTATTCCGGTTCGATGCTGAAAAAGTGCACACCTTTTCCATGCGCAGTTTTAGATGCCTGTTGGCGATCCCGGGTATGAAAAACATCCTGAGAAGCGCTTACCGCCCGGTCAGCAAGCCCGTGCAATGCCTCGGCCTCACATTTCGCAATCCGGTGGGACTGGCTGCGGGGTTCGACAAAAACGCCAGTTACCTGGAAGTGATGGATGTACTGGGTTTCGGCCACGTGGAAGTTGGCACGGTAACGCCACTGCCCCAGGCAGGTAATGAAAAACCGCGCTTATTCCGGCTTCCCGCCGATGGGGCGATCATCAACCGGATGGGTTTTAATAACGATGGGATGGAGACCGTTTCTCACAGGCTGAAACAATGGCGGGAAAAAAACCCTGACTCCGGGATGATCATTGGTGGTAACATTGGTAAGAACAAAGTGACCCCCAATGAGGAGGCCTGGACAGACTATGTGAAGTGTTTCTCAGCACTCCATGATGTGGTGGATTATTTTGTGGTGAACGTGAGTTCGCCCAACACACCCGGACTGCGCGAACTGCAGGAGAAAGATGCGCTGGCAAAAATTTTTCGCGCCCTGCAGGAGATCAACCATCAACACCGGCATCCCAAACCGCTGCTGTTGAAAATTGCACCGGACCTTACCAATGAGCAATTATCAGATATCTGTGCACTCGCCCTCGCACTGAAACTGGACGGCCTGGTGGCCACCAACACAACCATATCACGCGATGGGCTGTATGCTGCTAAAAAACAGGTGGTTGACATCGGCGCAGGCGGACTAAGTGGAAAGCCATTGCGTTCCAGGTCAGATGATGTATTGCAGTACCTTCACCAACATACCGGCGGAAAGATCACGCTGATAGGATCGGGTGGCATCTTCAGGGCAGAAGATGCCCAGGACAAACTGGATGCAGGCGCCACCATGGTCCAGGTCTGGACGGGATTCATTTATGAAGGTCCGGCTATTGTGAAACGCATCTGTGCCGGACTTCGATGAATGCAACGTTGACGTCGCCGGGACTGGACGAGGATGCCAGCCGAATAATTGAAGAGTACCTTTATATTTGCCATCTTATCTATCAACATGGAGCATCTTTTTAACCTGGACGCGCTGATCAGCCTGATCACCCTGGCCTCACTTGAAATTGTACTCGGTATCGATAATGTGATCTTTGTATCCATTCTCATGGGCCGGCTGGATGAAAGCCAGAAGTTGAAAGCACGTCGGCTTTGGATGATCCTCGGCATCACCGTCAGGATCGCCCTGCTACTGGCACTGGGCTGGCTGGTGACCAACGGGAATATGGAACTGATCGGTTTCAACTTCGGGGATAAACACCTGGGCTTCAACCTGAGGAACCTGATCATGCTGGTGGGCGGTCTCTTCCTGATCTACAAAACAGTTAAAGAGATCCACAATAAACTGGAAGGCGAGGAACACCCCGAGAACATGCAGGTGAAATCAAAAGCCTTCAGCGGCATCATGGCCCAGATCATTCTGGTGGACATGATTTTTTCCTTCGACAGCATCATTACCGCAGTAGGTATGGCCAGGCACGTGGAAATAATGATCGCTGCAGTGGTCATTGCCATGATCATCATGTTCTTCTTCTCCCATAATATTTCCACTTTCATCCACAAACATCCCACCTTAAAAATGCTGGCGCTGGCTTTTTTGCTGATGGTGGGATTCAGCCTGTTCTTCGAAGGACTTCAGCCCGTGCATGGAAGCCATATAGACAAGGGATATATCTACTTTGCAATGGCATTCTCTTTCGGGGTTGAAATGCTTAATCTCTGGATGCGTAAACGTGAGAAAAACAAAAAACCCGTTCAACTCAGGGAACCTGTGCTGGTGAAGGAAGCTTCTTCCAATTACGACGACCTGGCACATTAGTGCTAACGGGAATCAATAACCGGGGCAACCAGTCAGACCTCCTATGCGGGATGAGTGAGTAATACAGCAGCAGCAATTCCGGCTGTTTCTGTACGCAGTCGTGTTGCCCCCAGCGACACCGGCTGGCAGCCCTTCTCCAATGCAAGGTCAAGTTCTTCCCTGGTAAAATCACCTTCGGGACCAACGAGTATACAAGACGAAGGATCTGCTTTGCTAACCAGATGCTGCAGTGGCTTTTTCTCACCATCCATACAATGCGCTATAAAATTCCCTCTTCCGGGCACCCCATCCAGGAAAGCAGAAAAACTAATGGGATCAGACAACTCGGTTAGCCATGCCTGTTGGCTCTGTTGCAAAGCGCTGACCAGGATGCCGTTCCACCTGTCTTTCTTGTAGACCTGTCGTTCTGTTCTCCGGCAAATCAAGGGAACTATCGCCGCAATTCCCAATTCCGCAGCTTTCTCCAGGAACCACTCGAACCTGGCCGCATTCTTCAGGGGTGAAATGGCTATAGTAATGCGGTGTGAAACCGCGGGGATCTCTTCAACCTGTTTAATCACTACAGCGCAGTGTTTCTTGGCGGTATCTGTTATGATGGCTTCTGCTATCAGGCCCCTGCCATTGGTCAGTATCAATCCCTCCCCTTTCTGCATACGCAGCACCTGCATCATGTGGCGCATGGTATCCTCTTCCAGCTCTGGTGCCGTACTCCCGGCAATGAGAGAGGGAGCGTAGAAAAAAGGAAGGTTCATCAGGATGTTTTAAAATGGATTTTCCTCATCATCACTGAAAGGAAGGTCATTCATCTTGCTTCCTTTCTGGATATAGAGTTTTGGTCCTTCTGAATCTGTAACGGGTTTCCAGTTGCCACTCCCCACAGGTTTGGTTGGATCTCCGCCTTCTTCACCGTCAAGGAATTTCTGGATGTGCAGCAGCGCCCTCAACTTAATGGTTTCAAGGGAACCGTTTCTGTGTTTAGCGATCCTGACGATCGTTTCGCCCTTTGTGCTTTCGCCAAACTCATTTGAATTCATCTCATAATACTCGGGACGATAGAGGAACATCACCAGATCAGCATCCTGTTCAATGGCACCCGACTCTCGGAGATCACTCAACTGGGGCATCTTATTTCCTTCTTTACGCTTTTCGACTTCACGACTCAACTGGCTGAGCGCAACGATCGGCACATCGAGTTCTTTGGCAAGGCCCTTCAGGTTCCTTGAAATGGTACTGATCTCCTGTTCACGGTTGCTGTTCTTATTCTCACTGGTACCACTCATAAGCTGGAGGTAGTCGATCAGGATCAGACCCACACCATGCTTTTGCACGAGGCGGCGGCATTTTGCACGGAGTTCAAAAACATTCAGTGCGGCAGAATCATCTATGAAGATGGGGGCTGTTGACAGCCTTTGAATACCTTTCTTATACAGCTGCTGCATTTCGTGATCCTCCATCTTACCCCTGGCGATCTTCTCCAGCCAGATCTCACTTTCAGCAGAAAGAATACGCTGTACCAGCTGACCAGCACTCATCTCCAAACTGAATACGGCAACCGGGGTTGGTTTGGTTGGATGAAGGGCCGCATTACGGGCAAGGTTAAGCGCAAAAGCAGTTTTACCTACTGAAGGCCTTGCCGCCAGGATGATCAGGTCCGATTTCTGCCAGCCGTAAGTTACCCTGTCAAGCGTGGTGAATCCGCTGGGGACACCGGTTACATCCTCCTGGCGGTTCCGCATGTCCTCAATGCGCTGGATCGTTTTCACCAACACTCGGTCAATGGAATCGAAGTTTTTCCGGAGGTGATTATTGGTGATCTCAAACAGCTTTGATTCCGCTTCATCGAGCAGGTCAAAAACATCAGTACTGTCTTCATAGGCGTCCCCGATGATCTCACCACTGATGCGGATAAGCTCACGCTGGATGAATTTCTGCAGAACGATGCGGCAATGCGTTTCTATATTGGCAGAGGAAACAACAAAATTGGTCAACTTGGTAACGAAGTAAGGGCCTCCCACGATGTCCAACTCCCCCTTCACCTTCAGTTCTTCCACCACCGTAAGTAAGTCAATGGGGCTGTTCTTGCCTGCAAGGGACTGCATGGTCCGATAGATCCGCTGGTGGGCATCCACATAAAAACATTCAGGCTTCAACAGCTCAACAACAGTATCAAAGGCTGATTTCTCCAGCATGATCGCCCCCAAAACGGCTTCCTCCAATTCCTTGGACTGGGGCGGGATCTTGCCATAAACCAGGGTACTAAGGTCATGGGCAGGCTTTCTCCTGTTCTTACGGTCACGGTTCAGATTGGTCAATTCCATATGATGAAAAGCTCGACTAAGGTGTTTGAATGTTACCGGCCGTTCTCCACCCACTCCAGCAGGGAAATGAAAAAAAGTTCAGTCGGGCGGCGAATTTAACCTCTATAAATCTCCTTAAAAAAAATTTAATGAAAGAATAGTTATTGAGACCTGATTAACCTTGTTATCCACCACAAATAAAGGCTTTTCAACAGCTGCCACGCACCTGTCCACATTTCGTGCGCAGTTCAGCAGGAGTTTCCCCGGTTTATCCACCTGGCATGTGCCTAAATAATCAGCACCGAATTCTTGGCGATCCGGGTCGAACCTACAGTATGGACTTTCAGCCGTTTTCAGCTTCTTAGACCCATTTGGTTATATTTGCGCGAAGTCAAAACTCCTTCTTAGATATGACGATCTCTTATAAGTGGCTGCTTGAATACCTCCCTGTTGAGCTTGATCCTGAAAAAATCTCGGTGATATTGAATTCGATCGGACTCGAAGTTGAAAAACTCGAAAAATATGAAGAGGTCCGCGGCGGCCTCGAAGGCCTGTTCATCGGGGAAGTGCTGGAAGTGGAAAAACACCCGAATGCCGACAAGCTGTCTCTCGCAAAAGTGAATATTGGCAGGGCCGAGCCCCTTTCCATCGTATGCGGTGCTCCCAATGTGGCAGCAGGACAAAAAGTACTGGTGGCACCCGTAGGCGCCACCATCTATCCCACACAGGGGGACCCCCTGACCATGCGCCTGGCAAAGATCAGGGGATCCGAAAGCCAGGGTATGATTTGCGCGGAAGACGAGGTGGGCATGGGCAGCTCCCACGCCGGGATCATGGTGCTGGACAGTACTGCAGTACCCGGCACGGCAGCCGCAGAATATTTCAAGCCGTACCAGGACTTTATTTTTGAGATCGGCCTCACGCCAAATCGCAGCGACGCGATGAGTCACCTTGGTGTGGCCCGTGACATTTGCGCCTACCTCAGCCATCATGAGAAAAAAACTTATACGGTAAGATCCCCATACCCCACTGGAACCCCGAAGCAGTCAGATAAACAAATACCCATCGCTGTTAGCGTGGAAGATCCCGTGGCATGCCCTAGGTACTCAGGGGTATCCATCACCAACGTTAAAGTTGATACTTCGCCGTCCTGGTTGGCGAAGAGGCTGAAAGCAGCGGGCATCCGGCCGATCAATAATATTGTTGACATTACCAACTATGTGCTTCACGAAACCGGACAACCCCTCCATGCCTTTGATGCAGATATGATCCGTGGCAGTAGGGTAATCGTTAAAAAACTGCCTTCAGACACCGCCTTTTTGTCCTTAGACGACAAAGAACGCAAACTGCATGACGAGGACCTGATCATCTGCAATGGAGAAAGTGAACCCATGTGCATAGCCGGCGTATTTGGCGGCAAAACCAGCGGCGTATCGGACAGCACCGTGAACATATTCCTGGAAAGTGCTTTTTTCAACCCCGGTATGATCCGGAAAACTTCATTTCGCCATAACCTACGGACAGACGCGGCCACCCATTTTGAAAAAGGCACAGATATCGGCAATACGCTAAATGTCCTGAACAGGGCTGCCCAACTGATCTGCGAACTCGCTGGCGGCGAAATCGCTTCAGGCATCGTGGATGTATACCCTTCCCCTGCAGAGCCTGCAGGCATAACGGTGTCATACGATTACCTGCGCAGGATCAGCGGAAAAAAATATGAGCGCGATACAGTAAGGGGGGTGTTGGAAAGTCTTGGATTCAGCATTGAAAATGATACAGAAAAAGAGATCAGTATTCGCGTGCCACTCCATAAAACCGATGTCACGTTGCCCGCAGACATTGCAGAAGAAGTGATGCGCATAGACGGGTTCGATAACATCGAAATTCCGAGTTCCATTACCATCACCCCGGCAACAGAAGAAAACATCCTGCCTTCGGTGATGAAGGAAAAGATCTCGAATGTATTGGCCGGCATGGGATATTTCGAGATCATGAACAATTCCATCACCAACAGCGCTTTCCTCACCGAAGAGGAACTGCCAACGGCTGTGAGGATGATGAACAACCTCAGCGCTGAACTGGATTCGCTGCGGGTATCTATGCTGGAGACCGGACTCCAAACAGTTTTGCACAACCTGAACCGTAAGAATACCAACCTGCGCCTTTTTGAATTCGGTAAAACTTATTCCACGGCCGGGCAGGGCAGGTACAACGAAGTGGAACACCTTGCCATTTTCCTGACGGGCAAAACACGCGAGGAGAATTGGCACAACCAGAAAGAACCGTCGGATATCTATCACCTCAAAGGCTTGATCACAGCGGTACTGTCGCAACTCGGCATCACCGGCCACGAATACCACAGCGTGTTGAACCCCCGCATGGAGGAACACCTGGAAGTGAGGTCTGGCGACACGGTGATCGCCAACATAGGCAAGGTGAATGCCGCACTGGCTTCGCGATTCGACATCAAGCAGGATGTGTATGTGGCTGACCTGCTCTGGGAAAACTGCATCAGGCTGGCCGCATCGGCTAAACTTGCGTACCGGGAAATCCCTCGCTTCCCGGCTGTACAAAGAGACCTGGCCTTTGTGGTGGACCGCCAACTTGCCTACAGTACAGTGGAAAAGATCCTTGGCCAAACCAGGATATCAAAGCTTCGGCAGACGCGGCTGTTCGATGTGTTTGAAAGCGAAAAGCTGGGTGCCGGTAAAAAATCCATGGCCCTCAGTTTCACTTTCCTTGACGAAGAAAAAACGTTGACGGATAAGGATATTGACGAAATGATGCAGAAAATCATCGTAACTTTTGAAAAAGAACTGAATGCTGAAATAAGAAAAGCATGACAACACCAACAGAACAAATTGAAAGGATCCGCCTAAAGACCCAGGCCATATTGAAAAAACAGCAGGCGCTTGAAAAGGAGAATGAAAAACTCAAGGGAGAGATCGAGCGCAGGCTGGCCGTGGAAAGAGAGCTGAAAGACAAAGTTGGGCAGCTGGAGGAACAAACCAGTGTGCTAAAGGCATCCGCCGGTCAAATGGACGATACTTCCAGAAAAGCGTTTGAAAAACAACTCAACCACTATATCAAAGAGATCGACCGCTGCATAGCTATGCTGAGCCAATAGTTCAATCGGGCCGAAAAACCCGGCCAGCAGGGAAACCAAACTCCGGAGAACCTCAGAAAGCTGCGGTAGAAAAGCGCGAGATCATAGCCAGCCAACAAAAAAAGCTGCGGTCAGCAGCTACATGGGTCAGTGACGAAAATGGCCACCAACAGAATGGGTCATTTTCCTTAAACCCTTTTGATCATCCTGACCCTTGTTTCGTTTTCACCCGTTTTGAGTTCGAGTACATACACGCCGTAGGGCAGATCGTTCAATCCCCGCCAACTGTAGTTTTTCTGGCCCTGTGGAATCTCAGCCACCATACTGCTCATTACACTGCCCTTCTCGTCCTTGAGAACGGCCTGCAAGGAAGACGACGGCTCTTCGTGTTCTACTTCGAAAACAACCGAGTCAATGAAAATGGCTGATTTTGGCTTGGCAAACATTCCTCAACTGTTTATTCGTTACATAGATAC
>JBBAJN010000094.1:0-11790 GCA_040404045.1 Chitinophagaceae bacterium
ACCAGACCTTCATCATCATTGTACTGATCGGACTGTTGAACATGGTGGGGAGCATGACGAGTTTCTCCGGCCGCTATGGCAGCACCTTTTATCCGGTCACCTACAGTGTCATTGACCTGATTCGCGGGGCTTTCTACCTGTTCCTGGTGGGTATCGTCATCTTTTATTCCGGGGTGCTGGTATGGAAGGAACGGGATGCACATATTTCAGAGATCAACGATGTTACCTCGGTCCCAACCTCTTTCATGTTCATATCAAAACTAGTGGCCGTGCTCGCCAGCATTTTCCTGGTCATGTTGTCTACCATCCTGGTAGGCGTCATTGTGCAGGCCCTGAACGGCTATACCCGTTTTGAAATCGGGCAGTATGCATTCAGCCTGCTCGTGGACGATATGCTTTCATTTTCCTACGTGGTGGTGGTTGCGTTGCTGTTCCATTACCTGATCAATAATCGCTACATCGCCTATTTCGCGTTCGTTGCTTTTCTGATCCTCAATCTCTTCATCTGGAACGTCCTGGAAGTGGAGAGCAACATGGTGAATTATGCATCTACCCCCAGTGTCACCTATTCCGATATGAATGGCTTTGGGCCTTTTCTCAAAGGCATGTTCTGGTTCCACAGTTACTGGATCCTGGCGACCGTGATCGTAGCCTTTCTGGCCTTTGCGTTTTATATCCGGGGAAAGGATACCGCCTTCAGGAAAAGACTGGCCATGGCAGGGGCGCGGCTTGGGAAAAACAAGGTCGTCATCCTGTCTGTCTTAGCATTGTTTATAGGGGTAGGCGGCTGGGTCTTTTATAATACGCAGGTGCTGAATAAATATGATACCACAGATGAAACGGAAAAACTCCGGAAAAGCTATGAGCTGACATATAAAAAGTATGAGGGCATGGCCTGGCCCCGCTGGGTAAGCCTGGATTACCAGATCGATATTGATCCTTACGGGCGCAATCTTTACATATCTGCTTCCGGTAAGGTCGTGAACCGGACGGATAAAGCCATACCGGACCTTCATTTTTCACTTCCATCCGAAATGGACACCATGGATATTGAGATGGCCGGTGCGAAAATGACCTTTAACGACAAGCAGTTATTCTACAGGATCTATCACCTGGATAAGCCATTGGCACCAGGGGATTCCATGACCATCCGGGTGAAAACCAAAAAGGAAACCAGGGGATTTGAAAACCAGGTCTCCTTCCGGCAACTGACCCATAACGGAACCTTCTTCAATAACTCCGATATCATGCCCCGCTTCGGCTATCAGCGCGAAGATGAGCTGTCGGATAAGAACAAGCGCAAGAAAATGGGCCTGCCCGCGAGGAGGAAATTGCCGCCACTGGATGATAACAATATGAAGGCGCGCCAGGGAACCTATTTCAATATGGATGCCGATTTTGTGCATGTCAGAACCGTCATCAGCACCAGCGATGACCAGATCGCTGTTGCGCCCGGTTCACTGAAAAAAGAATGGAAGCAGAACGGTACGCGGTATTTTGAATATGAACTGGATCATCAGTCCCTGAACTTCTATTCGTTCATTTCTGCGCGGTATGAAGTGACCAGGGAGAAGTTCAACGGCATTGATATAGAGGTCTACCATATCAAGGAGCATGCGTATAATGTTCCGAACATGGTTGCCAGCATGAAAAAATCGCTGGACTACTATACCCGGAATTTCGGTCCATACTATCATAAACAGTGTCGTATCATTGAATTCCCCCGTTATGCTTCTTTTGCCCAGGCATTTCCCGGAACCATGCCATACAGTGAGGGTATCGGATTCATTACCGACCTGCGCGATGTCAAGGAAGACGATATAGATATCGTCTATTATGTCGTTGCCCACGAAATGGGCCACCAGTACTGGGCCCACCAGGTGATCGGCGCAGAAATGCGCGGATCTGAAATGTTGTCGGAATCTTTTGCCCAGTATTCCGCGCTGATGGTCATGGAGAAGGAATATGGCCGGGATAAGATGATTAAGTTCCTGACCTATGAGATGGATGGCTACCTGAAGGGCAGGTCTGCTGAATTGGAGGCGGAACGTCCGTTGATGCAGACCGAGAACCAGGGGTATATACATTATCAGAAAGGGTCCGTCGTACTGTATTACCTGAAGGAGATGATCGGCGAGAAGAACATGAACAGCGCCCTGCAGGAATTGATCAGGGATCATGGCTACAAAGGACCTCCATATCCCACGTCAGTGGCTGCTGTCAATGCATTCAGGAAGTATACGCCGGATTCGCTGCAATACCTGATCGATGACCTGTTCAGTAATATCACGCTGTTTTCGAATAAGGTGGTGAAAACGAGTTATAAGAAAGTGGGCAATGAATATGAGGTGAGCATGACCACCAGCTCGGAGAAGTTCAGAGCCGATTCGCTGGGTAAAGAAACGGCCGTTCCGGTAAACGACTTTATCGATGTCGCGGTTTTTGGTGAGGCCAAAAACAAGGAGAAGTTGGGAAAGCCATTGGTCATGAACAGGGTTAAGATCACAAAGCCGGATAATGTATTCTCATTCAGGGTGAAACAAAAACCAGCTCAGGTGGGTATTGACCCCTACCAGTACCTGGTGGACCGGATGCCGGTGGATAATGTTAAGAAGCTTTCGTCGGACGAGTAAATAGGCTCTTGTTGTGAATCCTTCCGCGTTATTGTTTACACAGGGGAAGGTTCACTATATGCTAGCGGAAATTCCTGGCTTTCGGGAATCTGTGGTCCTCGCCATCCTTTAATGGCGAAACTGACAGTTCTTTTTTCCCTGGCAGGGGAGTCCTTTCATCTGCTCGTGACAAGGTTAATACGGGCAGGTCTTCTTTCTTCTCCCAAGTCAGGTGCTTAAGGAGTCTGGTCATATCATGGCAGCTGCGTACGATCACATGGATGACATCGCCTTCTTTTTGCACATGGCCTTCAGCCATAATGAGTTTTGATTGGAGGATGGCTTTTCGGTATTTGTCGAATATGTTCTGGAAGATGACCAGGTTCGCATAACCGGTTTCATCTTCAATGGTCATGAAGCATACTCCTTTGGCAGTACCGGGCCTTTGCCTCACCAGCACCAGTCCGGATATCCTGATGTGGTCGCCATGTTTCAACAGCCCGAGATCGCTGGCTTTGCTGATATGCAGCAGGGTCAGTTTCTCCCTGACAAACTGCACGGGATGTCCTTTGAGCGACAACGACGTGGAGGAATAATCCTGTACCACATGCTCCGCGGCAGTCATGCCCGGCAGCTTCGCAGCGGTATCGGCATCCTCTGCAGGGCATTGGTCTTTGAATAGTCCGATGCCATGATCCCGGGTCGACAGTTCCCATAAGGCTGCGCGGCGATCCATGTCCAGCGATCTGAATACATCGGCATCAGAAAGTATTTCCATGGTGGCATCAGATAAACCCATCTGTCTGATCTCATGGATCTGCCTGATCGTTCCGTTTCTTTTTGAAATGAAATCATCCATCTCTTTTTGGGGCAGGCCTTTGATTTGCCTGAAACCTAATCTTAGCGCATGATATCGGCCTGCTTTCTCCTCCAGTGTATTGTCCCACCCCGAATGATTGATGTCCACTGGTCTTACCTCCACGTCATGTTTCTGGGCATCCATGACAATTTGTGCGGGCTGGTAAAAACCCATGGGCATACTGTTCAGCAGGGCGCAGGCGAATATGTCCGGGTAATGGCATTTGAGCCAGGATGACACATAAACCAGTTGCGCAAAACTGGCGGCATGGCTTTCGGGGAAGCCATAGCTCCCGAATCCCTCCAGTTGTTTGAAGACCCTTTCCGCATACTCACGGTCATAGCCTTTTTCAGTCATGCCCCGTATCATTTTGGCATGGAACTTACTCACCAGGCCCTTTGCTTTGAATGTGGCCATACTTCTCCTTAAGCCATCCGCTTCTGCAGGGGTGAATCCTGCTGCTACAATGGCAATCTTCATGGCCTGCTCCTGGAAGAGGGGGACACCGAGTGTTCTGCCCAGTATATCTTCCAGTTCTTTTGAAGGGAAGGTTACTGGTTCTTCCCCGTTCCGACGCTTTAAATATGGATGCACCATATCCCCCTGGATAGGACCGGGTCTGACAATGGCCACTTCGATCACAAGGTCATAAAAACACCTCGGTTTGAGTCTGGGTAGCATGGATTGCTGAGCACGACTCTCAATTTGGAAAACACCAATGGTATCAGCACGGCAAATCATCTCATACACTTCCGGGTCATCTTGTGGAATATTAGCCAGGGTGAGATCAAGACCATATTTTTCTTTAGCCAGTTCGAAAGATTTACGGATACAGGTCAACATGCCTAATGCGAGCACATCGATCTTCATGAATCCCAATGCATCAATATCGTCCTTGTTCCATTCAATGCAGGTCCTGTTTTCCATTCTTGCATGGAGTATGGGACATAATTCTGATAGCTTTCCATCAGTGATCACAAAGCCACCGGTATGCTGCCCAAGTTGCCTCGGGAAGCCCATGTACTCGCCGGTTAATGTAAGCACGTTCTTTAGATGCTTATCCCCTGGGTTCAGTCCCAGCTCCTTAAGCAGTTTTCCCTCGAACCAGTCATCGGTGTACGACCACACTGATTTTGACAGTTTGTTGATGGTGTCAACGGATAGCCCCATTGCCTTGCCTACATCCCTGATAGCCCCCCGCTGATGTTGTTGGGTTACGGTGGCGACTATAGCGGCACGGTCACGCCCATATTTCCGGTAGATGTACTGGATCACTTCCTCGCGCCGCTCATGCTCAAAATCCACGTCAATATCTGGAGGTTCATTGCGTTCAGCGGAAAGAAATCGTTCAAACAAAAGGTCGAATTTCTCGGGATTCACAGATGTGATGCCCAGGCAGAAACAAATGGTGGAATTCGCTGCAGAACCACGACCCTGGCAAAGAATGCCCCGATTCCTGGCAAACCTGACGATATCATATACGGTGAGGAAATATGGGGCATAATTCATCTGCTCAATGAATGCCAGTTCATAGTTGATGGCATTTGCTGTTTTTTCAGGAATGATATCGCCAAAATATGCATGGGCACCCAGCCAGGCCAGCATGGTAAGTTCTTCCTGGGGCGTCCTGCCGCCGGTGGTGATCTCTTTTGGATACTGGTATTTGAGTGAGTCCAGCGAAAACTGACATAATTCGGAAATATCAAAGCTGTTATGTACAGCTTGCGGGTATTGCCTGAACAGTCGTAACATCTCCTCCTGTGTTTTAAGATGTCGTTCAGCATTTGCTTCCAGTTTGTATCCCGCATTGTGGATGGTACATTTTTCTCTTATACAGGTGAGCAAGTCCTGCAATTCCCTCCTGGATGGATGGTGGTAGTGGACATCATTGGTAGCCACCATGGGAACACCATAGGCAGAAGTAAGCTGATGCAGCCGGAACATTTTTTTAGTATCCCTGCCATGGTACGTTCTTGTTGCCGCTATGTACAGCTTGCTCCCGATCACTTCCTTATACTCGCCCAGGGCTTGTATAAAGCACTTGTCGAACTCGTGGTATTCATTCAGTTCCTGTGGCGGCAGCACGATGAATACCAGATCCTTTGCATATTGATATACATCAGATTTGAAAATGGTGCAGTCGCCTTTTTCGGCACGCATGTTACCTGTGGTCAGTAACGAACAGAGATTGGCATAGGCATCCTGGTTGGTGGGATAGGCGAGGAGGCTGGGACCATCTGACAGAACGAGCCTGCATCCCGGTATGATGCTGATGTTCTTTGTTTTGGCGGCAGTGTGAGCCCTTACAATACCTGCTAAAGTATTTCGGTCGGTTATGCCAATACGTTGATATTCCAATGCTGCAGCTTCATCGATCAGTTCTTCCGGGTGCGAAGCGCCGGCTAGAAAACTGAAATTGGTGGTCACCTGTAATTCCGTATAATTCATGCACTATTTTTTATGAAAAAAAACCATGAATGAACCACTTGTAGGTCTTCTCTTCATCGTAGTGGCCCGACCGGAACAGCCAGTATCTTTTTCCCTCTTCATCTTCCACAGCGTAATAGTCTCGGTGCCTGCCCCTTTGGATCCACCATTCCTGTTCAACGCGTTCAGGTCCATCCGCTTTAATGATCTTATGCCTTTTTCCCTGGTAGTTGAAGAACATGGGGGGGTAGTCTGGTATCGGTGCTGTCACTTCGATCAGTTCAGGTGGTGAGAGTACATAGAGTGGTCTGGCAGGATTTGATTTCCAGACATGTGTTGTCTGTTCTGATAAAGAACCTGCTGCTTTGTAAGACTTTTCCGGCAAATGATGTTCTGCCGGTAAAAAACGGGAAACCGCAACCACCTCCCTGCTCGCCGTTAGCCTGTCGTACAACTCCGAAACCCTTTGGTCATTCAATCCTCCACCGGCCGACTCCCAAATTTTTTCCTGGCCGGAAGGAAGGTCTTCGACCCCAACTGCCGAAACAGAGAATACTTCAATACCCGTACCAGGCCGGATCGTTGAAATATCGTTTTCAAAAAGTTTAAAGAGGTGTTCTGCATGATGGGATGGACTGTTGGTGCTGATGGTAATCTCGCTGGTCTTTCCATCTTCGCGGTAGCATCTGAACAAGCATTTTCGCAATCCTTTCTGTTCCATGGTAAGTCTGCGGCAAATGATTTCCAGTAGTTTTTGCAGGGCTATTTCAATCCCTTTCCTTGTTTGGATGGGTTCCATGGAACTGAGTCTTTCTTCATAAGGTTCAACTGGAATGATGAATGGGATGATCTCTGCTTCAATACCAAAACCCTGGTTAAGCCTTTTGATGAGCGTGTCCCCAAATCTTCTTTTAAGAGATGACCTTGTCAGGTTAAGGAGATCCCTGATTTCCTTAAGGCCAAGTTTATGCAGGCGATCAGTGATAGTTGGTTCAAGCCTCAGGGACTCCGGTGGTAATGACATCATGTTTTCGGAATACAGGTCATTTTCGATGATCTGAGAAGGGCGGGCGTAATGGGCCAGGGCCCAGGAAGCACCGATAGTGTCTGCGATGGCAGTTTTTACATGGTAACCCAGAGCTTGTATCTTGCTGCTGATCTCATTCACATAAGATTTTTCCCCACCCCATAAATGAGTACATCCCGTTATGTCAAGGATCAAACCATCGGGTGGATCAATGGACACTACCGGGGTGAACCGAATGGCCCAATGGGCAAAACGGTTTAACAGTTTTCCTTCCAGGTGGGGAATGTTATCAAGGACTTCAAGTGAAGGGATCAGGGCCCTTGCATCGGCTATCGACATGCCCTTTTCCAGTCCCAGGGAGGAAGCAACAGGATTTAAGGCCGTGATCACCATGCGTCCATGCGAAGGCAAACTGAGTACAAATGGAAGCTCCTTTAATTTTGGGTCGCGATTACTAAACCAGTCGGACGAAAGGCAATAAAACCATATGGATAAAAATCGCCGCTGCATATCATCCTGCTTTCCGATTGGGTATGTAAAGTTCTTTTTCAGATTTGCCGACCAGGTTAAATTTTCCATAGGCCCATTCAACATACCAACTCCCAGGCTTTCCATTCCGGATTTTGTTGAGATCAACCTGCCAACGTGGAAAGCCTATTCCGGGCAAATTATCCATACTGCTGCTGCTCAAAGGTGTAATCTTCCAGCGGCTGATGGATGCTGTGGTGTTTAAATTCCTGGGATGATCCCGTATGATAAAACCCGTTACCCCGCTTTGTTCTACGGCCAGTTGGAATCTTCTGGAGGCGGTGAAACTAAGGTGCTTCAATTCCGCAATGACCGCATTTATACCACTGCATTGAAGTGCTTCTTCCATCGCCCATAAAGCATCTTTCTCCCTTTTCATTTGAACGAAAAGGATACGCTCCGGATCTAATCCAAAGCTCTTCAGGGCAGGCGGGAAAAGATGTTGTGATATGCCTATCCACATGGATGCGCCTCCATTCCTGTTCAAAGAAGATAGTATGCCAGAAATAAAACCTTCTGTAGCAGCCAGGTCTTCTTTCCCTTCACAAACGAACTCATGGATGGCAGCCAGGGGGAAGGTTTGTTGGGGAAAGGATGCATTGATCTCCCCTAACCCCAAAGGGTCGGCCTGCATATTCTGAAGGGGTTTGTAACCCTGCAGGGGGAGGATATCCTTTTGGAGTTGGGCTATGATATCGGCTTTAGATCCTGTCATTTTGCTCCCCGGATAAAATACCGGGGATGCAAAATACTAAAAATTTTAGCAAACAAGGCTTAAAATATGTGCAAGAGGAAATTTGGTGTTATAAGGCAACCAGTTCAAAAAAGGAGAAGGTGATTATACCCTGTAATGATCCGCCTTCCAGATGTTGATCAATTTCTTGATCTGTTTGGGACCAAGGTTCTCACGGGCAGCCTGCTCCGCCAGTTCAGCGAATTCTTCATCGCTGGCGAATCGTAGCGCAATGATCTGCTGTATGGTCAGATGATGGCTTAGCCGTTTACCGGTAAGCAGGTAATACCTGAAGGTTTCTTCGGCCCTTATGGCGCGGTCCTGGGCTTTGAGGGCAAATGATCTGGCAAAGAAAGCAATGCTGGTTACGATCAATACCAGGGCTAAAAAAAGCCAGGGCATAAGTTGTCTGATGTTATCGTCTTTAAGCAAATTGACGATTGATCCGATCAGTATGATCAGTAATGATCCAAATGTCACGAAATGGTAGAGTGGAACGTACTGTGCGTGATTTTCTGCGTTTTGTTGTTCGTTTGCCATGAGGATAAAGTTGAAATCAGGAATGGAGTTTTACCGATTGAATATAGTCAACTAATGGTTGAACTTGAGAATAATTGAAAAATCCAATTGCACTATTATAATTACCTATTATATATTGGCAAGGCGTTATTCAAAGCTATCATCCATTCATTGTATAAGTTCTCTTCAAGCGTTCTGACCTTTTCCATAATCTTGACCGGTTGTTCAAAAAAATTACCTATACCCGATTCCATTTCCTTCAGATGTTCCGTTTCTTCAAGGATGATCGATTTGACATTAACCCTGGAGTTAAAGTCTGTTAGAAATTGCTGGTAGATCGGGTACATGTTATCTGCTCTTACCTCTATGGCGTATGTGACCAGCAGGTAAGCACCGTACTTCAGGCGTTCACCACTGAGTTCGTATTCTTTTTTGAGCAGTTTACAGATCTGGATATCCAGCTGATCGAGGTACCTGACACTCTTTGATGGTGCCAAGAGGTATTTTGCTTCATAAGTGCTTAAGGCATCAGTTGATAATTTCGCCAACTGCTTCTTTAGGTAATACCCATGTCGTGCTTCCTCAGCCGCATGTTTTAAGATGATCTCCGTAACTAGATAAGGATGCTGGCATCTTGATATCTTTTTTGCGCCGCAGTTTTCCATAAATGACAACGTGTTCAACCACTTTGCATGCAAGGCGTCATCCGGAATGATCTGTGCTAAGAAATGGGGTAGCGTATTGTTCATGCTCTTATAGTTTTTTGGCCGAAGCCCTCTGTTTGTTATGATTTTGTGCTGGTTGTCATATGAGCAGATGTTCCTTTATCCTAAGGAATAATTCGTCCATCTCTTCATCTGTATTGAAACGATGTATACTGAAACGTATCCGCTCTGTTCCGGATTTGACAGTCGGCGACAGGATCGCTTTTACGCCGAAACCATGTTGTTGAAGATGGTTGGCCAGTGACCTTAGTATTTCACTGCTGGAGTAAAGAACTTGAATCGGGGAGTCATTTAGTTTCCAATTGAGGTGGTTCAACTTCCTGGCCTGTTTTTGGAAATAATTGATTCGATTCGCCAATGCAGAGATCTTGTTGTTGTCCAGCATGCCATAATGCTTCTGGATGAGCTGGTAGGAGAATGGAGGCAGAGCAGTTGTATATATGAACGGGCGTGAATAATTGATGAGGACTTTGATCAGGTCCTTACTTCCCAGCACCACGGCGCCGTGAAGCCCAATGGCTTTTCCAAAGGTGACCACACGGGCAAAAACATCTGATTCAAGCCTATATTCGGATACCATCCCTTTACCCATATCTCCTTTCACTCCAACAGCGTGCGCTTCATCAACAATAAGGTAGGCGTTTGCTGCCTGGCAATGATCTGATATATGTTGAAGTGGAGCGATATCACCGTCCATCGAGTAAATGGATTCAACGATAACAAAAATATTTGATCCTTCTTTTTGGGCTTGACGGGCTTCGGTCAATATTTGTTCTAGGCTTTCCAGGTCATTGTGTCTGAATTTATGCCTGTGGGCCCCCGACAAACGAATGCCATCAATAATACTGGCATGAATAAATTCATCATGAATAATAACGTCATTCCTCGTAACAACACTGGTAATGAGGCCCAGGTTAGCCGTATAACCGGAGTTGTAGAGAAGTCCGGCATCAGCTCCATGAAATCGGGCAAGGAAATTTTCTGTTTCGGTTGCAATAGGGTGATTGCCCGATATCAGCCTCGATCCCGTTGCACCATGGGGCAGTGTTTGGCCTAATGTATTGTTGTCATCTGTTGATGCAGAAAGACCAAGATAGTCGTTCGAACAAAAGTCTATTTTGCCGTAGAGGTCGGGTAGTTGCCGGTAAGTTTCTTCCCTTAGTTTCTTCTCTAAAAGCGCTGTCAGAAATGGGGCGATCATTGTCTCATGTTTTGAGTACTTGCATCGTTATAGGTCAATACCCGGCTCATTTGGGGGACAAATATACCTGATTGCGTCTTATCGTAGACTGGGTAATGATGAATTATAGCTTCTCTTCCTATGTTGAATATTGAAGATGAAGAAATGCTTGAGAAATCTAACTGGAGTCAATCTCCAATTGCGACCTTGATCCGGCTTAACTGGTCAGCCCACCGCCTAATTTCCGTATCCTTCATTATAAAATATAAACAGCCCCTCTTTACCGGCCACTACAACATCTTTTCTGCCGTCATTTTGCAGATCGGCAATCTGGAAATAGATTCCCGTTCCTTTTCCTTCTCCAAATTTTCCATAAGAGATGATCTGTTTCGTAAAGGATTCTCCATTCCATTGGTAATAGTATAACCCCAGGGGGTCGTTGGGCCCGGGGTCTCCGTCGTTATGCGCGCGGTAACGTTTGCCTGTAATTAATTCCGGCTTACCGTCATTGTCCAAGTCGTCCCATTCCATGGTATGAAACTGGGAATTATTCAAATCTATCGGATGTGTTTTCCATACTCTTTTGTTATCTGCATTTTTCGATTGTTCGTACCAGAAAAGTCCATAGTTATGTGCCTTTCCGGCAATGAAATCGCTTTTCCCATCGCCATTAACGTCGGTCACCACAATGGGTATACTGGCCTCCTGTAAATTGAATTCCGGATGAAGAATCCATGGTTGTTTAAATGGTTGCTCCGGGGCTTCAAGCCATCCATTGTCTAATATCAAGTCCATCCTCCCATCGTTATTCAGGTCACCAGCGCCCAATCCGTGAGATTGTCGGTTCCATATGTCATAAGCAGTAAATGTGCCCGTGCCCTTGCCTCGTGCATCCAGGTTTAATTTAAAGACCTTTAAAGGCTGCCCCGGATTGTTAGAAACGATTTCCGGTTTTCCGTCACCATCGATATCCCAGGCCCTTGTGGTTTCTACATTACCTGTTTTCCCGATGACGATATTTTTCCATGTGCCCTTATTATTCCCCGGATTCCTTCTCCAGTAGATGGCAGAATCCGTCCACCCGCCGGTGATGAAATCGGTCCATCCGTCACCATCCACATCCATGGGTATGGTGGAAAAATCGTCATAATACTCGCCAAAACGACTTGGCCTTCCGATA
>JBBAJN010000095.1:0-11761 GCA_040404045.1 Chitinophagaceae bacterium
AGAAGAAAGAAGGGAGGGGATAGTTGTGCAGGCCAATCAGACGCTGGTGTTCATCAGGACACTGGGTGAACGCCAGTACTGGATATCCCCTCCTGATACTATGCTAGCATCACTTCCAGATAAGCATCCCTTGCGTATTTTCAATCAATACAGGGTGTTGGCTTCTGCCGGCAATTATTCCGGTTTTGTGGTGCAGGCCGCTGAGATAAAGGATTACTCCTCCATCGATGCATTCATTCAGCAAAATGTTTTGAAAACCAGGCTTGATATCTCTCAATGGCCGGACAAAAACCAAACAAAACCCCCGGGGGGGTGATGATATTGAAATGCAATATATATAACCACTCAGATCTACGCTGCAGTGGGCGTATCAACCGGCGTATACTGGACTATGGCAAATGGGCAGATGGCGCGGTTTATCAAAGTCCTTATGTTCAGATAAAGGATGGGGTGATGCGGTTCACTGATGGTGCAGATGCTTACCGTATCGACTGCCGGGGTGATAGGCCGAAATTTTTGGAGCAGCGATAGCGCGTTGTATTGTTTATATTGCATAGGTTCACATACAACAGCTGTCTCACAGGCGTTGGTTTCCCGAGATTTGTCCTCTGGAAGTTAAGCCTGCCTTTTTGTAAGTGTAAATACAAGATCAGCAGTCAGCCTATTTTGTTCCAGATTCCCTGGTGCCATTAAACAGTGGAAAGAAAAATCCGTATTCCCCTTTCGGTTTCGGCCGGCAGTATCAAATCGCTACAAGCTCAGCCTAACCATCTTAAACAGTCTTCGCTTGTTAAAAGACCCTTCCTCCTTGGTTCAGGCCTGCCACTGCAACGAATCGCCAGTGAGGGATGAGGTTGTAGTCAAGATCCCGGATCCCTGCCATTGCCGGATCAAAGCATACATCGGTTCCTCAATATAATGAGCCGTAACATGTTTTTCCGGAAAATCACTAACCCTTTGATCAGTATGATACACCGCCCGTATGTGGTTCACCGCGGCGTCTCAGTTCCTGTCTTTTTTCGCACTGTTATGTTGAGTCCAGATTTCCTTTGTAATGCTACCCTCTATTCTCTGTAAACCACTAAAGTTTCAAAGAATATCCATAGAGAGAAATCTCTTTGTTTCCTTCTTACCATGTCCTCTATTGCTATTTCCCATTTCACAAGAACTGCATCTGGCAGATATCCCTCCCTGGACGAAGCATTTTACCACAGCGATAGCGGGCGGCATTGTGTTGCTGTCAATATCATGCTGATAGTAGATGCGGACCGGTATAATCAGTGAGAAAAGATATTCCCCTGCAGGGGCTTTCATGAAGCATATGCAATAGGGCTTGGATTGGTTTTCGTTTTTCTTTTACATACATATCAATCAATTCTAAAACAGTTATGTTCTGCCTGTACAAAACAGGCAAAGGAAGATGTAATCGATCCTGGTAATTTGATAACGTCGACGTCCGCGTCAAGGTCTTCTGGTAGTTCTGAAATCAGCAGCGTCTTCCTGGGCTAGGGGCACTCGTCCAACGGGGCTTGGGGCCTTAATGCTGCCGGTACGCAAGTGTCATCTGAGCTGAATTACGGTCCAACAGGCATTAACCTCGATGGTAATGTGAAACCCCAGATCGTGGGCAGTCCAAACAACCTCCCGTCTGCGAAGCTGGACTCTGCATGGCGAACTTTGCAGAGATGAACCTGACCGGAGACCAAGACGCGACCACGGCCACTGTCCAGCCGCTGCTCAACGGTAATCCGGTGGCTTCAGCGCTGACGATCGCGCTGGGCAACGCATAGCCGATTAGTGCCAAAGTAGGTGCGCTTTTCAACGGCCTCCGCATGTGCGCCACCACTGGCCGAGTATCCAATGTGGGTACTGCTGGCAGGCCACTAGAGGCAATGGAGTTCTCCTTCGAGGATTAAGCGTTTCACTCGACTAATCTACATTTACCAAGACTTTTGTCCATCTCAGCCGGCAGGAGTCTTGGTTTTTATGCTTGCTGAACCAAGCCTGCTTGTTTCGTTCTTTCCTTTACATTGGTTAGCCGAATCCCTTGTCCCCCTCACCTCCGCCCCAAAAGTGAAGCGCTGGGAAATTTCACCGCAGTGCCATGCGCTCTCCATGCCTCACTTGTATAATTTACTGGTTCAACCCTTTCGAATCGCTAGTGGGAACCTTGCATAAGATCAACGCCCATTCCATCACGATGATCCGCAAACCACTGTTGGTAACTCAGCAGTATAAAGAAATATTATATACCGTGGCCGCTCTCAGAAAGCCCGGAGGTCATGAACGATAGCCGCAGGGATACCTGCCAATGCCACACACTGCGTGGATCAGTTGATCATCGCCTTGACTGAACTATAATAGATCGTAGTCCTTCCCTCAAAACCTGAATCAGTACCAATAACTAGCCAGATCTCCCCCTGCGGGCTGGCCTTGACCGTAAGTGGTGCCGTAGTGGTCAGTTGTTTGATGATATAGGTATTTTGATTGGTTCCATTTGCGAAATTGCCGATTACCTTCATATCGCCGCCACTATTAGACTGGTTGCCTTTGTCGATATTCATGCGAAACCAGTTTTCATTCGTGTTCAATGTTTTCATGGGTTGCATCGCAACCGCACCCGCTTTGATAAATACGCCTTCTCCCGGCGATCCGCCAACGCCCACCATGTTGTTGGCTACATTTGTGGCAAAATCTACCGTGATCTTCACCGTATAGGTATTTCCCGGACGGAGTCCGGTAATTTTCTTCGTGATGAACATAAAGAGGTCATCGCTTCTGTTGACTCCCGATTGCTTCAATGCCCCGTCAGCCGCGTTCAATGGATTCGGCAGGCCGGCATGGGAAAATTCAAGTTCGTAAAATTGTTCCACACCCGGGTCATTTGGGTAGTCCGCAAAGTCGCCCGTCCAGCCTTCCGTCCCTGATGAGAAGGCATATTCATACTGATTTGGAGTAGGGGGCGCGTTATCAGAGGACTTTTTGCAGGCGGATAGCAGGCAGATTGTGATGAGAAAAAACAAATTGTGGGATGAAAGCATTTACATGGATTTTATGAGTCAAAAGACGGCTTAATGTAGTGACACGTATTTGATACACGAAGCAAAAAAATGCCAAAGAAAGGGTACAGCCACCTAATTGTACCAATTTCTATGTCGATTCCATCACCATCCAAACATGATGCACAGATATGTTCATTGCAGAATACATGAACAGGTGGTCATTTCAAAAACGGGTCGCTCCATTTCGGATCAGCATAGACATTGGTTCCGGAAAGCGTCTGAAGGAATGCAACCAATGCATTGATCTCTTGTTCCGTCAGGCGCAATTGCTGGCCTACCCCTCTAGGTGAAAGGCGCGGATCGAGATTGGTATTGCCGTTGCGAATAATGATGGTATTGTAGTGAATGAAAATGTTGCGCAGGCTGTTAATGCCTCCGTTATGCATCATTGGAGTATTCACTGCGCCTGCGTTGTTTGTAAGATCTCGAAGTGTGGGAGACCTGGTATTGTTCAGGTCCTGGTCGCCACCTCCAATTCTGGCTGTAATTCCATTGTTTCTGCTGTTCGGTACAATGTCAAATTCAGGAGGGCGATGACATGATCCACATCCGGCGCCTCCGCCCATGCGGATACTCCCCTGATCGAATTGCGGGGGAGCCAGAAACAACTGCTTCCCCTGGTTTTCCAGCGGTGTGAAATTGGAGAACGGCGTTCCGTCATCCGGAACAAGGGAGCGCCCAGCGTCATATCGGGAATCAAAAGACTGGATACTGCGTATAAACTGTGACAGGCATTCCTGCAAACGTACTTCGGTAACGAGTTTGTCTCCGTAAACAAACTGAAAAAGCTCCTGATAATAACCAATGTTTTGCAGTTTGGAGAGTAGTGTATTCAAGTTGGGTCTTCCGTTTAGTCCGCTGAAGCCCAATTCCGCGTGGTCCGCTATCGGTTGTGTTGTTTGCAATTCGAGCGAAGCAGCCCGTTCATCCCAAAAGAACCTTAACTCATTGCCGAATCTTGTATTGATCAAACGCATGGAGTGCCGACCCGTGGTTCCGCCCTCGACCCCCTTGCTTGGCACAATAGGATCACCAAAGGCAAACTTCTGTTGATGACAACTTGCGCAGGAAACCGTATTGTCTATGCTCAGGCTCTTATCATAAAACAAAACACGTCCGAGTGTTGCCTTTTCATCGGTAATGGGATTGTTGCCGGAATTGTCCTTATTAATGTATGACGGTCTCGCCTGTTTCGCATAATTGGCAAGTTCGTTTAGATTGATATTAGTCCCGAATGCTTCCTTGACATGCGGGGAAGATTCCCCCTGATCATTGTCCTTCGAACAGGCTGCAAAAACTGCCAAGGCAAAACAGATTATACAGGTGTATGATAAGGGACCGTTCATTTTCTTGATGAAAAGTTATCGCAAAGTCTTGAGTTGGGCAAGTACCCTTGCAACTTTTTTTCAAAAATTCAAATTCGACCTTCAACTGGCCAATGGCTGCATAGAGATTCTCCGTATCCTCATCCTGTACTTCGGTGGACTCTGAACGCTCAAATGTGGCTGAAAGATTTTTCAGGAACTCTGCCTTCCACTTGAAGATTACTACGGAATCAGCGTCGAACTTCGTGGCCAGTTCTGCCAGGCTTTGTTGTTTCGATATCTTACCCTGGCAAATCATTTATAAGAAAAGCCACGATCGTTCTTTAACTAGCTAATGAGCCAATGAGTCAATTACTTCGGATCCAACGCCCTCTTGATTCTAATTGCAAGATCCTCCAAATGATACCTGCTCATATTATCAGAGTATGATGCTGACGCGGTGGACAGTTCATTTCTCAGTTTTACCAGGTGCGCCCGGGTGACCGAACTGATATCGGTTTTGGATACATCAGGGCTCAAATTCAAGCTTCCAAAGGAAATGGTAATGCCTGTGCTGGCACCTGAGGGCGGGTTGATAAGCCCAATGAGTCTTTCCACATATGATTTTTGCAGGTTACGCTTGTTCATGTCAATTTTTGATTTTGAGCCAAGCTCACTGAATAATCCGTTCCGGATATCGGCCAGGTACTCATCTATCTGGTAGGCATCGTCAAAGCGACTGGTCAACGCAACCATCCGGCCGAGCCTTGAACTGGTCAGCATACTGGCCAGGGCATTTTCCTGGATGCTGCTTACCTGGTTGGACGACGGGTTGGAGAATTTGTTGATGATGTTTTTATCCATCAGCCAGGTGGGCGTAGTGAAGAGTTGTTTATGCAGGAAGTTAACGGCTTCTTTCTGTTGTTTCTTTGGTACCATTTCGTACACATCGCCAAGTTGCTCAATAGATTTTGGGGTTTCATGATAGCCGCCAATTGACCTGAGCACGTGAAAAACATACAGGTTGAACTGGTCATACAGGGCTTTGTACATTTCGCTCATGTTCTCGTAGCGGTCAGCATCTTCCTTGGTGTATTCTGGGAGTTTCGGCATGATCCTTTTCAGGTTCTTTACACCATACTCTGAGGCTTTAACATTATTGTCCGACAGGTCTTCCGCCTGTGTGCGCGGGTCGGCGAAGTTCCCGAACTCATAAGTTCCGAACCAGATGCGGGGGTTTTTTGCCAGCCTGTCGATATACTTTTTGTTGAGCAGTAGTTTATCGTCGTTCTCATCCTTACCGGGTACATATCCGTATCCCCATTCAATAGCCCACTTGTCGTACTCCCCAATGCGTGGGAACAGGCCGGTCCTGCCCACACTGTCTTCCGGTTGTGCAACATAATTGAAACGGGCATAGTCCATGATGGAAGCCGTATGTCCGTTTTCCTCCAGCCATTTCCTGTCCCTGAGTTTTTCTACGGGGGTGCGTGAACTTGAGCCCATGTTGTGCAGCAGGCCGAGGGTATGTCCTACTTCGTGGGAGGAAACGAACCGGACGAGCTGTCCCATCAGTTCATCGTCAAACACCATTTTCCGGGCCCCTGGGTCCACGGCAGCGGCCTGCGCGAAATACCAGTTGTGCAATAATTTCATCACGTTATGGTACCATTGGATATGGCTTTCGATGATCTCTCCGGAACGGGGGTCATGTGCGTTCGGTCCTGATGCATTTTCGATGGGCGATGCGAGGTAGCGAATCACGCTGAAGCGCGCATCTTCGAGGCTCATGGTGCTGTCGTTCTCTGGCCATTCCTTCGCCATGATGGCATTTTTAAAGCCTGCTTTCTCGAAGGCTGCCTGCCAGTCGTTCACACCCTGGATGAGGTAGGGTCGCCATTTTTTTGGCGTTGCGGGATCGAGGTAATAGATGATCGGTTTGGCAGGTTCCACCAGTTCGCCCCTTTTCCATTTTTCGAGATCTTCCGCTTTGGGCTCCAGGTTCCATCTTACGATGAACCGGGCTTGCTGTACTTTCTGCTGGTCGTCTGAGTAAACGGTGTAATCTTCCGGGAAATAGCCCACACGGGGATCATACAGCCTTTTTTTTGCAGGTACTTTAGGCAGTACAATAAAGGAGGTGTTCATTTCCACGGTCACAGCACCTGCTGCGTTGGCGGCGGGCAGCGATGCGGAGGGGAAGGAAGACGCCGAGAATGATCCACCCGAAGCCGAAAAAGTCTTCAGGGTGCGTACTTCTGTATTGATGGGGTAGCTTTTGATGCTTTCGATATAGGACCTGTCGCTCGCAAGTCCACCTAAGCTCAGCCTTCTCTTGGCGTTGGCGCTGAGTGATACGGGCTGGTTATCCCCTTTGAAAAATTCGGTAACATCGATCACTACGCCGGAAGAGTCTTTTGATAAAGCTTTGATATCGAATGAAACTGCGATGGGGTCCACATTCGAATTCCTGACTGCTTTATAAATGGGCTGGCTGGAGTCGTTGGCTACGGAAACCAGGGTAACCACCCTGAGGAACAGTTTATTGTCGGGCCCTTTTTCAAATTGTATAACCTGTTGATTGGCGAGTTCCCCGCCGTAGATACCGGCACCGGCGGCTACCTTGGTGAACCGGGTAATCGCCATGATCTCCCTTTTCATGACTGAATCAGGGATCTCGAAAAAGTATTTTTCGTCCACTTTATGAACGGTGAACAGGCCCCTCATGGTTTGGGCCTTATCAGTGATCACGTCCTTGTATGCTTTGGGGCCACTGGATGAGGATGATCGGGAGCCATTTCCGCTGGGCATTGCATTTGGCCCGCTTCCGGTGATGACGGGCCCGCTGGGTGTTGGAACGGGGGAAGGTGCGGGGTTTTTGGGTTTTCGTTGTGCCATGGCGGGCATCAAAAGGGCAAGCGTCAGCGAAAATACCAGGATATGTTTCAGGACCAGAGCAGTTTGCATGTTTGATTTCAATTTGAAGACAGCTAATGTACCTCGCTTTTTTTTAAAAGATCCCTTAAAGCGTGAAAACCCTGCCAATACTGGCTTCGATGCGAATCTTGGAAGGAAAGCGCCCCCGGGCGCGGGTGGGACGAAGGTGTGGAAGTAGTAAGTCGAGTATGGGAAAAGTGGGGGTAGGGGCTGAATAAATTCGATACAGACAATTAATTTGGCCCTTTGATTTTTTTTAGAAAACTTGCTATATTGTGTTCCCTTGAGAATATTTTAACGGGACTCTGATTTAACGAAATATTTTTTAAGTAGAATTGTAGCACAAATCACCAAAACGAACATTTAAAATTTAAAAAATCAAAAAGTCATGGCTGAGACAAAACCAACTGCAACTGCTGCGAAGGCGACAACATCTGTGCAACCAAAGAAAAGCAGTAACCTTATTTCCGTGCTGGCACCTGTTGCCTGTATTGTCGGCGGGTATCTGATCTGGAGATTCATTCTTGGTGCTGATTCGGGATTCAGCAAGCCTGACCCTTCCGGTGGTTTCTGGCCATCGCACAAAGGACCCAAAGGTGCATGGTATCGTATGTATGAGGGAGGTATCATCGTTCCATTACTGATCGGTTGCTTCCTGATGGTTATCACTTTCTCCATTGAAAGGTTCCTGACCATTTCAAAAGCCCAGGGTAAAGGAAATATTTCTGACTTCATCCGTAAGGTGCAGTATCATCTTGCCAACAAGAATGTTGATGCAGCCCTTTCTGAGTGCGATAAGCAAAAAGGCAGCGTTGCCAACGTTATGAAGGCTGGTCTGCGGAAGTACAAAGAGATGATCACCAACACGGAGTATAATTCTGAGCAAAAGATCCTGGCCATTCAGAAAGAAGTGGAAGAGGCTACCGCTCTGGAGCTGCCTATGCTGCAAAAGAACCTGGTATTCCTGTCTACTTTGACTTCACTGGGTACTCTGATCGCCCTGTTGGGAACGGTAATGGGTATGATCAAATCATTCTCTTCACTTGGTGAGGAAGGTGGTGCCGGTGCGGCTGCGGAACTTGCGGTAGGTATCTCTGAAGCCCTTTACAACACGGCTCTTGGTATTGCCACATCTTCATTCGCGTTGGTTATGTATAACATCTTCACTACGAAGATCGATAGTATCACTTATGGTATTGATGAATCAGGTTTCACCCTGACCCAGAGCTTCGGTTCTTTGTACAAATAAGATCCGGGGTTTTATGGAAAGATGCAGGTGCTGCATCTAATTAATATCTAAAAAAGAATACTTAACATGCCAAGTGTCAAAATTCCAAAGAAAAGTACGGATAATGATATGACGCCGTTCGTGGACGTGGCGTTCCTTATCCTGGCTTTCTTCATGCTGGCTACCAAGTTCAAGCCTGAGGAAGCTGTGGAGGTGACAACACCTGGATCAGTGTCAGCGGATGCTGTACCTGAGAAGGATGTTTTCACTGTAACGATAGATAAAGACGGACGGGCATTTGTTTCCATGGATAATCCGGAGTTTCGCCAGGTACTGATCCAGAACCTTGATAAAACAAGGACCCTGGGATTGACCCCTGCTGAAATGAAGGCATTCATAAATGCTCCCAGTGTTGGTGTGCCTTTTGGCCAGTTGAAATCATTGCTTGCTTTGTCTCCTGACGAGATGAAGAAAGTAAAGCAGCCCGGTATTCCCGCGGCGGATTCAACAGGCGGAGAGATGTATTATTGGGTTCGCGACGCCCTGAATGCTTATTCGGGCAGGAAGCTGAACCTGTTGATCAAAGCCGACAACGGAACCAAATATCCTGTCTTCAAGAATGTGCTGAATGCGTTCAAAAAGAACGACCAGAACAAATTTTTGCTGATCACGGCACCTGAAGACGCTCCATCAGGTACACCGCTGCATGAAACAAGGCAGAAACAGATCAGTGGAGGAAAGTAACAGTAATAACTTTTAAAAACAGTAAGATATGGCTAGTATTGAAGGCGGCGGTGATGGCGGCGGTGGCCACAAAAAAGGGCCTGGTGTCAAGAAGGCGAAGAAGCTATCTACCCGCGTAGACATGACGCCCATGGTTGACCTTGGGTTTCTGTTGATCACTTTCTTCATCTTTACCACAACCGTTGCGCAGCCGACAGCGATGAAACTGTTCCTGCCCAAAGACGTGGATAAGCCTGAAGAGCAGAATAAAGTAAAGGAGTCCGGAGCTTTCACCATTCTTCTCGGTAAGCAGGACCAGGTCTATTATTACGAGGGACTTGATCCTACGCTGATCAAGGCTACAACATTCAAGGGCATCAGGGAGGAGATCCTTCGCAAGAAGAAATCTACCAATCCTGAGGATTTGGTGATGATCCTCAAACCTACCGAAGATGCTACCTATAAGAATACGGTAGATATCCTGGATGAAATGACTATTGCCGAGATCAAACGTTATGCGATGGTGGATATCAGTCCGCAGGAGTATGAACTGGTCAAGGCCACTGAGGCAGCAAACGGAATTAAATAACAGTTTGCAGTGTGGAATCGTTTCCATAGCTGCATCATAAAGAAAAGGCATTAACATGGATGCAAACAAAATTTTAGGCAGCGATCTCCTTGACATTGTCTTTGAAGGCAGGAACAAGGAATACGGTGCTTATGAGCTTCGCAAGAAGTATAATTCGCGCCTAACAACGGCCCTTGGGGTAACCGTTGGTCTGGCGTTGCTGATCTTCCTGACCTCGTTCCTGGTGAACGCGGCCAAGGATCGCAACAAAGGTCAGGTGCAGGTGCAGGAAGTTAAGCTGGAGGATATCCAGCAGGAGGAGAAAAACGAACCTCCGCCTCCACCTCCGCCAAAGCCACCAGAGCCGCCCAAGGTTGAAATGGCAAAGTTCACGCCGCCCAAAGTGGTCAAGGATGAAGAAGTAAAGGAAGAAGAGAAGCCACCAGAAGTTGAGAAACTCGAGGATACCAAGATCGGTACTACCAACCAGGAAGGTATCAAGGATGAAGGTATTGTAGCTCCGCCAGTGGAAGATAAAGGGGGTGTCATTGAAGCACCAAAAGGAGATGATGAGGATAAGGTCTTCCAGAAGGTAGAGATCGATGCTGAATTCCCCGGTGGTAATCAGGCCTGGTTCAAATATGTTAGCCGTGAGATCGAGCGTAACATGGATGAACTCCAGGAAGATGGTAAGTCCGGAACCGTAGTGGTACTATTCATTGTGGATAAAGAAGGCGCTGTATCTGAAGTTCGCGCACTGAATTGTGGCGAAGCAGGTGTAACCAATTGTCTCGGCCCTGGTACCAAGCTGGCTGAGGTTGCGGTAGCAGCGATCAAGAAGGGTCCAAAATGGAAGCCTGCCGTTCAGAACGGACGTAATGTGAAAGCTTACAGAAGGCAGCCTGTTACATTCCGTTTGGAAGAAGGATAACAGATTGCGTTTTCCTGACTATATTTTCAAGACGCGGCTTTGGCCGCGTCTTTTTTTTTGCCACGACCGGGAAAAGTTGTGCGGCAATTCGAATTTCAAACAAGCTTTAATGTCCGATTCTCATCTTTTCCGGAGAATCATTCTAAGTTTGCCTCCACAAAACAACAGTACATGAAAAAAGGATTATGGGTGATCGCTGTGGCGGGATCTCTTTTGTCTGGTTGTGGTACCAGTAAGAAACTGGAGGCAGCCAATGGCCAGATTGAAACGCTGAAAAGTCAGGTGGAAAGTCAGGCGTCAAAGATTGCGGACGACAGCAAGCTGATTAGTCAACTTAAGGAAGAAAACATACGGTATAGCAAGGAAGCAGAAAACTGCAGGAAGATTGAGATTGCCCTGCGTCAGCGGGTCGAGAAGATCAATGCTGCCCTTGCGGTACAAGGTACCTCTCTCAGGAAGGTTTTTGAGCAAACCCGCGACGCCCTGGGTAAGTTTGAGGATGCGGGTGCTGATGTGACGTACAAGAATGGACTGATATTTGTGTCTTTACAGGATAAATTATTGTTCCCGCAGGGTAGCACGAAACTGAAGCCGGAGGGGTACGAAGCCCTGAAACTGGTGTCAGATGTTGTGCAGCAGTATTATACCGTCAAGATCATCGTGGTTGGAAACACCGATTCAGACGGTGCCGGAAAAGCATTCAAGGACAACTGGAGCCTGAGTACAGAAAGGGCGAATACAGTTGTGCGGTTATTCCGGGATAAATACGGCATTGATCCGGCGAGGTTGACGTCCGCCGGTAAAAGTAAATACGATCCCGTAGCTACCAATACCACAGCTGCGAATAAGGCCATGAACAGGCGCACAGAGATCATCATCAATCCAAATTTCAGTGAGCTCTGGGAGGCCGTAGAGAAGACCAATTAATCCAATCATTTATTTACCTTAAAACAGAGAATATGCGCAATACGAAAATAAATCTTGCTGCGGCAGTCGTTGTGGCACTGG
>JBBAJN010000096.1:0-11692 GCA_040404045.1 Chitinophagaceae bacterium
TCGCCAACACCATTTCCATGAATTTCAAAGCAGGTCCTATGACCTTCATTCCTGAACTCAGGTTTGAATCTTCCAGCAATGATGCTTTTTACGACAAAGACGGAGGTTCCAAGTCGGGAAATGTGAGTGCCCTATTAGCAGCTATTTATAAGTTTTGACAAGCAGTCAAAGTTGGGTCATAAACAATCCAGCCCTCCTTTCTAGGAGGGCTGCTTTTTTATCTAAGATGCCAATAGTATAACACTGATTAATCTTACTCGAAACGAAATGAGCCAATGAGTCAATTAGTCATTAGCCAATCGACACTACGCACTATTCCTACCCGCATTAATGATCCCAAAGGAACATCTCATCGCCAGCTTCTCATACGCTGATTTAGATGGCCCTTGCACCAGCTGCTCTTCCATCATACGCACTTTACTGATGGCGTATTGCTGAATCGTGGTGAGCGGAAGCACGATGCGCTCGCGCATCTGGATCGATAACTGCTCCACGGGATAATCGGCCATCAATTCATTCTTACCGGTGAGTTTGAACACATAACTCATCGTCAGTTCAAACTCATCGTGGATCTTATTCCAGATCTCCCCGTACAGCGGATGATCGGATATATAGGCGGTTAAAGGGAAGAAACATTTTTTCATCGCCATCTCACAGTTGTCGATCAGCGTTTTGAAGAAGGGGGATTCACGGTACAGGAGCTCCACCTCGCGCCAACGGCCATCCTGCTCCATCTTCCTGAACGCACTGCCTACGCCGTAGTAACCGGTAAGGTTCTGCTTCAGCTGGCTCCACGATCCCACAAAAGGAATGGCCCGAAGGTCCTTCAACATCAGCCTTCCGCCACTCCCCCGCTTCGCGGGCCTGCTGCCAATATTGGTCTCCGTATAGAAACGAAGCGGACTCACGTGTGAGAGGTACTCAATAAAATAAGGATGGTTCTTCAACTCTGTATATACGTCCAGGCTCTCTTTCGCCAGTTCATTGATGATGTCTTCCTGCTCTGCACTCAGCGTGATATTCTTTTCAGAGAATAAATCATTGGAAATACCGGCATGTAACAACTGCTCGATGTTATACTGCGCGGCATCGATCGTACCGAAATTTGAACTAACGGTCTGACCCTGGATCGTGAGCTGAATTTCCTTATTGGAGATCTTTTGCCCGAGCGACGAATAGAACTTGTGCGTTTTACCGCCACCACGTGCAGGCGGGCCACCCCGACCGTCGAAGAACACTACATCCACCCCGTATTCCCGGGAAATACTGGTGAGCTCAACCTTAGCTTTATAGATGCTCCAGTTGGCCATCAGGTAGCCGCCATCTTTGGTGCCGTCGGAGAAGCCCAGCATGATGGTCTGCACGGACCCGCGTTTCCTTATATGGGAAATATAGACCTTGTCTTCATACAAACTCTTCATCACCTGCGAAGCCCGGGTGAGATCATCGATGGTTTCAAACAATGGAATGATATCAATATTGATCTCTGAACGCTTCCATCCGGCCATGACAAACAGGGCCATCACCTCCATCACATTCAATGCACTGTTGCACTGGCTGATGATATACCGGTTCGATCCTTCTTCACCGTTGTGCTGCTGGATGTATTTGATCACGTCAATGCTGGCCAGCGTTTCCTTCACCATCGGATCAGCCGGCATGTTCACCACCGGCGCGGATAATGCGCCCAGGCATTTCATCTTGTCCAACTCACTCATAGACGGATAGTCTGCCGGAAGTTCGCCGGACTCCACAAACTGGTCCATGATGCGTCCATGTATGGAACTGTCCTGCCGGATATCCAGCGTAGCAAAATACAATCCGAATACTTCTACCCGATTGATCAGTCCGTCCAGCAAATGCACGAAAAGACTGTTATGCTGATAGATCACCACTTCGCGAAGCTTGCGCAGCGTGTCAAGAATTTCAGCCGAGGAAATATCCACCGCATGGCCGGGAATAAAGAGATTATCGTACAACTTCCTTTCAAGCTCCTGCAACACATTCTCCACCCCTTCAAAGGTCAGTCTCCGCCTCAGGCGACGGACATCCATATAATAACATTTCAGCGCTGCGCCTCGAAGGGCATCAGCCACTTTCTTCGTAATATCGGCCGTCACAAAAGGATTGCCATCACGGTCGCCCCCGGGCCAGAAACCCATCCTGATCACCGGCTTACTGCCTTCTCCGGCAGCAGCGAACTGGTTCTTCAGGAATGATATGATCCGCCCGCAGGCATTATAAAACACATTCTCCAGGTACCAGACCAGGCTGATGGCCTCGTCGTACGGCGTGGGCTTCTGCTTCTTAAAGAAAGCGGTTTTACCCAACTGCTGCAGGTACATATTGATCTGGTTCACGTTATTGTCACGGATGGACCTCGACAGGTCATTGATGATACCCAGTACCGTACCCGGATAAAATTGGGTGGGATGCGCGGTAAGCACCAACCGGATGCCGAAATTGGACAGCTTTGCTGCGAGGGCCTCATCGATACGCTGCTGGACCACCTCACTTTCCAGGTGCTTCAGGGTCCCGGCACCGGCCATATCGTTCACCTCGGTGAATGCAGCGTCTTCCAGCGCGTCGAATAATACCACCTGCCTTTCCACGTATTGAACGAACCTGAACAGCAGATCGATCTGTTCCTGCTCTTTCTGGTAGGCCGTGTGGCGCTGGAAAAACTCGTCCAGGATCTGCACGGGACTCATCTTCTTCCGGTACCCTTCCTCGCAGTTGGTGAGCAATAAAGACAGCATGATCCCGGTTTTCTCGATCCGGTGAAATGGCAGGGAAGTGAACAGGCTGTTGTACAACTGGAATTTGATCCCAACAAGGTTCTTGAACTGCGTTAGTGCGAGGGAAGATGAATGACTCATAGTTTAGTGGGAAAGGAACTGCAATTTACTTAATATTATAAAAGAATTCAGGGTTTGTTGTAAAATCTCTAAGCTATAGGTTTGTTTATTAATCTTTATACATTATCTTCGGCCCTCACTTAATAATGGTAAAAAATCAGTCATACTATTCCTTCTCCAACGATGCTACAGGCATTTCCACCATTATTACCATTACCACAACAACCCGTTAAGGGTTGTATCATTCATATATCATCCATTGGGCTTCGGCTATAAATAACAGAAAGTTTTTCATGTAAATCATTCTTATGTTGGTTATGAAATTTGGCGGCACGTCAGTAGGCAGTGCCGGTACTATAAAACAAGTCAGGGAGATCGTTCACCAGTCGTTAAAGGGCAACCCGGTTTTCCTGGTGGTATCTGCCATGAGCGGAACCACTGACAAACTGATCGAATGCGGTAAACGCGCTTCGGAAGGCGATGAAGGATTCCGGGAGATCCTGCAGCAGATCGAAACCAGGCACCTCGACACCGTGAAAGAACTGATCCCGGTGCAGCAACAGAGCCATGTGCTCAGTTTTACCAAAACCTATTGCAACGAGCTCGAAGAGATCATGAACGGCATTTTCATGCTCGGCGAATTGTCGGCCCGCACCCTGGACAGGATCATGGGCTACGGCGAATTGATGTCGTCCCGCATCATCGCGGCATCTTTTGCCGTGGATGGCGTCAACAGCATCTGGAAAGATTCCAGGGAAGTGATCAAAACCAACGACCAGTTTGGAAATTCGGCAGTAGATTTTAAAACCACCTACCCGCTGATTGAAAAGCTCGCTGCCGCCGGACACGCACTGGTGGTGATGCCTGGATTTATTGGTTCCGGAACCGATGGCGCAACCACCACACTCGGACGGGGTGGGTCGGACTATACCGCTGCGATCGTTGCCGGGGGCGCAAAGGCTTCATCCCTGGAGATCTGGACCGATGTATCCGGCATGATGACCGCCGATCCGCGCTGGGTGGCCAATGCCAGACCCATTCCCGTGATCTCCTATAAAGAGGCCATGGAGCTTTCCCATTTTGGGGCCAAGGTCATCTATCCGCCAACCATACAGCCCGTGATGAGCCGAAACATCCCGGTATGGGTTAAAAATACATTTGCGCCTGCCGATGCAGGCACTGTCATACACAACCAGTCACCCCAGGATTCCGAAGCCATCAGGGGCATTTCCAGCATCAACAATATCGCCCTGCTGAGTCTCGAAGGCAGCGGTATGGTGGGCATACCGGGATTTTCAAAAAGACTGTTCGAAGCCCTGGCTATGGAAAAGATCAACGTGATCCTGATCACCCAGAGTTCTTCTGAACACTCCATTTGCGTGGCGATAGATACTGCTATGTCAGACAAAGCCCTGAAAACCGTGGAGCAGGCTTTTGAAAGGGAGATCTCCAGCGGCATTGTTGATCCGCTGACCGTTGAAAAAGATCTCTCGATTGTTGCGCTGGTGGGTGAAAACATGAAAAGTCATCCGGGTATCAGTGGTAAGATGTTTGGGGCCATGGGAAAGAATGGCGTCAACGTCAGGGCCATTGCACAGGGATCCTCCGAAAGAAATATCTCTGCCGTGATCTCCACCGCAGATGTGCGTAAAGCACTGAACGTACTGCATGAAGAATTTTTCGAAACCACCTACCGCCAGATCAACCTGTTTGTGGCCGGCACCGGCAATGTGGGAAAACGCCTGCTAGCCCAACTTCAAAAACAGCACAGTTTTCTGATGGAACACCTCCGGCTGCAAGTCCGTGTAGTAGGACTGATCAACAGTCGTAACATGGTGATCGGGGACGAGGGCTTAAACGGCAACTGGGAAAAAGCGATGGAGGCTGGTGAGAAAGCTGATCTGAACGAATTCGTAGCCCATATCATCAGCAAGAATTTCAGGAACAGTGTGTTCGTTGACGTTACTGCCCATGAGGTAGTATCTAAAGTATATGGATCATTGCTGCAGAAGAGTATAGCCGTGGTGGCCTGTAACAAAATAGCAGCTTCATCAGCCTATGCCAATTATGCAGGGCTGAAAGAACTGGCGCGGGAATACAATACCCGATTCCTCTTCGAAACCAACGTAGGTGCGGGTCTGCCCGTGATCGGTACGTTGAACGACCTGCTGCGCAGTGGCGACAGCATCAACAAGATCGAAGCGGTACTGAGCGGTACGCTGAACTTTGTGTTCAACAACTACGATGCTACGCGTAAATTCGCAGAAGTGGTGAAGCAGGCACAGGATGAAGGCTATACCGAGCCGGACCCGAGGCTTGACCTGAGTGGAACAGACGTGGCGAGGAAGATCATGATCCTGGCGCGCGAATCCGGTGAAGTGATCGAGATGGATGCTATCACCAATGAGAGTTTCCTGCCGGCATCATGTATGGATGGATCCGTGGCTGACTTCTATGTGGAACTGGAAAAGCACGAAGCGCATTTCAAGGCATTGTACGATGCTGCCGCAGCCAGAAACTGCAAATTGAAATTTGTGGCTTCCTTCGCGGGCGGCAAGGCTTCGGTGGGCCTCCAGCACATCGATCCGCAACATGATTTTTACCACCTCTATGGCAAGGATAACATCGTGAGGTTCTACACCCCGCGATATCCCGATCAACCGCTGGTGGTGAAAGGCGCGGGTGCAGGTGCGGAAGTAACGGCCTCGGGAGTGTTTGCGGATATTATTCGGGCGGTCGGATAAACGATTGGCTAATTGGCTCATTGGCTGATTAGCTGATTAAGAATGAGCCAATGAGCTAATGAGTCAATGAATATGGATTTTGTAAAAATACTTTCTCCTGGTACCGTGGCAAATCTGGTTTGCGGGTTCGACGTGCTCGGACTGGCGTTGAATGATCCCTGCGATGTGATGACGCTGCGCAGGACCTCATCGCCGGGCCTGGTGATCAGGAACCTGGATGATTTCGGATTGCCGGAAGATCCGGTAAAGAATGTGGCGGGCGTATCGCTGCTTTCGCTGATGGCGGCACTTCCTGAACCCATCGGCTTTGAAATGACGATCGACAAAAAGATCAAGCCAGGTAGTGGTATTGGCTCCAGCGCAGCCAGTGCAGCAGGCTCTGTGGCGGCCGCCAATATCCTGCTGGGTAATATCTTCTCGGGGCAGGAACTGGTGCAGTTTGCCATGAACGGCGAAAAGCTGGCGTCGGGTGTAAAGCATGCCGATAACATCGCACCCTGCCTGCTTGGCGGTGTGACCCTGATTCGAAGCATTCATCCCCTCGATATCGTTCCCATTAAACCACCACCCCTGTTCGTCACCATCGTTCACCCGCAGATCGAAGTGAAAACTTCAGACGCCCGCCAGATCCTCAAAAAGCAGATCCTGCTGAAAGATGCGATCAGGCAATGGGGAAACATCGCAGGGCTGGTGGCAGGTTTTATGCAGGGCGACTACGACCTGATCTCACGATCCCTGGAAGACGTGATCATCGAGCCTGTTCGTAGTATCCTGATCCCGGCATTCGACCAGGTGAAAAAAAGATCGCTCGAAGCAGGCGCCTTAGGCGGCGGCATCTCGGGATCGGGGCCATCCATCTTCATGCTGAGCAAGGATGAAGCTACGGCCTGCAATGTTGAACAGGAAATGTCCGCTATCTACGAACAAGCCGGCATTCCCTACAGCACATATGTTACCACCATCAATAACGAAGGAGTCAAGATAGTTGAAGATGACATACTACAGCCTCAATAAAGAATCTGTTTCCGTTGATTTCAGGGACGCCACCGTACTCGGACAGGCGCCAGATAAGGGACTGTATTTCCCTGAACGGATCCCGCAATATCCATTCACGTCACCTGAAAGCCTGAAGGGCCTTTCTGCAGCAGAGATCGGCTTCCAGGTGATGAAGCCCTATGTGGACCCCGTTATTCCTGATGATGAATTACGCAGGATCGTTGAAGAAACATTATCGTTTGACATACCACTGATACCTATAACCGAAGATATCTATTCACTTGAGCTGTATCATGGTCCAACCCTGGCCTTCAAGGACGTGGGTGCCAGGTTCATGAGCCGTTGCCTGGGCTATTTTTCGAGAGAGAAAAAAGGCAGGATCATCGTGCTCGTGGCCACGTCGGGCGATACGGGCGGAGCAGTGGCAGATGGATTCTATGGTGTTGAAGGGGTTGATGTAGTGATCCTTTATCCTTCCGGGAAAGTGAGCCCGGTACAGGAGCTGCAGCTGACCACTTTTGGCGGCAATATCCATGCGCTTGAAGTGCAGGGTGATTTCGATGCCTGCCAGAAGATCGTGAAACAGGCTTTTGCAGATACGGAACTTACCGGGCAGTTATTCCTTACATCCGCCAACTCTATTAACGTGGCGAGATGGCTTCCCCAACAGATGTATTATTTCCTCGCCTTGCAACAGTGGAAGGCGGCAGAGCCCCCCGTGATCTGTGTTCCTAGCGGAAACTTCGGGAATATCTGCGCAGGGATCATGGCCTGGAAGTCGGGCTTGCCGGTTAAACATTTCATCGCGGCATGCAATGCAAATGATATCGTTCCCCAATATCTACAAAGCGGCGAGTATAGAGCCGCCAGGGCCATTGCAACGATCTCGAATGCGATGGACGTTGGAGACCCCAGCAATTTTGTTCGGATACTGAACATTTTCAATAATGAGTATCCGCAGTTGAAAGAACAGATCAGCAGTTACAGCATCACCGACCAGGAAACCGAAGATACCATAGCGCAGGTCTACAGGCAGTACAATTACCTGCTGGATCCGCATGGCGCCGTTGGTTTTGCCGCACTTGAAAGATATACCCATGCCCATCCCGGCACCAAAGGCATGATCCTTGAAACCGCACATCCTGTTAAGTTCCCGGACAGTGTGGAGAAGGCGATCGGCAGGAGGCTGGAGTATCCTGAACAGGTGGAAAAGATCAGGCATAAAGAAAAAAAGAGCACGCTGATCGCGCCGGACTACGGGCAGGTGAAAGATTTTCTTTTATCTAATTACCTTCATGGATGACCATTGCTTTTATCCATGATGAACTGAGTTTCCTTCCTGAACTCGAAGCCTACCAGGTTTTCTTTTCGGCGCGCGGATACCAGGTCAGGATCATGAGTAAAAAACAATGGCAAAAAGATCCCGGCGGCATTGATGTGGAATGGATGATGATGGGCATGGATCGTTCCAAAAGAACGGCCGCGATACGCATCCACGACCATGCATCTGCTTCTACTCCCCCATTCCGTCACATCAAGAACCGGCTCAAGGCCGCATGGAATACCAAACCAGATTACAGGCTGTTCCTGAATGCCTATGTGAAGGACTGTTTTCCTTATCAGGACAACTTACCCTTCGGATTCAGGGATATGGGGATCGATAGGGGGATGACCGTGGATCCACAGGCGGAGAAAGATTATGATTTCATTTATACCGGATCGGTGAAGGCAAACAGAAAGATCACCACCCTGGTGAATCGTTTTTTGCAACCCGACTTGAGCAACAGAACGCTGTTGATCCTGAGCCGCGACTATGAATACATCGCGAACGAGTACAGGCTGAACAGAAACATCATATTCAAGGGTCCTGTTGGTCGTGATGAACTGGCGCAATACCTGAACCGTTCCCGATTCGCCATCAATTACATCCCGGACCACGAGCCTTATAACAGGCAGACCTCCACCAAATTCCTCGAGTACCAGCAATTCGGCCTGCCTGTGATCACGACGGACTATCCATGGCTGCATGCATTCGAAAAAAAATACGGAGGCACCTTCTATAAGATCGACGCCTCGCTGAATGACCTCGACTGGGAAAAACTGCAGTCATTTCACTTCCGTTCCGGCGATCTCAGTACCTGGACATGGGAAAAGAAGATCGAAGACAGCGGCGTGGCGGATTGGTTGCAGGAAAAAACGCAGAGGGTATGACAACCTGGTCCAACAAAATAATCACATACAACAGGGAACTCGGTTTCAGCGGTACATTACCCAAGGGGATCAGTATCATGAATCCCTATGCTGAAAGTGCGGAAGCCTGGAAAGCGAGCGAAGTCTTTTACCGGAAATACTACCATGATCATGCTCCGCGAAGGCTGATCATGGGCATCAACCCGGGCAGACACGGAGCTGGCGCTACCGGAATCCCCTTCACAGATCCAAAAAGGCTTGCAGAGATCAATATCCCCTGGAATGGGCCCGTTTCCCACGAGCCCTCGTCTGTGTATGTGTACGACATGATCAGCGCTTATGGCGGCCCGGAAGCCTTCTACAAACGATATTTCATCAACTCAGTAAGTCCCCTTGGCTATACCATCAGAAATGCCGCGGGCAAAGAAGTCAATTTCAATTATTACGATACCCCGGCGCTGTATAAGAAGGTGTTGCCATTTATCCATTCCAACTTGCGGCAATTAAAGAGCATGGGCTTTGATATGGACACCTGTTATGTACTGGGAGTGAAGAACGCGAAATGCCTGGAGCAGATCAATGCGAAAGAAAAGTATTTTGGAAACATCGTACCCCTGGAGCATCCCAGGTACATTATGCAATACAGGCTCCGCATGAAACAAGACTACATTGAGAAATACCTCGTTGCCTTAAAGCCCGACACAAACTGACATAGTCGCTTTCATGACCACATTCACCACAATAAAAAAGCCCGGAAAATCCGGGCTTTTTCTATGCGATGTTTATTACGACTAATTATCAAACTTAAGCTCAAGTCCAAGTCCGCGTAACTCGTGTACGAGTACGTTGAATGACTCAGGCACACCTGCGCGTGGGATGTTGTCACCCTTAACGATGGCTTCGTAAGTTTTAGCACGACCAATAATATCATCTGATTTAATGGTCAGGAGTTCCTGCAGGATGTTGGCAGCACCATACGCTTCCAGTGCCCAAACCTCCATCTCACCGAACCTTTGTCCACCGAACTGGGCCTTACCACCAAGCGGCTGCTGGGTGATCAGACTGTATGGTCCGATAGAACGTGCGTGCATCTTATCGTCAACCATGTGGTGCAGCTTCAGCATGTAGATGATACCCACGGTAGCTTTCTGGTGGAAGCGATCCCCGGTTTCACCATCATAAAGGTATGTATGACCAGAGCTTGGCAGTCCTGCCTTATCGATCAGATCCCTGATCTCCTGGTGCGTTGCACCATCGAAGATCGGTGTGCTGAAACGAGTACCCAGCTTCTCTCCCGCCCATCCGAGGATGGTTTCGTAGATCTGACCCAGGTTCATCCTGGACGGTACACCCAAGGGGTTCAATACGATGTCCACTGGTGTTCCGTCTTCCAGGAACGGCATGTCTTCAGCCCTTACGATCTTGGCCACAATACCCTTGTTACCGTGACGTCCCGCCATCTTATCACCCACTTTCAGCTTACGCTTAACAGCCAGGTAAACTTTGGCCAGTTTCAATACACCGGCAGGTAATTCATCACCTATCGAGATATTGAATTTCTCACGCTTATAACGTCCGAGTTCCTCGTTGTACTTGATGTTGAAGTTGTGCAGGAGGATGTTGATCTGATCGTCGATCTTCGCATCACCTGTCCAACCCAGCGGGTTGACATTCTGGTAGTCAATGCCAGTCAGGTTTTTCGCCCCGAACTTGGCACCTTTTCCGATCAGCATCTCGCCAAAGTTGTTGGTTACGCCAGCGGAAGGCTTATCCTTCAGCAGAGTCTGCAACTTCACGATCAGGATCTCCAGCAGCTCTTTCTCATTGGTCTCGTGTACCTTCTCGAGTTTTTCAACCGCAGCCTTCTCACGAACCTTGGCATTCTTATCCTTCTTGGCGCGTTGGAACAATTTCTTGCCAATCACCACACCTTCAGTTCCGCTTGGCGCTTTCAAAGAAGCATCTTTGGCATCACCGGCTTTATCACCGAAGATCGCCCGGAGGAGTTTTTCTTCAGGGGTAGGATCAGACTCACCTTTTGGTGTGATCTTACCGATGAGGATGTCACCTTCCTTAACCTGCGCTCCGATGCGGATGATACCGTATTGATCGAGGTCTTTGGTGGCTTCTTCAGACACGTTGGGAATATCCGGGGTGAGTTCCTCTTCACCTAATTTGGTGTCGCGAACTTCCAGTTCAAATTCAGAGATGTGGATCGATGTGAACAGGTCATCCTTCACCACTTTTTCACTGATCACGATGGCATCCTCGAAGTTGTAACCTTTCCATGGCATGAATGCCACTTTCAGGTTGCGACCGAGCGCAAGTTCACCGTTCTTTACAGCGTAACCTTCCGTCAGGAAATCGCCGTTCTTCACGCGCTGGCCTTTCTTCACGGCAGGCTTCAGGGTGATACAGGTTTCCTGGTTGGTCTTGATATATTTTGTCAGCCTGTAAACGATCAGATCGTCTTCAAAGCTCACCAGTTTCTGTGCTTCGTCACGCTCATATCGAACGTGGATCTCATTGGCGTCAACAAACTCGATCACGCCTTCACCATCTGCATGGATCTGGATCCGCGCGTCACGGGCAGCCTTTCCTTCCAGACCGGTACCTACGATAGGTGAATCCGGCAGGATCAACGGAACGGCCTGACGTTGCATGTTTGAACCCATCAGCGCACGGTTGGCGTCATCATGCTCCAGGAACGGAATCAGAGATGCGCTCAAACCTACGATCTGGTTAGGGGCTACGTCCATGAACTCAACTTCTCCCGGATCGAGGATCGGGAAGTCGCCAGTCTGACGGGCCTTGATCTTAGGCTCGGCAAATTCATCCTTCTCGGTGAGCGGAATGTTTGCCTGGGCGATCTTGGCGATATCTTCTTCCTCGGCGCTGAGGTAG
>JBBAJN010000097.1:0-11623 GCA_040404045.1 Chitinophagaceae bacterium
CAAAGCTGTTTCCCCGCTGGTGGAAGAACAACCATTTGACCGGTTCTTTAAAAAGCCTGCCATGGTAAACAAAGAAGAGCCTGTTTCAAGAAAAGAACAGCCAGTACCTGCAGAGAAAACAACGGCGGTTGTATCATCCCCTAAAATGAGCGAAGAGGTTACTTCGTTTTCTGCGCCCGATGCCCCGGGGCACGATAAATATCTTCCCCGCGATACAGATAGAATACAGCCCGATCCGCGGCAAAAATCTTCAAAGGCACAACATAAGTATGTGGCTGTTACTCTCCCTGCCAGCAGTAAACCGAAATCATCAGAAACTAAGGCATACGCCCCCACTCCGGAAAAAATCCGGAATGTCAGGCTGCCTGATGTCACCCAGGTGGCAGTGCCGGAGAAACCAGTTTACCTGGAATCTGTAAACACGCCGTCAACGGTAAAAAAAGGCAATAAATTGTTGCAGTATTCCGGGCGTGCCGCAGCACTGGTTGCCTTGCTTATGGTAGGCATAATGATCGGTATGGCTGTAAATGACAAGCCCCGCCCCGAGCCTTTTGTTGTCCCTTCCGAACCATCCCGCATCACTGAACTGAAAGAAAAGATCAACATTCGTGATCAAACAGAAGTTCCTTCCATTCCTGTTGTGGACCAGCAATATCTCCCCCAGCAACAAACTTTTTCGGAAGGTGATCCCGGTGCCGAAGCTTCCGGGAAAACATCTGTCATCACATCAACACCCGTCCGAAAACCGGCCCCAAAAGACGACGCTCGTTCTCCCGCGGCAGATCATGTGCCTGCTCCGGTAACGGCTGACAGCAACGGGAAAAGAATGGCCGCCAAAAGAAGTGAAGCGCCAGTCAATACGCCCCCACCGCCTGTTGATATCAGCGATCTGATTGATCTCTCCCTTAATGAATATAAAGTGGGTCTGTTCGGCGGCATTCAAAATATTGAAGTCACCCTCAGGAATCGTTCAGAAATGAAAGTGAAGGAGGTCATCGTGGAATTGCGCTTTGTTCTTTCTAACAGGAAATTTCTCACTGAAACCGTTCGATTTGAAAACATCGATCCGGGAGCCAGCGTCTCTGTATCAGCACCGGATTCAGAAAGGGGTATCCGCTTGGAGACGCGCATCATAAAGCTGGTCAATTAATTTCCCGGCTCCCGCATACTTTCTTACATTCATGGCCACTTAATATTCCTATGCACCATATACTGGTTCTTGGCGCAGGTAAATCTGCCACCACCTTAATCGAATCTTTGCTGGAAGATGCCCACCACCAAAACTGGTACGTGCATGTAGCCGATGTGCAACTGGATGTGGCAGAGAAGAAAATCTCCGGTTACAACCGGGCCGCAGCTTATCGTATTGACCCCAATGCCCCGGAGCAGCTCGACAAACTGATTTCCCTGGCTGATGCTGTGATTTCTATGCTGCCGCCGCCCCTGCACGCTAAGGTGGCTGTAAAATGCCTTGCCCACAGAAAACATTTCCTGAACGCCTCATACCTTACCCCCGAGTTGTTGGCTTTGGACGCACAGGCAAAGGAAGCAGGGCTCACCTTTCTGGTTGAAATGGGACTGGATCCCGGGATCGACCACATGAGTGCGATGGAGATGATCCACGATATACAAGACAAGGGCGGTACCATCACCTCGTTCCGCTCCCACTGCGGCGGACTGATCTCCCCTGAATCGGACAATAATCCCTGGCATTACAAGATCAGCTGGAATCCAAGAAATATAATCATGGCCGGTAAAGACGGCGCCCACTATTTTTCAGGTGGGCAGGTCTGCCACATACCATACCATGAACTTTTCAACGCCGATCGGACTGTCCACATACCAGGCCTGGGCAACTATGCGTGGTACCCTAACAGGGATTCTATTCCCTACATCAACACCTATGGACTTGCCACCGTTTCTGATTTTGTGAGAACCACACTCAGGCACCCCGACTTTTCCGCCGGCTGGAGGAAGATCGTGGAGCTGGGTCTCACATCAGAAACCAAAAGCATCAACACAGATACCCTCAGCTTCGATCAGTTCCTGCTGCAATATCTGGGCGATATCGAGGCGCTTGACCATCCCCTGAAAGAACAGTTTTCATTCCTGTTGACCCATACCCATTCGCCTATTCAAATGGGTATGATGGCACCTGCTGACATTCTGCAGGTTTTACTGGAAAATAAACTGGCATTGGGTGACGGGGACCGCGACATGATCGTGATGCTCCACGAACTGGAATACCGATTGCCGGGCTCGGATCAGGTACTTAAGAAAAATGCTTCATTAGTTGTGAAGGGCAAAGATCCTGTCCATACCGCCATGGCAAGAACGGTAGGACTGCCCTTGTCCATTGCCGTAAGGAATATCCTGAATGGAAAGATCCATCGTAAAGGTGTTTTTATTCCTGTATATCCAGAGGTCTATGGGATCGTGTTGCGGGACCTTGAACAGAAAGGGATCTCGTTTACAGTAACTGCATAAGCTGCGCCTTCATCTCCCCCATTCCTGAGGTAGCCGGCTGTTCAATGGCTATCAGATTTTGGATATGCGATACATCAGGCAGGTGTTTGTCAACTAAATAACAGGGCACATCAGAGGGTTTGTAGTGAACCAACCCTGCCGCAGGATACACCATTAAGGATGTTCCCACCACGGCAAAAATATCGGCCGTTGCCGTTATCTCTGCAGCCCTTTCTATCATGGGCACCGCTTCCCCAAACCACACAATATACGGCCGGAGTTGCGAGCCATCGGGCGCTTTATCGCCCATACTGATGTCTCCCCGGATATCATACACCATGTCTTGATTTCTGCTGCTGCGCATTTTAAAGATCTCGCCATGCAGGTGCAACACTTTGGTGCTGCCGGCGCGCTCGTGCAGGTCGTCAATGTTCTGGGTAATGATGTGCACATCGAAATGTTCTTCCAGGGATGCCAGGATTCGATGAGCCTCGTTGGGTTCGGCATCGGCTACGTTCTTTCGGCGGAAATTATAGAACTCCAGCACCAGGGCCGGATCCCGACTGAATGCCTGGGGTGTAGCCACATCCTCAATATTGTAACCTTCCCATAATCCGTCGCTGTCGCGGAAGGTCTTTAACCCGCTTTCAGCACTTATCCCTGCGCCGGTCAATACCACCAGTTTTTTCATCCTTTCTTCATTTTTGCAGACTAACTTGCTCCTAAATTTCTAACTTTTAACCATGAGAATCATTCTTTCGATAGCCTTTCTTTTTATGTTGACCACCGCCAGTGCACAGCTTTCGGCTGACGATGTCAAGACCTTTACGCTGGGGAACGGTATGAAGATCCTGGTCCTGGAGGACCATTCCATCCCCAATGCGAACATGTACATCTTCTACCGGGTCGGCTCCCGGAATGAACATCCCGGTATTACAGGCCTCTCCCATTTTTTTGAACACATGATGTTCAACGGGGCGAAGAAATTCGGGCCCAAAATGTTCGACCAGACCATGGAGAAAAATGGCGGTGCCAACAATGCTTATACCACCAATGACCTGACGGTCTACACCAACTGGTTCCCTTCTTCTGCTTTGGAAACCATTTTCGACCTGGAGGCCGATCGCATCTCCAGCCTGACCATCGATCCAAAAATGGTGGAAAGTGAAAGAGGTGTTGTACTTTCAGAACGAAGTACCGGACTTGAGAATTCTCCCTATCGACTCTTAATGCAGAGCGTATTTGCTACAGCATTCCAGGAATCCGCTTACCACTGGCCGGTGATCGGTTATGAGGAGGATATTAAGAACTGGACCAAGGAAGACCTCGAGATGTATTTCAAAACCTATTACGCGCCTAACAATGCCGTTATGGTCATCAGCGGGGATGTAACCGTTGGTCAGGTTAAACAGCTCGCGCAAAAATACCTGGATCCCATTCCCGCACAACCCACACCCAGAAAGGTGCACCTTCAGGAACCCCCGCAAACCGGCGAGAGAAGATTTGTAGTACAGAAGGATATTCCTACTCCCGTAATGGCGGTGGGCTATCATGTGCCTGACGCAAAGCATGCCGACTATTACGCCCTTGACCTCATGCAGCGAATACTGACTTCAGGAAATTCATCCAGGCTCAACTCTGCCCTTGTGGATAAGAAGCAGCTGCTCACTTTTGTGCGAACCAGTTTCGGACTAAGTTTCGATCCATCTCTCTTGATGATCTATGGGCAGCTTACCCAATCCGCCGATCCAAAACAGTTGGAAGATGCCCTGTTTAGCGAGTTGGACAAGCTGGCCAAAGAGGGTGTTACCCCCAACGAACTGGAAAAAGTCAAGAACCAGACGATGATGGAATTTTACAATGAGTTTTCCAACATCAACGGTAAGTCAAATACCATTGGCACATACGAAGTTTATCTCGGTGATTATCGTAAGCTTTACGATGCACCTAAGGAATATGCAAAAGTCACCAATGAGGATGTCAAACGGGTTGCTTCTGAATACCTGAAAAAATCGAACCGCACCGTTGGATACGTACAATCTAAAGTTGACTAAACCTTACACATGAAAAAGTTTATCCTGTATACTTTCTTAATAGCTTTTCTGGCCAGCACCGCTTCCGCTCAGAAAACATTCAAGCTGCCTGCTTATCAAAAATTCAAATTGAAGAACGGACTTACCGTTTACCTGATGGAACAACACGAGGTTCCGCTGATCAATGTATCAGTCCTGATCCCGGCTGGTGCGGTCTCTGATGGCAAACAGTATGGTCTGGCGACGATGACCGCAAAGGCCCTGATGCACGGAACCAAAACCCTCTCCAAACAGGCACTGGAAGAGCAGGTTGATTTTGTGGGCGCGGATATTTCCACTTCTTCCGGATTGGAGTTCTCCAGGCTCACAGCCATTTTTGCCACAAAGGACCGCGAAAAGATCCTGAATCTTGCCCGTGATATTTTACTTACCCCTTCTTTCAATCCCGAAGAGTTTGATAAGGAGCAGAAGAATGCCCTGGTGAACCTGGAACAAAACAAACAGCAACCCCGTTCCATGATCGGCCAGTTCTTCAATGTTCATTATTATGGCGATCACGTGTACAGCAACCCGCCGTCGGGAACTGTTGGATCAGTCAGTAAACTGACCGTGGCAGATGCTAAGGCTTTCTATGATAAATACTACCATCCGGAATTCGCTGCTATCGCTGTGGTGGGCGACTTTAATTCCAGTGAGATGAAAGCCCTGCTCACCAGCCTTTTCTCCGGTTGGGCAAAAGGTGCCGTTACACCTGTGAAAGCAGATGCAGTGGTCCGCAGTGCAGGTTCCGCAAACGTGTTGTTGGTAAACAAGGAAGATGCAAAGGAAACTACTTTCTCCATCGGCGGCAAGGGAGTTCCCCGCAGTCACCCAGACTATGTATCCATCAGTGTATTGAACACCATATTGGGTGGGCGTTTTACGTCATTGCTGAATGATGAACTGCGCGTAAACACGGGACTCACCTATGGCGCTAACAGTTCCTTCAGGGCATCCAAGTACAACGGTACTTTTGTGATCAGCACCTTTACCGCTTCTAAAACAACAGCGGCAGCAGTTGACAAGGCCCTGGAAGTATACAGAAAGTTCCTGAATACCGGCATAACCGAAGATGTGCTTCAGTCCGGCAAGAGCTATGTAAATGGACAGTTTCCGCCCGATTATGAGACTTCGGGAGATCTTGCCAACCTGCTGACCGACATGTTTTGGTTTGAGTTTGATGAAAAGTTCATCAACAATTTCCAGGCCGGTGTTAGTGGACTTACCCTTGAGCGGGCAAAGCAACTGATCAACACCCATTTTCCGAAGAACGACCTGAAGTTTGTGCTGATCGGCAACGCCGGGGAAATCCGGGACTTAGCAAAAAAATATGGCACAGTGAAAGAAGTGCCGATAAAACAAGACGTAAAATAATTCAGGCGAAAGGGAGAAACTGGTGTTCTCCCTTTTATTTTTTTTCTCCCGCCAACTCCATCACCACATCCCATTCCTCATCTGTAACGGGTTGAACGGATAAACGGCCCAGCCTGATCAAAGCCATATTCGCCAATCTTTTTTCGGTTTTTACCTGCGCGAGGGCTACCGGCTTTTTCAATTTCTTTACTGGTGCAAAATCTACGGCTACCCACGCATTCTCAGGCGTTGTGGGATCCTGGTAGGCTTCCTTCACCACTTTTGCTATGCCTACCATTTCAAGTCCTTCATTGCTGTGATAGAACAGGGCTTTGTCGCCTTTTTTCATGGCCCTCAGATTGTTACGGGCGGCATAATTGCGTACGCCGTCCCAAAACGTTTCCTTGTCCGCCACAAACTGATCCCACGAATATTTGAAAGGTTCCGATTTGATTAACCAATATGCCATCTTGAAAGTTTAATGCATGCTTGAACTACCATCCCTGCACCAACACATCAGCCAGGTGCATTGTTTTGATGTTGGAGCCGTTTTTTTCACCATAAGAACCAATATGCATGAGGCAGCTGATGTCGGTTGAAATGATGTATTCTGCTTCAACAGCCGTTGCATTATTGATCTTCTGGTCAGCCATGGCCGATGAGATCGCATCAAATTTTACAGCGAAAGTGCCGCCAAAACCACAGCAGGTTTCCACATCTTCCATTTCTGTAAGGGTGAGTCCGGCTACCTTACTCAACAGCACCCTCGGCTCCTGCTTCAATTTGCATTCGCGCAGGGCAGCACAGGAGTCGTGGTAAGTGGCCTTCACCGGGAAACTGGCATTGAAGTCGGTATATTTAAGCACATTGACCAGGAAATCGCTCAGTTCGAAAATGCGCGATTGGAGGGCTTTCAATTCGTAACGGAACGAAGAATCGTCCGTGAACATGGTGTTGTAATAATTCTTCACGAAGCCAACGCAGGAAGCGCTGGGTGCTACGATATAGTCTTTTCCGGAAAAGTCTTTGATGAATTTGCTGCAGACCAGTTTAGATTCTTCCCTGAAGCCCGCGTTGAATGCAGGTTGGCCACAGCAGGTCTGGTTTGCGTTATAACTCACTGTGCAGCCTGCTTTCTCGAGCAGCTTGACCATGTTGAAAGCGGTCTCGGGAAACAGCTGGTCCACAAAACAGGGTATGAATAACTGCACATTCATATTAGCGGTAGGCTTTAAAGGATTTGACAAGGGAGATCATTTTCAGGGCTGTGATGCCGGCTTCCTCGCCTTTATGTCCGTGTTTGCCACCGATCCTCTCTTGTGCCTGCTGTTCATTGTCCACCGTAAGAACACCGAAAATGGTGGGTATTGGCAGTTGAAGGTTGAGCTGGGTTATGCCATCTGTCACCGCCTTGCATACATAATCAAAATGGGGCGTATCTCCGCGGATCACGGTTCCTAAGGCGATGAAGGCCCCTGGTCTGACGTCCTTATACTTGGTTACCTCCCAGAATGATTTAATGGCGAATGGAATCTCGACTGCACCGGGTACCACGATGGTGATGATGTTGTCTACCCCCTGCTTTGTCAGGGCCCGCTTCGCCCCTTTTTCCAGTTCATCTACGATGGCACTATTCCATTCGGTCTTCACAATAACAACACAGGCACCGGTATATTCACCGGCGCCTGTGTTCAATTTCTTTACTGAGGCATTACCTTTAGTTGCCATTATATGGTCAGGATTTTGTTTCTCCCAGGCGGGCAAGATATTTGTCTATCGCAAAGCCTTTCTCGGTGCGGGGGAACTTTTCTTTGATCTCCTTATACACTTCTATCGCCTCCTTATTCTTACCGGCCATTTCGAGCAATAGCCCGGCCCTGAACAAGTATTCCGATGAAAGCATCTGGTCTTCAGGAAAAACCGATCCGGCTTTCCTATAGTGGCCCACTGCTTTATCATTCTGCTTCAGCTCTGAGTTGGCATCGCCCAGCATACCCTGTACGCGTGCCTCAACCTGCTTGGCACCATTTGCGCTAAAGTCCTCCAGGTATTTGATGGCGTTCTTGAAGTCTCCAAGGATCAGGTATGATTCACCGGCGTACAATTTGGCGAGGTTACCCGCCTTGGTGCTTCCATACTTGTTGATCACCTTCAGGAAACCAGGGGTGGTAGCGTTGCCGTTCAGAGCCAATGCTACTGAGTCCCTTTTGAAATTAGCCTCGGCCTTGAAGATCTCTTCCTGGGCCTTGGTTTCATTGGGCATCTGTACCAGATACTTGTAACCTAAGTAACCACCTACGAGAACGATCACGGCTATACTGGCCATGAGGATGTTCTTACTATTCTTTTCCCAGAACCCTTTCGCTTTATCCAAAACTTCCATTTCCGGTTCGGGATGTGTTTTTACTGACATCTATACTTGGAATTTAAATTGAGATTAACTTATTTATCTGCTGAAAAATCAGTCTACTATGAATGGATAGTCTTCCTGAACATACACATCTTTCAACAGCTCATCGTCGGAAGGCCATGGGCTTTCTTCAGCAAACTGAACCGATTCTTCCACTTCCAGCCTCACGCGTTCGTTGATCGCTTCAATCTCTTCAGCGGGAACCTTGAAGTACTCCAGCAGCATTTGCTTTGATTGCTCGATAGGATCCTGCTCTTTGTACAGCTCCACTTCTTCCTTGGTTCTGTATTTCTGCGGATCACTCATTGAGTGACCCTTGTAACGGTAGGTTTTCATTTCCAGCAGGGTTGGCCCCTCGCCGGCGCGCGCACGTTTTACCGCCCTTGACACCGCTTCATGAACTGCCTCCTGGTTCATACCGTCCACCGAATCGCCGGGCATATCGTATGCATCGGCAAGTTTATAAATATCTACTACGTTGGAGGTCCTGGCTACTGATGTGCCCATTGCGTAATGGTTATTTTCGCAAATGAAGATCACGGGCAACTTCCAGGTCATGGCCAGGTTGAAGGTTTCGTGTAGCATACCCTGCCTGGCGGCACCATCGCCGAAGAAGGTAAGGCACACATTATCAAGACCCTTGTATTTTTCTGCGAATGCCAGTCCTGCACCTGTACCGATCTGGGCACCCACGATTCCATGACCGCCAAAAAAGCGTTCCTTAACGCCGAAGAAATGCATGCTTCCACCCTTGCCTTTCGAGCATCCGGTGGCCTTTCCATAGAGCTCTGCCATACAGGCCTTGGCCGTAATGCCTTTGGCGATGGCCAGTCCATGGTCACGGTATGCAGTAATGAACGTGTCGTCCGGCTTAGTGGCTGTCATACAGCCGGCAGCCAGGGCTTCCTGCCCAATATACAGGTGGCAAAACCCCCTGATCTTCTGCATACCATAAAGCTGACCCGTCTTTTCCTCAAAACGGCGTAGCAGCAGCATCAATTCGTACCAGTACAAATAGGTCTCTTTACTGAATTTTGTTGCAACAGCGTTGGTAGTTCCCACTTTGGCAAATTTGAGGGGCAAATATAGGTGAAATACGACAAAAATCTACCCTTATCCATAGATTAGGGCTACCTGAAACAGGCAGACTCCGGTGCCAATCGAGATTCAGTCATTTTTATCCTTTTTGTGTCTACTTTTGGCTCTCCATGACAAAAAGCCTGCTGCATCTTGGTTCCCTGGAACTCACCCAATTCAAGAACTATTCCAGGCAGGCTTTTGAATTCCGGGAAAGGATCATCGGCTTCTGCGGCCCCAACGGCGCGGGCAAAACCAACCTGCTGGACGCCATCTACTATCTCTGCCTCACGAAAAGTTATTTTGGGAAGTCTGATGCGGGCAACGTGCAGTTCGGCAAACAGGGATTCCGGATCGAGGGCCGCTTCACGCGCCAGAACCAACTGTTCAACGCCATTTGCATCTTGCGGGAGACGGGCAAGAAGGAGATCCAGTTGAACCAGGAGACCTATTCCCGATTCTCCCTTCATGTAGGAAAATTTCCCGTGGTGGTGGTGGCGCCGGACGACGTGAGCTTAGTGGCCGGGGGTAGTGAGGAACGCCGCAAACTGCTGGATACCATCATCTCACAACTCGATCCCGAGTACCTGCAACACCTCATCCAATACACCAAGGTCCTGCAGCAGCGTAACAGCCTGTTGAAGCAATTCTCGGAATCGGGACGCATGGACCCGGCCCTGCTTTCGGTATTGGACCAGCAACTGATCAAACCTGGTGAATTCATCTTTGAGCAGCGCCGTCGGTTTCTGGAAACCTATCTTCCCGAAGTGATCGCCAGATACAGTATGATCGCGGGTGAGGTGGAAGGACTGAACCTCCAGTACCAGAGCCAATTGCTTAGCAGCTCATTTGAAGAATTGCTTGCCCGCAATCGGGATAAAGACATGTACAGCCAGCGTACCCAGGGCGGCGTGCATCGGGATGAACTGGAGATCCGTTTGGGTGAGCAACCCCTTCGGCAAGTGGCATCACAAGGCCAGCGAAAAAGTTTGCTGTTTGCCCTGAAACTGGCAGAATTCAATGTGTTGCGAAACCACAAAGGATTTGAACCGATCCTGCTGCTGGATGATGTTTTCGAAAAACTGGATGAGAACCGCATGCATAACCTGCTCAGTTGGGCCTGCGTGGAAAACCAGGGCCAGGTTTTCCTGACGGATACGCACTGCAACAGGCTGAGCCTCGCGCTGGATAAATTAAATACCGGCTTTCAGATAGAAGAGCTTCGCTAATCGTTTACATTTGCCGTCAAGTTTTTCCATTGGGCGAATACTCACTTTCACAGGCACTTCAACAGTTTCTCAGGCAAAGCAGGCTTAAAGGGAATATACAGGCCATGCAGATCGAAGATGTCTGGGAAGAGTTGATGGGTAAAACCATCGCCAAGTATACGGACAGTATCCAGATCATCAATAAAACACTGTTCATAAACACCACTGTGGCGCCATTGAAGAATGAACTCCAATACCAGAAGGCGACCATCATTCAGCGTGTGAATGAGGCCCTTGGCGAAAAAGTGATCACTGATGTGGTGATCAAATGATCACGACTGTATATAATTCTGCAGTTGCTCGATGGTGTCTTTCTGGGCGAGCATGGTTTCCTTCACCACGTCAATAATGGAAATGACACCAATGTAGTCATCGTTCTCAAAAACCGGCAGGTACCGGATGTTATGGTTGGTCATGATCTCCATGCATTCGTCCAGTTTATGCTGGGGAGTGACCACGGGCAGGTATTCGCTCATGATCTCGCCAACCTGCAGATCGCTGGAGGATTTACCGTGCAGGATCACCTTTCTTGCATAGTCCCGCTCAGTAAACAGGCCGCAATATTTGTCGTTGTCCATCACCACCACCGAGCCAATGTTTTTTTCAGCCATGATCTTCAGGGCCTCTAGTACAAAGGTGTCCGGCGTTACAGTGATATTGTGTCTTCCCTTCCGCTTGAAGATGTCTGCTACGCTTTTCATGCAAGTAAAAGTTTGGTCTTATCTGAAAATACAAAATCCGGGCGAAAAGAAAAATTCTTATCCAAGTTTTACCCTTGGGTCGATGATGGTGTATAGGATATCTGCCAGGATGTTGATGACCACAAACAGTGAGGCCGTCATCAATACACTGCCCATGACCACGGGATAGTCCAGTTTTTCCAGCGCATCAACGGTCACCTTACCTATCCCCTTCCACCCGAAGATGTATTCGATAAAAAATGCGCCGGCAAGCAACTCGGCGAACCACCCCGTGAT
>JBBAJN010000098.1:0-11380 GCA_040404045.1 Chitinophagaceae bacterium
TCCGCACAGCGTGTAAAAAGTGAAATAGCGGGTATGGCCCAACCTGTTTTCAATATTGTCGCCAAATATCCAAAGGAACAGCATATTGCCCAGGAGGTGGGCCCAGCCTCCGTGCATGAACATGGAGGTGATGGTGGTCAGCCAGGGATGGATCGGGGTCACTTCAAGGCCCGGCATTTGAAAGCTTTGCCCCGTATTCGGGTCCCTCACGATCTGGCCCACCGTAACGAGATCAGTGCCCGTTAAAATCTCGGCGGGAACGGTGGAGAAGGCATAGGTAAACGCGTAGTTGGAGCCCATGCCCTGCAGAAATATGAAAACAAAGACATTGATGGCAATGAAAATGTAATTTACGAATGGGGTGATATGCCGGTCTGAGTTATCGTCGCTGATTGGAAACATATTGGAGCTTAAGGGGATAAAGTAAGCAAAAATTTTTAAGCTGCGTGGGTGCCAGCTTGTTGCAAATACTCATTTCCATGTACCAATAAAAATGCTTCCCGAAGGAAGCATTTGTTTATTTAAAATTCGTTGAATCGGTCTCGTCCGCCGCCGCTCCTGTTTCCGCCGCCGCCACCGCTTCGGTATCCGCCGCCGCTTCTATTTCCGCCGCCGCTGCCGCCACGGTATCCGCCACCGCCGCCTGACCTTGGTTCCTGTGGGCGGGCTTCATTAACAATCAGCTTGCGTCCCTGGACTTCTGATTCGTTCAGGCTGGAGATCGCTTTTCTTGCATCATCATCGTTCTCCATTTCAACAAAGCCAAAACCTTTACTACGGCCGGTAACTTTGTCGTTAATGATCTTGGCGGATGTTACGGTTCCAAACTGCGAAAACAAATTGAACAGATCATCGTTTCCGAGATTGAAGTTCATGTTACCTACATAAATGTTCATTACTGGGGATTTACTGAATAAATAATGGAACACAAGTAGAACGATGATGCTTGTTAAGAGACATAAGGTCCTCAAATGGTCCTTCTTAAAGATAATAGTAATTATTTGAACATTTTACTTATTTGCTGAGGGATTTTGTGAGAAAAGCATCTCCTTCAGATGTTGATCGCGGTTGTAAATATCTTCCCTGAAATTCAGCTTGCCTTTGTTGTCAACAAAAGCCGTAAGGTAGACCAGGTAGACCGGAACGGTTTTTTTGAGGGTAACGTATTGTTCTTTTCCGCTATTCATGGCAGCCCTGATCTTCTCCTCGTTCCAGTTTTGATCATATCGTAGCAGGTATTGGGCAAGTTCAAATGGTTTTGCTACCCTGATGCATCCATGGCTGAAAGCCCGTTTATTTTCTGCGAACAGGGATTTTGACGGTGTGTCGTGGAGATAGATGTTGAAACTGTTTGGGAACAGGAACTTGACCAACCCGAGTGAATTGCTTTTTCCCGGCTTTTGTCTGATCTTACCGCCCTCGTAATACTCCATGTTATGTTTTGCCAGGTAATTAGGGTTCTTCCTGATTCCGGGTATGATCTCTTTGGTCACAATACTTTGGGGCACGTTCCAGTAGGGGCTGAACACCACATATTTCATATCGCCTTTAAAGATCACCGTTTTATTGGTTTCTTTTCCCACCACCACATCTGACGTGAACGTTTGGTTCCCATTCTCTACCGCAAGCAATTTAAACTGGGGAATATTTACCATCAGGAAACTGGCATCTTCTTCAGCCGGAAGCCAGCGGCAGCGTTCCATATTGACGATGACCTGTTCAATCCTTTTTGAAAGTGGGGCGCTCATTTCTTTCAAAACGCCTGGGCCGGCAACGCCGTCTTCCTTCAGTCCATAGCGACGCTGGAATTCCTTTATACCTTCGGAAAGTTCCTCGTCGAAGACGTCGCTATCATTGTTATTTGCGATATCGCCGGAGAGGAAAAGTTTTTTCCTGATCTCCCTGATTACGGGTGATGAATCACCCTTTTCATATTTTTTCTTGTCGGGTTTGATGGTGACCCAACCGTTCCGTTTTTCTATGTCGTAGTAAACTTTCAGCTTATCGCGAAGCTGGTAATACTGGGGGAACAGCAGTTTGGCGGAATCAACCTTGCGGCCGCTTAACACAGAATCCAGCAGGGAGGCATAATCGGTTTTCTTCTTCGGGATATACCATTCGATCTCTTTGAGTTTGGACTCGGACAGCCCGGTCAGCACTTTACTTGCATACACCAGGTATTGCCCGGTGAGCATGAGTTCCCGGTCGGTAGAAAGGCCCAAGGAAGCATCTTCCATCATATTCTTGTACGCCTCTTCGTAGGGAATATCGGGGTTCAAGCCATTATCCCTGATCTGCACGATCCTGTTGTACAATATGGATGACTGTTCGATCAGTCCCCGTTCATTATGCCAGGCATAAGCGAATTTCCTGTTCGAATAGAATTTCTTGTAGTCGGACGAATATTTCTTAAAAACAGGATAAGCCTTGAAAAAACTGTCGATCCTGGTGCTGTCGAACCTCAGTTCAGTTTGGCTGCTGAAATTACCTGCAATGGTGCTGTTTGGAATACTGTCTGTAGACGAAGCCAGTTGTGTTTTTTCTGCCTTTGTTTGCTCTGGTCTCTGCGCGCACGATACTACCGTTATCAGGATAAAAAAGATCCATTTCATGCCATCAAATGTAAGTTAATCTGATACAGCCTAACCTGCAAAATGTCTTAAATCCTAATCTTTCAGAATGTTGGCAGGGAGGATTGGGCATAAAAAAAACCTCCCGGACAGGGAGGTTTTACTATTTGATATGCGTTACGTTTATTCACCAACCACTTCGAGGTCAAGCTCGGTCTCATTGCCATTGCCGAAATCGACTTTGGCTTTGAATGTACCAAGTTCCTTGATCTCATCGATGATGTGGATCTTCCTGCGATCGATCTCATAACCTTTCTGGTCGCGGATAGCGCGGGCTACCTGCACTGAAGTAACTGAGCCGAAGATCTTTCCGGAAGTGCCCACTTTGGCGCCTACCTGAACCGGACCTTCTTTCAGTTTATTGATCACGAGGTTGATATCAGCCAGCATCTTGGCTTCTTTCTTCGCCTGCTGCTTCAGCCTTTCATTCAGCTGCTGCAAATTAGACGGAGAAGCTTCCACTGCGAACTTTTGAGGGATCAGGTAATTGCGGGCATAACCGCTGCGCACCTTTACTACCTCGTTTGAACCACCCAGGTTATTAACGTCCTGTATTAATATCACTTGCATGTCTTCCTCCTTACTTTAACAGGTCAGTTACGTACGGCAATATTGCCATCTGACGGGCACGCTTTACGGCCTCAGACACCTTACGCTGGTACTTCAGTGAATTACCGGAAAGGCGGCGGGGTAACAACTTACCCTGATCGTTCAGGAATTTCTTCAGGAATTCTGCGTCTTTGTAATCGATATACCTGATGCCATACTTCTTGAAGCGGCAGAATTTCTTCTTGGGCTTCTCGGTTTTGATTGCTGTCAGATACTTGATCTCATTAGCTTTTGCCATGTTTTAACCCTCCACTGCTTTTTCAATTCCTGTAGATACACCACTTTTTTTCCTAAGGTTATACTCGACGGCGTATTTATCGAGTTTGATAACCTGATGGCGGAGCACCTGCTCGTCGCGAAGAAGCTGGATCTTCAGCTTCTCATTAATGTCGGATGGCGCATTGTACTCGAGGACCCAGTAGATACCTGTGGTCTTCTTCTGTACAGGGTACGCCAGTGATCTCAATCCCCATGGATTGCTGTACACAATTTCACCACCGTTTGCAGTGATAAAATCAGTGTATTTTTTCTGGGAGGCTTTGAATTCTTCCTCGCTCAGAACAGGGGTAAAGATCACCATCAATTCATAATTCTGCATTTTGCCCTGATTTGTTTGTAAAATAATTGGGCGGCGAAGGTAGTAATAAAATGTGATAAATGCGAGGAATGTGGGGAATGTGGTCAATGAAATGTACGAAATGCGGGAAATACCTTAACTGACTATTCGGCAGGTTTGACGCCATTGGCAAAGCGTTTGAGCTTGGATGGTGTCTTCCTTTATTTGATATAATAATTAATTTATATGCAAGGCCAGATCAGAGTTCATACGGAGAATATCTTCCCGATTATCAAAAAGTTCCTGTACAGCGATCATGAGATCTTTCTTAGAGAGTTGATTTCCAATGCAGTAGATGCTACCCAGAAGATCAAAACCATGTCATCCGCAGGGGAAGCCAGGGGCGAACTTGGCGAATTGCGCATTGATGTCAGTCTGGACCGGGACCAGAAAACCCTGACCATTAGTGACCGGGGACTGGGTATGACGGAAGGGGATATGGACAAATACCTGAACCAGGTGGCGTTTTCCAGCGCGGAAGAATTCCTGGAGAAGTATAAAGGCCAGGCCGAAGCCAGCATTATTGGCCATTTTGGACTTGGTTTTTACTCAGCATTCATGGTCAGTTCCAAAGTTGAGGTAGTGAGCCTGTCTTATAAAGAAGGCGCAACTGCGGCCAAATGGAGCTGCGACGGAAGCCCGGAGTATAGTATTGAAGCGGCTGAGAGGTTAGTGCGGGGTACGGATATCATCCTGCACATCAATGAGGAAAGTGAAGAGTTCCTGGATGATGACAGAATATCCTCCATCCTCCAGAAGTTCTGCCGTTTTTTACCTGTCCCGATTTTCTTCCAGGATAAGCAGGTAAACAATCCTGAGCCTGCGTGGATCAAGAAACCTTCGGATCTTACCACCGAGGACTACCAGAATTTCTATAAAGAGCTTTACCCGTATAATGAGCTTCCGCTATTTTGGATACACCTGAATGTGGACTATCCGTTCACGCTCACGGGTATCCTGTATTTCCCAAAGATCAAGCAGAGTTATGAGATCCAGAAGGACAAGATCCATCTCTACAGCAATCAGGTCTTTGTAACGGATGAAGTGAAGGAGATCGTGCCTGAATTTCTGATGTTACTGCAAGGGGTGATTGACTCGCCGGATATTCCGCTGAATGTTAGCCGTAGTTATTTGCAGGGCGACCCCAACGTGCGGAAGATCAACAGCCATATTACGAAGAAGGTAGCTGACAAGCTGGATGAGATCTTCCGGACTGACAGGACTGCATTTGAGGAAAAGTGGGAGAGTCTGGGTCTGTTTGTGAAGTATGGAATGATGACGGACGATAAGTTTCTCGACAAAGCCAACGCCTTCCATATTTTCAAAGATGCCAGGGAAGAAAAGTACTATACGCTGGAGGAATACAGAACGGCCACCGAAGTGCTTCAGCAGAATAAAGAGGAACAGCTCGTGATCCTTTATACCACTGATCCCGTGCAGCAGGACAGCTATATCACTGCGGCGGTGGCCAAGGGATATAAGGTGGTCAGGCTTGAAACCATTGTGGATGCATCTTTCATTAACCAGATGGAGTTGAAATGGCCCAAGGTTCACTTCACCCGTGTGGATGCAGACATAGTGGATAACCTGATCAACAAGCAGGAGGATGTGGAGAGTGTGTTGAATAAGGAAGAAGAAGATAAACTGAAGGAGCTTTTCTCGGTACAGGTCCCTGAATCCCATGTAACCGTAGAGATCAAGGGGCTGGGTTCAGACACAACACCCGTCATTGCAACAAGGCCGGAGTTCATGCGTCGTATGAAGGATATGGCTGCCATCAGTGGACCGGGAGCATCCTTTTATGCCAACATGCCGGATGAGGTGACCCTCACGGTGAACGGGAACCATCCTGTGATTCAGAATGTTTTGAAGGAGGGCGACGAAGGCCGCCAGAAAAAGCTGGTGCGCAACCTGGCCGACCTGGCGTTGTTGTCGCAGGGTTTGCTGAAAGGGAATGAACTCACTGCTTTCATCAACAGGAATGTGGAGTTGATGAGTTAGTGATCACCCGGCAGTCTCACTGGGCTTCACGTCTATCACTTTCATTTGCAGGGAGACCTGGCCCTGCCATTCATTCTCATCGAGTGTAAAAACGATGTCGAATGGATGGCCGGAGCTTACTATATCGTATTTAGAAGCGAGATTGAAGCCTATACCTTTCAATTCTTTGCCGCACTGCCGTGCAACAACCCGCAGGTGCAGATCCTTTACTATTTTACTGCCGTTATCCGTTGCATGACGGGCTACAAATACGGGTTGGGTGTTCTCCGGTCCAAAGGGTTCCATTTGGGTGATGATGTCATAGAACTTCCTGGTGCAGTCTGTGAAATTCAGTTCTGCTTCAATGCGGATTTCAGGGGTGAAATAGTGTTCCTGCAATAAGCGATCCACCACTTCGTCAAATTTTGCTGAGAAAGCGTCCACGTGTTCAGGCTTTAGGGTCATTCCTGCAGCGAAATAATGGCCGCCAAATCCCAGCAAGTATTCCTTGCATTGCTCCAGGCCGTCGTGAATATTGAAGCCGGGGATACTTCGGGCACTGCCGGCAACAACATCGCCGCTTCTGGTGAGCACGATCGTAGGCCGGTAGTAGTGGTCGATCAGCCTGCTGGCAACAATGCCTACAACTCCTTTATGCCAGTGTGGCTGGTAAACAACAGTGGATTTCCTTTTTTCAGGTGACTCCCGTATAAGGGTAAGCGCTTCCTGGGTGATTAACAGGTCCGCTTCTTTGCGGTCAGCATTGTCTAGGTGCAATTGTTTTGCGTAGTCGATGGCCCTGTTGAAATCGGTTTCAGTGAAGAGGTCAACCACTTTCCTGGCGTCATCCATTCGGCCAGCGGCGTTCACCCGGGGCGCGATCATGAACACGAGGTGGTGGATCAGGACTTTGCCTTTCATTCCGCTCACTTCCATCAGGGCCTTCAGGGCTATGGAAGGGGATTCATTGGCTTTTTTCAGGCCATAATAAGCCATCACGCGGTTCTCCCCGGTCATTGGCACAATGTCCGCTGCAATGGCGGTAGCGGTGAGGTCAAGGCACTCGAGATAGAGCTCTTGATCCAGTCCACGGTGCTGCACCAGGGCGGTAATTAGTTTGAATCCAACTCCGCAACCGCAGAGTTCTTTAAAGGGGTAGTGGCAGTTATCTTGTTTAGGATTCAGGATGGCAGCGGCGGGCGGAAGTGTGTGGTCCGGGATATGGTGGTCGCATATGATGAAGTCCACACCCTGCTCTTTGGCATAGGCGATGAGTTCCTGGGATTTGATGCCGCAGTCGAGTGCGATCACGAGGGTGAAGCCCTGGGAAATGGCGTGGTCAACACCTTGTTTTGAAATGCCGTACCCTTCCCGGTAGCGGTGGGGGATGTAGAAGTCAAGCAGTTGCTTGTCGTAGATCCTGCCAAGGAACCTGTACATGCAACCCACTGCGGTTGTGCCATCCACGTCGTAGTCGCCATAGACCAGGATGCGTTCACGTGAGGCCATGGCCTTATTGATCCTGTCTACAGCCCTGTCCATATCCTTCATGAGGAAGGGATCGTGCAGGGATTCCAGTTTGGGCCTGAAATATTGTTCGGCGTCTTTGTAACTGGTAATGCCCCTTTCCACGAGTAACCTGCACAAAACGGGCATGATGTGCAGGTCTTTTTGCAGCGTTTCCACTACCTGCTCGTCTGGCCTGAGCAGGTTCCATCTCTTCTCCATAAGCAGTTGGTCATTTATTTCTTCCGGTCAGTGGTGAAATTCACCAGGTTGGCCAGGGTTTCCCTGACTTCGTCCGCGGGGAATTCGTCGAGTATCTCCAGGGCACTATTCCTGTAGGTATTCATTTTCTCCGTGGCATAGCTGATGCCGCCCGATGCTTCCACCTTGCTGATCACGTAATCGATCTTTTCCTTTTCCTTATTCTGGTTCTTTATAATATAGATGAGTTCCTTGCGGAGTTTGCGATCCACGTTATTCAGGGTATAGATCAGGGGGAGGGTTAGTTTTTTTTCTTTGATATCATTCCCGGTGGGCTTACCAACATCTTCTTTTCCATAGTCAAAAAGATCGTCCTTGATTTGGAATGCGATCCCCACTTTCTCGCCGAACAACCGCATTTTTTCAGTTGTGACCGGGTCCTTGCTGGCTGAATAGGCGCCTGCGGCGCAGGCCGAAGCCAGGAGGGAAGCGGTTTTGTGGGTGATGATGCGGAAATAGATATCCTCGTCGAGGTTCAGTGACCTGGACTTTTCAAGTTGCAGCAGTTCACCTTCGCTCATTTCCTTGACGGCCCGGGACAGGATCTGCAGGATCTGGAAATCGTCGTTATCCAGGGACAAAAGCAGTCCTTTAGCCAGCAGGTAATCTCCAACAAGGACGGATACCTTGGCTTTCCACAGCGCGTAGACCGAAAATACCCCTCGGCGTTCCATGGATTCGTCCACGACGTCGTCGTGTACCAGCGTTGCTGTATGTAACAATTCTACGAGTGAGGCTGCCCGGTAGGTCGATTCGTTGATGCCTCCGGCCATTCGGGCACTTAGCAAAACGAACATAGGCCTGAGTTGTTTGCCTTTGGTCTTGACCACGTATTTCATGATCCTGTCGAGCAGCGGTACGTTACTTTTTACTGAATCCTTGAACCTTGATTCGAAAATTTTCAGCTCGTCGGCAATGATATGGGCGGAGAAATTCATGAATTGGCAACGAACTTATGAAAATTTGAACCATTTTCTTCGTTTATACGTGATTTTACGCATCAAAAGCAGCGTATATTGACACAAAATCGTCTCGTAAAATTTGCTAATACGGGGTACATTAAATACATTTGCCCTGTTTTTAATTAGTGGAACCATCTAATTCCCGTTCCTTAAATAAGAAACATCAATACAATAACTTACATTATGGCAAGGAAAAAGTACTCTTTTTTGTTGGGACTAATCATCCTGGCGTGTTCCACCTCTGTTTTCGGACAGGATAATGTCTGGTCAGATTCGTCTTACTACCGGGCAAAGAAACTTCCACAGTACAATGAATTCATGAACAATCTGTACGCGTTTCCTCCTAAGCCCAGGAATATGCTGGAAGTAGGTGTGAAGGTTGGTGCGCCAACGATCATCGGTGATGTTCCCGGCACCTTTCCCACGTTTGGTTTTGGTGTTCACGTGAGGAAGTCCCTGGGTTATACCCTTTCACTGAGGGCGGAGTACATTAATGGTACTGCTACCGGGCAGAGCTGGCAAGCTGCTACCAACTATCAGAAGAACAGTGCATGGACCAGAAACGGTTATGCGCCAAATCTGGTTACTGCAAGCGGTGACAGGGTTGGAGCGCTGGACAGGGTCTATTACAACTACCAGACTAAGATCAATGACCTGAGTCTCCAGGCCATATTCAATTTCTCAAACATCAGGTTCCACACGGCTAAGACCAAGATGGGCCTGTATGCGATCGCCGGTATAGGTGTTACGGCGTATGAGAGCAATGTGAATGCTTTGAATGGTAATACGAAGTACAATTTCAATAGTATTGCCAGCGGAACATACGACAATAGGAAAGACGTCAGGAATGCCTTAAGGGACATCCTGGACGATTCATACGAAACGCCTGCTGAAAACTCTGAGTCTACCCAGATGAAAATGTTTGGAAACTCGGCCGCTTTCCATGGTACTCTTGGTATGGGTATTTCGGTTAGGCTGTCGCGCCGCCTGAACCTGGCTCTTGAAGATCGCATTACTTTCGTGAAAGATGATTTGCTGGATGGCCAGCGTTGGACAGAGCAGCCATTGGGTGATGCATCCATGACCAGGAACTTCGATTCTTTCAATTTCCTGTCATTGGGCCTGAACGTTAACTTATTCTAAATTCTAATAGCCGAATAATATGAAACTTATTAAAATAGCACTGATATTCTTCGTTGCGCTGACATCCATCCAATTCGATGCTCAGGCACAGAAGAAATCTAAGAAGTCTGTTGAACCCCTTTATTGGGAGAATCCTTTGAATTTTGCTTACAATGAATTGAATGCGCCTAAGAGGATGAAATTGCCTAAGCCGGTGCTTGATGATACTGATGGCGATGGCATCACTGACCAGTTTGACACTGAACCCAATACACCTGCAGGTGCTCCTGTGGATGCTCATGGTGTTAGCCGTGATTCTGATGGTGATGGTGTTCCTGATTTCAAGGACAAGCAGCTGATCACTCCAACAGAGTGCCAGCCTGTAGATGCTGACGGTGTTGGTAAGTGCCCGGATCCTGCATGCTGCCAGAACATGGTTCAGAAGCCTGCCGGCTGTGGAATCGGTGATCTTCCCAGCGTTAGTTTTGCTAAGAATTCAACAGCAGTTGGTAAAGACGCCCAGGCGGTACTTGCTTCTGTAGCTGATAAACTGAGGAATAACCCAACTTGTAAAGTGGTTGTAACTGGTTATGGCGAGCCGTCCAAATCAAGCCAGCAGCTTAGCTGGGACAGGGTAAATGCCGTGATCAACCACATGGTTGACAAGCAGGGTATTGCTTCTGACAGGTTTATCTGGAGGTACGGACAAACTGAAGGAGATCCTAATACAGTTGATCTGAGGTCAGCTGCAGAGGGTGAAGAAGGACCAAATACGGTTCCTGCTCCTCACCCGAACCTCAGGAAGACGAAATAAGTCTTATAACTGAATATTATTCACTGAACCCTCCAACGGAGGGTTCAGTTGTTTAAAAAGGCTCGTTTACATTGGGCCTTACGTCTGGAAGGCTTTAGTGTTTTATTAACGCTACAAGCTTCCCATCGTATCATTAGTTTGCACTAAAATCCTATTTTTGCCCGGCTTATGAATATCCGTTCGGTGTCATTAGTGGTTCTGGCAGCTGTGTTGTCCGTTTCCTGCTCCAAATTCAATAAGGTGTTGAAGAGTACGGACTATGATTACAAGCTGAAAATGGCCCAGCAGTACTATGAAAAGAAAAAGTACCGCCAGGCCCAGACTCTTTACGAGGAGCTATTTCCCATCTATAAAGGCACGCCCCAGTTTGAGGATCTGTATTACCGTTATGCAGACTGTGCCTTTAAGCAGCGTGATTATGTGTCGGCGGAGAACCTGTTCAATGGCTTTTTGGACATGTTCCCGAATAGCGCCAAGTCTGAGGAAGTGGAATTCCTTGAGGCTTACAGTTATTATAAGCAATCGCCCAAACCTGAACTTGACCAAACCAATACCATTAAGGCGATGGGCATGATGCAGACCTTTATGAATACCCATGTTGGCTCATCCAGGTCCAAGGAGGCAGAGGAGATCATTAACAAATCGTATAAGAAGCTGGAAGCCAAAGAGTTGCAGGCAGCGGAACTATACTACAACATGGGTCAGTTCAAGGCGGCGGCCATTAGTTACACGACCGTGATCAATAATTACCCTGATTCCCCCCGAAGTGATGAGTATAAGCTCATGATCATACGGTCTTATTACAAGTATGCGTCCCTGAGTATACAGGAAAAACAGGTAGAGCGTTTTGTAAAGGTGATCAGCGAGGTACAGGATTTCC
>JBBAJN010000099.1:0-11230 GCA_040404045.1 Chitinophagaceae bacterium
ACCGTTTCGTGTTCAAGCATAACGATATCGACGATTGTGAGAAACAACTCCAGCGTGCCACGGCCCTGGTGGAGAAGCAGGGTACAGGTGGTATCCTGGTGATCACCGAGGGTGTTTTTGGCATGGCGGGCGACCAGGGGAAACTGGTGGAGATCGCGGCAATGAAAGATAAATACGATTTCAGGCTGCTCGTGGACGATGCACATGGATTCGGCACCCTCGGAAAGACGGGCGCCGGAGCGGGTGAAGAACAGGGGGTACAGGACAAGATAGACCTGTACTTTTCCACTTTTGCAAAATCGATGGCGTCCATCGGCGCTTTTGTTGCGGGTGACAAAACGATCATTGACTATATCAGGTATAATATTCGCAGCCAGATCTTCGCAAAAAGCCTTCCCATGCCCCTGGTAGTGGGCAATTTGAAGCGCCTGGAACTGGTTCGGAACCACCCTGAGTTTAAGGAAAAGCTCTGGTCCAATGCGATGAAACTTCAGCAGGGCTTGAAAGAAAAAGGGTTCGATATCGGAAAAACGGACTCTGTAGTGACTCCGGTGTATATGAACGGCGGCGTGGAAGAGGCTACTGCCATGGTGATGGACCTTCGGGAGAATTACGACATCTTCTGTTCCATCGTGGTATATCCGGTGATTCCAAAAGGGCATATCATTTTCAGGCTGATCCCCACTGCTACCCATACGGATGAGGATATCCAACAGACCCTGCAGGCCTTCGAAGAAACAAAACACAAGCTTGATGCCGGGGAGTACCGCGTAGAAGCGATTCCGGATATGTCAATTGGCTAATTGGCTGATTGGCTGATTGCCTAAAATAGATGGCCCATTCACATTGTGGATGGGCTTTTTTATGAATTGCCTCAACGGGGCAAATTGGCGTATTAAATGAATGAGCCAATGAGCTAATCAGCTAATCAGCTAATTAAAAAAAAAAGGGCCAGGATAGAAATCCAGCCCCGTTTTAAATCCAATATCCTATGAAAAACCATGTCTAAAACGGTGGCGGTGACCTCTTTATTGTACTTACTTCCAGGAACCTTCGAATTTTTTTATGTAGACATCAAAGGACGTTTTCCCGAAATGGCCGTCGCCAAAATATTTCAGCAGGCCTTCAATGTCCCTCGGCTCCAGGAAACCCGGAACCGCCAGGGGATCCGGCTCTGAAGCGGGGATAAATACGGTGGTGGGAAAGCTCAGGTTTCCTCGGGTAAGGTAAACAGCGTAGGCATTCATCCGGGATGAAGGCTGGTAATGATATTCCTTGCCCAGCCAACTGATCTTTTCCTTCGATTCAGCGTCGAGCTTTACCGGCAGGAAATGCTCATTGATGTACTTGACCACATCGGGATCGCTGTAGGTTTTCTTGTCCATGACCTTGCACCAGCTGCACCAATCAGTGTAGAGGTCGATTAAAACGGCTTTATTCTCCACCTTGAATATCTTTTCAGCCTCTGAGAGGCTGATCCATTTGATCTTCTCCTTAGCCGGCAATACGCCCAATTCAGACCTTCCCGGCGAAATAAGGGAAGCCGACTGCTCTCCCCCCTGTAACGATGAGCCATGCTCCACAAAGGACCATGCAAATGGCAACACCAGAACGATGAAAGCTGTTGCGATAACTTTTTGCATAGTAAATTGTTTGAATTACAAAGTAATAACGAAAAACATGAGAAAACTAGTGGTTGCGGCTACAGGTGCGAGTGGTTCCATCTACTTTAAGCTTTTGTTAGATAAACTTTCGGCATTGTCCCCCCAATGGGATGAAGTGGCCGTAGTGATGTCCGATAACGCCAGGGATGTCTGGGAAACGGAACTCAACAACAAGGACTATGGAAACTACCCTTTCCCGTTCTATTCAAAAACCGATTTTTCCGCGCCGTTCGCATCGGGATCCGGGCAATTTGATACCATGATCATTGTTCCCTGTTCCATGGGCACGCTAGGCAGGGTTGCCACGGGCATATCAAACGACCTGATTACCCGGGCGGCTGATGTTGTATTGAAAGAAAGAAGAAAGCTGATCTGCGTAGTCCGCGAAACGCCCTATAACCTGATCCACATCCGGAACATGGAGGCTGTTACCCTGGCAGGCGGAATTATTTGTCCTGCTACCCCATCCTTTTACAGCCAACCGCAAACCATCGAAGCTGTAGCCGCAACAGTGGTGGACCGCATCATTGACCTGGCCGGCTTTGACAGCAAGTCCTTCCGGTGGGGGGGATCAATTAGCTGATTAGCTAATTGGCTGATTGGCTAATTCTACATCTTGCATTTCCCTAAAATGAGCCAATCAGCAAATCAGCAAATCAGCAAGTTACCGAAGGTCAATAATCTCTACGCCAGGGAATTTTTTGGCATCAAAAGTGAACGTGTCGTCAGTGATCGCGGTGTTGGTGGCCACGTTGCTCATGGAGTATGCATAGCGGTTGCCTGATTTTTCGAAGATCTGTGTAGATGTGATCATCTTGGAAGCCTTGTCTATGTTCAGGAGCACTTTGAAGAAAGGTTTGCTTTTGTCCGTAGGGGTCAGCTCCACTTCCTGAATTACTTTACCTCCCACTTTCTTTTCATCGTTCATTTTGTACAGAAAATCCTTGTCGTAGAAATTGGTGAACAATTTCTGCGGCGTAATGGAACTGCCGGAGTTATCGAACTGGGCCACCTGCACTTCGTTGGCCCCTTTATCTAAGGTCCACACATTCTTACCATCGCAGAATATCTCCTGACCGGTGATGCTCACGCGATACTTGGTACCTTTCATATATACCACACCCTTTTTGGTGCCCTGGGTTTTGCCTGCACCATCTTTCACTTCGAGGGTGAAATTCCCTTTGATGGATTTATACGTTTTAAACTTGGAACTGACCGCGTCCAGCAGTTTTTTTGCTTCAGGGTCATTTTTACCCAAAGAACTCGTTTGGGCATCTATGTTAGTAGTGGCAAACAATACAAGGAATATGGCAATCAAATTTTTCATCTGATAAAGTTGATTAAAATTGGGTGCAAAGATATAACTATAGACGGGATCTGCTGGTAAAGGGTTTAATCTGTTAATGTGAAAATTAGGAAAAATCACATCCCGTACTGCTGTAGCACCTCCTGCAACTCCATATCTGACTTGATCATCACCTCCCGGGCCTTGCTGCCCTGGTTCCCCCCAACAATACCTGCAGCTTCGAGCTGATCCATTAGACGCCCGGCCCGGTTATACCCAAGCTTCATACGTCTCTGGAGCAGTGAGGTGGATCCCACCTGGCTCTGCACGATCAGCCTTGCTGCTTCCTCAAAGAGCGGGTCGCGCTCAGACATATCAATATCTTTCCCTTCGGCATCTTTCTCATCGATGTACTCAGGCAGCAGGAATGCCTGCGGATAGCCACGCTGCTTGCCGATATATTCCACCACGCGCTCAACTTCCGGAGTGTCTACAAATACGCACTGCAAACGGGTGACTTCGCCATTGTAGGAGATCAGCATATCTCCCCGCCCGATAAGCTGCTCTGCCCCGCCCGTGTCCAATATGGTTCTGGAATCGACTTTACTGGATACCTTGAAAGCGATCCTGGCAGGGAAATTCGCCTTGATTGTACCGGTAATGATGTTGACAGAGGGCCTTTGTGTGGCAATGATCAGGTGAATACCAACCGCGCGGGCAAGCTGGGCAAGCCTCGCGATGGGCATCTCGATCTCTTTGCCGGCCGTCATGATCAGATCGGCAAATTCATCGATCACAAGAACGATGAAGGGAAGGAACTGGTGTCCCTTTTCCGGGTTGAGTTTACGGGCTACAAACTTCTCATTGTACTCCCGAATATTCCGGCATCCGGCCTCTTTCAGCAGATCGTACCGGTTATCCATTTCTATACAAAGCGCATTCAGTGTATGGACTACTTTTCGGGTATCGGTAATGATCGATTCGTCCTCTCCCGGCAACTTGGCCAGGAAATGTTTCTCGATCAGCCTGTACAGGCTAAGCTCTACTTTCTTAGGGTCAACCAGCACGAACTTCAGCTGCGAAGGATGTTTCTTATACAACAGGGAAACCAGGATAGCATTTACACCAACGGATTTTCCCTGGCCTGTGGCACCGGCCATCAGCAGGTGAGGCATTGTAGTCAGGTCAACCACAAACAGTTCATTATCGATCTTTTTACCCAGGGCTATCGGCAACGTATAGTGGCTATTTTGGAATTTGTCGGACGAAAGGATGGTTTTCATCCCCACGATGCTCTTCTTCACATTTGGCACCTCGATACCTATCGTCCCTTTCCCGGGTATCGGCGCAATGATCCGGATGCCCAAGGCTGAAAGGCTCAGTGCAATATCGTCTTCGAGATTCTTGATCCGCGAGATCCTTACCCCTGCAGAAGGAACAATTTCATACAGCGTAACAGTGGGACCAACAGTGGCGAGGATTTTCTGAATGGCGATATCGTAATTCTTCAGCGTATTGATGATCTGGTTCTTATTGGCCTCCAGTTCCGCTGCATCCATGACGATCTTTTCATTGCCATGCTGGTCAAGGAGTTCAAGCTTAGGATATTTATAATCCCGCAAATCCAGGATGGGATCATATGGGGGGAGTTTAGCCACTTTCTCAGCGGCGCTGGTTGGCTCTTCTTCTTCCTCCTCCGGCTGAATGGTTTTGATCTCCAATTCCAATCCGTCTGAAGGTTTGGGCTTGGGCATATACCGGGAGTGGGTAGGCTCCGGCAGCGGTTCAGGCTCAGGCTCAGGCAAAGGTTCCACCTTGACCAATGGGGGTTCCGGCTTTTCAACCAGTTGTATGGCCGGCCCACTATCTTCTTCGGGCCCGGGAGCCAATACAATGGGCTGCTTAGTTTTTTTAAGCCGGTTCCCTTTAACAGGAACCAACTCTTCTTCATCTGCTTCAGAAACTTCCTCAACCTCTTCATCAACGATCGGCGCCTTTCGCTCTGGCATTTTGAGGGATGGTACCTTAAATACTGGGTTGACCCTCCAGATCATATAGGAAAAGAATGCAACAAGTATCAGCACGCCTGTGCCCAGATTGCCAATAAGGCCAGTACACCATTTACTCAACTGGTTGCCCACTTCCCCACCGAAGTGAAAATCACTACCGCGGAATACAAATGCAAAACTCAGGCTGAAAATGATCAGGCCTGAAACGAGGTATTTAATGTTCCTTGGAATAGAAAAAATCCTCCTGTTGAAGAGCAGGTTAATGCCCGCGACAAAAAGGAAAGAGCAGAACAGGTAGGAAGCAACGCCGAACCCCTTAAAAAAAAATAAATGGGAGATATAAGCACCAAAGGCACCCAACAGGTTAGCGATCGGATACTCGTTAGGCGCCAGGATTGAGATACCATGCTGAAAAACCTTATCCTGATCCTCCTTCCAGGTGAACAGATATGAGGTAAATGCCACCAGGAAAAAAAAGCAAAGCATGAGCAGCAAGGCTCCCGTGATCTTGTGTGTGCGCTCATCCCTTACCACATCACGCAATACCACTTTCTCTTCTTTTTCGGTAGTCAGTTGTCCCGGATCAGAATTCTTTTTGACGGTTTTTAAACGGTTCGCCATATCGATGCAAACCTAAGATTTTTTAAGCCCAATGAACTAACTTTTGCCAACAGGTTTATTGGCCGGCACGCCAACCATCAGGCAGACCCAGCCAGCTACCAGGAATAATCCACCCACTGGAGTGATGAGGCCAAAACCTCCCAATCCGATATCCTTGATGGATTTCAATAGCGCCAGCAGATACAGGGATCCACTGAACAAAATAATGCCTGTTACAAACATCCTTCCCGCCCATATCATCCAATCGTTTGGATATCTCTTGAGGAGGATTCCGGTGATCAGAAGAGCCAGACCATGATAGAACTGGTAAGTGACGCCGGTCTGGAAGGTGGCGAACACATCGGGGGACAGTTTGGGTTTCAATTGGTGGGCGGCGAAAGCACCGAGCAATACACTGAATGCTCCGATGAAAGCGCCGATCTTGAGGTAAACTCTATGCATGTTCTCGCAGTTGGTTGATCAGTTCATTGGGGGTGATAGCAGTAGGATCGATCACGAGCTGCGCCTGGCTATAATACTGTAACCTTTCTTCGAGTTTATCGTCTATGAACTCCTGTAACTTTCCCGGAGACATGCCCCTTACCAGGGGTCTGTGTTCCGCTTCCTCCACCAGCCTTGTGGCCATGACCTGCTTGGGGGTATTCATCCAAACAGTGATACCCATGGAATTCATTAACGCCATATTGTCAAAGTAGCAGGGCGCTCCGCCCCCACACGCCAGGATAAAGTCGTCCACCTCATACAGCTCCCTCAAACACACGCCTTCGATCTTACGGAAATAGCTTTCACCTTTCTTATCAAAGATATCATTGATTTTCATATTAACCCGTTTTTCAATAATATCATCAAGGTCAAAAAAAGGTTTACCCAACTGCTCTGCAATGAGTCGCCCCCAGGTCGACTTCCCTGAACCCATAAATCCGATAAAGAATATTCTCATTTGGCATCGTTTCCATTTTATCCAAAAGCGTTGAAGCCGGTTACGTCCATACCTGTGATCAGCAGATGAATATCATGTGTTCCCTCGTAGGTGATCACACTCTCAAGATTCATCATATGCCTCATCACCGGGTACTCGCCAGTAATACCCATCCCGCCCAGCATTTGCCGGGCATCCCTGCAGATATTGGCGGCTACTTCACACGCATTACGCTTGGCCATACTCACCTGCTGGGGCGTGGCCTTACCTTCATTCATCAGCACACCCAGCCTCCAGTTCAACAGCTGCCCCTTGGTGATCTCAGTGATCATTTCAGCAAGCTTCTTCTGTTGCAACTGAAACGCCCCGATAGGCTTGCCGAACTGCTCCCTTTCCTTCGAGTATCTCAGCGCTGTATCATAACAGTCCATCGCGGCGCCCAGGGCACCCCAGGCAATTCCAAACCTGGCTTTCGACAGGCAACTGAGCGGCCCTTTCAAACCCTTCACGCCGGGAAGTATATTTTCCTTAGGCACTTTTACATGATCAAAAACCAGTTCACCCGTTGCCGAAGCCCTCAGGCTCCACTTACCCTTTGTAGTGGGGGTGGTAAATCCTTCCATGCCCCGCTCGAGGATCAACCCCTGCACTTCGCCCGCCTCATTCTTTGCCCACACCACGGCCACCTGGGAATAGGGAGCGTTACTGATCCACATTTTGCTTCCATTCAATATCACGTGGTCGCCCGCATCCGTGAAATGACTCAGCATACCGGCAGGATTACTCCCATGATCCGGCTCCGTCAGCCCGAAGCAACCCAGCCACTCGCCACTTCCCAACTTCGGCAAATACTTCCTTTTTTGTTCCTCGCTCCCATACGCATAGATCGGAAACATCACCAGTGAACCCTGCACCGACGCTGTAGACCTCACCCCACTGTCTCCGCGCTCCAACTCCTGCATCATCAGGCCATAACTGATATAGTCCAAACCACCACCACCATACTCCACAGGTACCGTTGGCCCAAAACAGCCCATGTCACCCAACTGCTTTACGATCTGCACGGGGAATTCCGCTTTCTGCGCATAGTCCTCAATGATCGGCGAGATCTCTTTCTTGACATAATCCCTGACCGAATCACGCACCATCTTCTGCTCATCAGACAACAATTCATCGAGGGCAAAATAATCGGGCGACTGAAAAACATCCTGACCTGACATAGCGTTCGTTTTTAAATGATAACTAACGCCAAATGTAAGGCATCCTGCTTAACGTCCCTTCAACTGTATAGCCTGATCAATACGCAAGTAAATACAAGGGATTCATTGCTCCTTGTTTAAAACAACATGATCCGATGTTTTTTTCCCCACAAGTCCAAACTATCACCCCTGGTTTTGGGATCTCCGTTGAAGCCTCCTTCCCCCAAGGCCACCCTTTATGGGGCCCGACCTTACTGACCTAACCAGGTAAGCTTTGTTCAGATGGTCCGCGGATTGAAAGTCTGGTAAAAAAGAATTAACTTATAAACATGTTTACGCATATGAGGGCATTTCTCTCCATCTGCATCACCATGTTGTTCCCCCTGGCGCTATCAGCACAACAGGAAAAGGATATCGTGTTTATACACGTGGATATTCTTCCCATGAATAAGGAAAAACTGATCCGCGACCAAACCGTGGTCATCCGGAACGGCAGGATACAATCGATCAAGCCCAGTTCCAACAAAAAAATCACCGGCACGGTGATCGATGGCAAAGGGAAATTCCTCATGCCCGGCCTGGGTGAAATGCATGCACATATTCCCCCGGTGAACGATATCGAACCCATGAAAAAAGTGCTGACCCTTTTCCTCGCCAATGGAGTCACCACCATCAGGGGCATGCTCGGCCACCCAGTGCACCTTGAACTCCGGAAAAAAGTGGCTGACGGAAGCATCCCCGGCCCCACCATCATCACATCAGGCCCCTCCCTAAACGGGAACTCCGTCGCTTCTCCCGCCGATGGAGCCCTAATGGTGCATGAACAAAAAAAGATGGGCTACGATTTCCTGAAATTGCATCCTGGGCTAAGCAAAGAAAAATTCATTGCCATAACCAAGGCCGCCTATGAGGCAGGAATACCATTCGCAGGCCACGTTTCATTTAACGTGGGGGTTTGGCTGGCCATTTCCTCCGGCTATGCCAGCATTGACCATATGGACGGATTCATCGAGGCCCTGGTGCCCGGGATAGAACATATGCGTGAAGACTCCATCGGCCTTTTTGCGATGTTCATTGCTGATCATGCCGATACCTCCAAAATTCCGGCCCTCATGACGGCCCTCAGGAAAAACAACATTTGGGTAGTGCCTACAGAAGCACTTTCACAACGCTGGTTTTCACCCTTACGCACAGCCGAAGAACTGGCTGCCGAGCCCGAAATGGTCTACATGGACAAAAGAACCCTAAATGGCTGGGTGCAGAGTAAGAAAAACCTGATGTCGAATGAACAATACGACCACGAAAAAATGATCCGTTTCATGGACCTTAGAAAGAAACTGATCAGGTCTATGAATAACAGCAACGTAGGCATACTGCTGGGTTCCGATGCGCCCCAGGTCTTCGACGTACCGGGATTTTCCACCCACCAGGAGCTGAAATATTATGAAGATGCCGGTCTCACCCCTTATGAAGCGTTAAAAACAGGCACCTTCAATGTCGGGCGGTTCCTGAAAAGGGACGATGTAGGTATAATCCGGGTGGGCGCACTGGCCGATCTCATCCTGCTCGATGCCAATCCGCTTGAATCTATTGAGAACACCCAAAAAATCCACGGGGTCATGAAAAACGGGAATTGGTATACCCGTGAATATCTCAACGAACAACTGGAGATGATCAAAAAGAGTAATCAACAATGATTACCTTTAGCACAATCCTGACCAGCTATGTTGTTTAATCAGAATTTCCAGCAGCACCTCAACGAATGCTTCACCCGTTTCTTTGACGAGCCGGTTCTCATTAACCATGCAGATGCTGTCCCCGGCGGCGATATCAGCCAAACCTGCATCCTCCATACCAACAAAGGGAAATACTTCATAAAGATCAATGCCGCGCTGTTCGGACTGGACTTTTTTGAAAAAGAAGCAAAAGGCCTTGTGACCCTCGCCAATGCGGGCGCACTAAAAGTTCCACGGCCACTGTTCGACGGGAAATTCCACCAACAGATCTACCTGGTCATGGAATACCTCGAAGCAGGTCAAATGGAACCGGATTTCTGGGAAGTATTTGGGAGATCGATGGCTGCCCTCCACCAGCATACCCGCCCGATGTTTGGACTCGACTTCGACAACTACATTGGTAAACTGCACCAGGCTAATGCTGACAAGCAAACCTGGCACGAATTCTACGCCAACCAGCGGATCATGCCACTGATCTACAAGGCTGAAAAAAATAAAATGCTGGATGCCGCAAACGTAGCACTCGCGGAACAGTTCTGTGCACGTCTTTCCAGTCTGATACCCGAAGAAAACCCCGCCCTGCTGCACGGCGACCTTTGGAAAGGAAATTTTGTGGTACACGAAACCGGACATGCGGCCATATTCGACCCGTCCGCATATTACGGTCACCGGGAAATGGACCTCGCCATTACAAGGCTCTTTGGAGGATTCGACGAAAAGTTTTACCAGGCCTATGAGGAAGCCTTTCCCTTACAGCCTGGTCACCATGACAGGCTGGACATTTTCCAACTCTATCACCTCATCGCGCACCTGCTCCTGTTTGGTGGACATTACCGGGACCAGGTGGTGGGCATCCTGAAGAAATACGCCTGATCAATCTTTTACGTCAAACCACATTTTGGTCTGGTCATTCCATTTCCCATTGTAGTTAATGGTCAGTTCTTCACCCGCCTTCACCGCCCTCACCGTCCTGATCACCATGTACTCATGGTCATAATCCATTTCGTATTCACAATTGGAATTGTAGGAATGATTATACATGGGCACATAGCCCAGCGCCATACAGCATTTGTCGCGCTTGGGGCCCCATTCAAAAATATAATAATACAACAGGGTCTTGTCGATCAGCACCCGCTCGTTCTTGGGCATCACAATGACCGGCGACATCTCGATCACCGTTTTTTTTGCGATATCTTCAGCCGTGAACACGCCCCGGCCCTTTTCCCGTGTTCCGGCAATAAATAATGATGGAAGTATCATATAAGCAAGCTCTGACAAATAAAGTATTTTTACAAATTAGTAGAAACAGCTGTTATGGAACTGGACAACCTCAGCATGCAAGATCAGTTCGAAGAGGTCATCTCCCGGGATGACAAACTGGAGATCCAGGAATTCCTGAACAGCCAGAATATCAGCGACGTATGCGACCTGATCAACGACTACGAAGAATATGCTGTCCAGATCATTGCTTCCCTGTCCACCAACCGGGCAGCAAGCACCTTCAAGATCCTTGATTTCCCGGGCCAGAAAAGGATCATCCAGGGCCTTCCCCCGCTGAAAACCGCCGAACTGCTCAACGCCCTGCCGGCAGACGACAGAACCGCTTTCCTCGAAGAACTCCCTGTGGAGGTGGTCAGGGAACTGCTTAAAATGCTTGAGCCAGAAGAACGAAGGATCACCCTTGCCCTGCTCGGCTACCCTGAAGGCAGTGTGGGCAGGCTGATGACACCCGACTACCTGGCCGTGAACCAGGAATGGACCATCAGCGATGTGCTGAATTATATCTGCAAATTCGGC
>JBBAJN010000100.1:0-2450 GCA_040404045.1 Chitinophagaceae bacterium
ATTGCCTTCGTCATGGGATTAAGTTAATATTTTCCCTGTTTATAATGTCACTACACGTAAAAATGGATTGACTGGATACTCAGGTTGGCCATTGCCATCATCCTGCTGCAAACACTGTATTTCAAATTCACCGGGCACGAGGAATCTGTGGTGCTGTTCACCAAACTGGGGGTTGAACCCTGGGGAAGAATTGGAACGGGCATCAGGGAGCTGATCGCTGGCTTACTCATCATTTTCCCTGCCACCGCTTTATGGGGTGCCCTGTTGAGCTTCGAACTGATGTGCGGTGCGATAGGCTCCCATTTGTTCGTTATTGGCATTGAATCCCAGAACGACGGTGGACAGCTTTTCATACTGGCCGTTGTGGTCTTGCTCATGTCCCTTGTTGTCATCCTGACCCGGCGAAAATGGTGGAAACGTCTGAAGGCCTGAGTTACAACCCGGTGGATCAGATCTGGTGCGGTTGGACATGGTCCTAATATCAATATTCGATATGTGGTAAACCATGGGCATTCATCTGTGATACCGATTGCAGTCCATGCAAACGCTAGCGACATAAGTATTAATCTACTCTTGTTTAAACCAAAAAAGCCCGGCTTTCGCCGGGCTTAGAAAAAATATACGAACACATTTTACTTCACTTCCTCAAACTCTGCATCAGTGACATTCTCTGAAGGCCCACCGGGCTGCTGGGCACCTGCACTCGCGCCGGCCTGTTCTGCACCTGGAGCACCCTGGGTTGCATTGTACATCTCAGAGCTGGCAGCCATCCAGGCTTCATTCAAAGCCTTGGTCTGTGTTTCCACCGCTGCGAGGTCCTGCTGCTTGTGGGCTTCTTTCAACCCGTTCAGTGCCGCTTCAATTGGCGCTTTCTTATCAGCCGGAACCTTATCACCAAACTCCTTCAACTGCTTCTCGGTTTGGAAGATCAGTCCGTCTGCTGCGTTCAGCGTTTCAATACGCTCACGTTCTGCTTTATCTGTAGCCTCGTTTGCCTTGGCTTCATTCTTCATTTTCTCGATCTCTTCCTTGGTCAGGCCACTGCCCGCTTCGATGCGGATCTTCTGCTCCTTACCCGTGCCCTTGTCTTTCGCGCTTACGTTCAGGATACCGTTCGCATCGATATCGAAGGTTACCTCGATCTGGGGCATACCGCGAGGGGCTGGTGGAATATTATCAAGGTTGAAGATACCCAGGGTCTTATTATGACTCGCCATAGGCCTTTCTCCCTGCAATACATGGATCTGCACCCCAGGCTGGTTGTCAGACGCTGTTGAGAACGTTTCTGACTTGCGTGTAGGAATGGTTGTATTTGACGGGATCAGCGCGGTCATAACACCACCCAGGGTTTCAATACCCAGGCTTAGCGGTGTTACGTCCAGCAGCAATACATCTTTCACTTCACCAGTCAATACCGCACCCTGAACCCCTGCGCCGATAGCAACTGCCTCATCAGGATTCACACTCTTGTTTGGCTTCTTGCCAAAGAATTTCTCTACGATCTCCTGCACTTTAGGGATCCTTGACGAACCACCCACCAGGATCACTTCATCGATCTGGGAAGCATCCATTCCGGCATCTTTCAAGGCTTTCTCGCAAGGCTTCAGGCAACGCTCAAACAGGTTGTCTGCCAGTTGCTCGAACTTCGCGCGGGAAAGTTTTTTTACCAGGTGTTTGGGCACACCATCGATCGCTGTGATATATGGCAGGTTGATCTCAGTCTCTGAAGATGAAGACAGTTCCACCTTGGCTTTCTCTGAAGCTTCTTTCAAACGCTGCAGGGCCATGGGGTCTTTCCTCAGGTCCACATTTTCTTCTTTCCTGAATTCTTCTGCGATCCAGTCCATGATCACCTTATCGAAGTCGTCACCACCGAGGTGGGTATCACCGTTGGTAGATTTTACTTCGAATACGCCATCACCCAGTTCGAGTACGGAGATATCGAAAGTACCACCACCAAGGTCGAATACGGCGATCTTCGAATCTTGCATTTTCTTGTCGAGCCCATAAGCCAGCGCAGCCGCTGTAGGTTCGTTGATGATCCGCCTGACATTCAGGCCAGCGATCTCACCGGCTTCCTTAGTAGCCTGGCGCTGCGCGTCGTTGAAATAGGCCGGCACGGTAACAACCGCTTCAGTCACCTCCTGCCCAAGATAATCTTCGGCCACTTTCTTCATTTTCTGAAGGATCATGGCGCTGATCTCCTGGGGGGTATACATCCTGCCGTCTATGTCAATACGAACTGTATTATTGTCACCTTTGACCACTTTATAGCTCCAGTGCTGCATCTCCTCAGACACCTCATCGTGCCTGCGGCCCATGAAACGCTTTACGCTCATGATGGTATTTACGGGGTTTGTAATCGCCTGGCGTTTGGCGGGATCCCCTACTTTGCGCTCACCATTCTTAAGGAATGCCACCACTGAAGGCGTAGTCCTACGGCCTTCATC
>JBBAJN010000100.1:2460-4525 GCA_040404045.1 Chitinophagaceae bacterium
TCGTTTGCAATTACCGTCGGTTCATTGCCTTCCATGACCGCTACGCAGCTGTTGGTTGTTCCGAGGTCGATTCCGATAATTTTTCCCATGATTTACTTGAATTTATGCAGTATAGCTATCAACTAATATGCCGACAGGGGCCTATATGCTAAAATGTCAGCATTCAGCTATCCAGGTGGTCAGGCAGGCGTGGAATGGGCAGAAATAGCGGTTCTGGCTGACGATATGCCCTATGACTGGCCGGGGTTTACCCGCTGGCGGATCTGCTGAACTACCCGGTCGGCGTGTTCCCGGCTGTTCTCAATGAACCATTTATTGGTGACCGTGCCCCCGCAAATGACCCCGGCCAGGAAGATGCCCGGTACGTTGGTCTCGAGTGTTTCGGGGGAATGACTGGGTACCAGGGCTTCACCATCCAACACCATGTCCACCCCTATACTCTTGAGGAAGCTGAAATCAGGCTTGTAGCCCGTCATGGCCAGCACGAAATCATTTTCGATGGTGGTCACACCTTCCAGCGTGGTTATATCTACCTCATTTTCGCGAACCTCTTTCAACTCGGAATTGAAATAGGCTTTGATGGAACCTTCCTTGATCCGGTTCTCAATATCCGGCTTCACCCAGTATTTCACATTGTCCTGGATCGCACTCTCGCGGATCACCATGGTTACATCGGCCCCCTTTCGAAAAGTTTCCAATGCCACATCAACGGCAGAATTGGCAGCACCCACCACCACCACTTTCTGGTCGTAATACAAATGCGGCTCCTTATAATAGTGATGCACCTTGGATAATTTCTCACCGGGGATATTCATCAGGTTGGGGACATCGTAAAAACCAGTGGAGATCACCACGGCTTTACCATGGTAAACCCCTTTGCTGGTGCGCACCGTGAATCCATCATCTTTACTGGTAACAGCTTCCACATTCTCGAAGAGCCGGGTATTGATCTTCCAGTGCCGGGCGACCCTCCTGAAATACTCCAGCGCCTCATCACGCGTGGGCTTGGCATTATGGGAGATGAAAGGGACATCGCCAATCTCCAGTTTATCCGACGTAGAAAAAAAAGTCATGTTCAACGGGTAATTGAATATAGAATTGACCAGCGTTCCCTTGTCGATCACTACGTGCGACAGCTTATGTTTCTGGCAGGCTATACCCGTTGCTATTCCAATGGGACCTGCGCCCACGATCACTACATCATACTGTTCCATGCTGTTCGTTTACCTGGTACGTTAAAATGAAAAAGAATAAGTTTTCCCTGCCTTTGTAGGGAGGTCATATTCAACTACGGGCTTTAAAACGGGTTTTCCGGGTGAGGCCTGTTTTGAGATCAGCGGCGCTTTGACCGGGTCAACCTCGAGGAATGCGTTCAACGGGTTTGCTCCTTGCACGGCTTTTTGGGCACCCGCCAGGGTAAGTTCCTGGTAGCTCCTGATCCGGCAATTGCCGCCCAGTCTGGAAATGATCCTGAGTTCCCTGATACGACCATCTTCCCACCGCATATCCACTTCAAAACCACCCCTTGCCCTCAGGCCCTTAATACTTCCATGCTTCCAGGCCGATGGCAAGGCTGGCAGAATATGAATCGCGCCGTCGTGCGACTGCATCAACATCTCCGCGATGCCGGCTGTACACCCGAAATTTCCATCGATCTGGAATGGCGGGTGCGCATCGAACAAATTCGGGTAAGTGCCTCCCGCATCCTTATTCCGGCTGACCGGGCTCAATTGATCCGTGATCATCTTATATGCATGATCCCCGTCTAAAAAGCGTGCCCAACAGTTGACCTTCCAACCCATGGACCAACCCGTAGATACATCGCCCCGGTAGACCAGTGATGTTCTGGCAGCCTCAAAGAGCTCGGGCGTTCTGTAGGGCGAGATCTGGTTGCCGGGATAGAGTCCCCACAAATGTGATATATGTCGGTGTTTATCGTTGGGGTCATCCCAGTCGATCAACCATTCCTGCAACTGGTTATGCTTTCCGATCTGCATGGGTGCCATCTGCTGCAGTTTGGTTTTCATTTCGCCGGCAAATGTGGCGTCGACGCCAAGGATTGAAG
>JBBAJN010000100.1:4535-11145 GCA_040404045.1 Chitinophagaceae bacterium
TGAAGCGGCTTTGATGGTTTTATGAAATAACGCTGATACCATCTGGTTGTCCATAGTGGTTCCTGCTGCCAGGCTAAAGCCCTGGTGCGCGTTTTCCGGAGACGCTGATGGGGACACCACCCACCAGCCCGTGACCGGATCCTTATACAACACGTCCATGAAGAAGGTACTCGCCCCGCGTAGCGAGGTATAAATGGAACGAAGGTATTCCTTATCACCACTGTACAGGTAACGCTCCCAGAGATGCTGGCATAACCAGGCATTCCCCGTTGGCCAAAGTCCCCATGGGCCGTCGATTGGACCGGTCATCCTCCAGATATCTGTGTTGTGGTGAAGTACCCAGCCTTTTGCACCGTACAAGATCTTTGCCGTGGACTGACCACTTGTGGTCAGGTCCTTTACCATATCGATCAGGGGCTGGTGCATCTCAGCCAGATTGGTCAACTCCGCCGGCCAATAGTTCATCTCGGCATTGATGTTGGTGGTGTATTTACTTCCCCAAGGCGGATCCGTATGTGGATTCCAAATGCCCTGAAGATTTGCAGGCTGACCGCCGGGTTGCGACGAGCAAATCAGCAGGTACCGACCAAATTGAAAATACAAACTGACCAGTTGCGGATCTTTCCCGTTATTGAAATGCTCGAGCCTTTTATTGGTGGGGAGGTACGCTGCTTCTGTAGTGCCCAGGTCAAGGACTACACGGTTAAAGTATTTCTGGTAGACACGCTCATGTTCCGTAACAGCGTTGCTATACGATCTTCTCTGTGCCTTCACCAGCGCCTGGCTGGCCAGGGCAACGGCATCCCCAGTCAGGTTCTGATAATCCCGGAAATTAGTGGCCATGGAAAGATAGATCAATACACTGTTTGCATCCTGAACCTGCAGGTCTTTGCCCTGGCGCTGAATGGTGCCGCCTTCATTCTTAACCACCACATTGGTCTGCACCTTGATCATGCCCGGTAATCCGTTCTTGTCAGGGCCGATGGCCGACAATTCAAGTCGGTTGTTGTCAGGAGCCGTCACAGTACCCTTCTGCTCCGTAGTCAGAGAAGCTGTGAAGCTGATCTTACCAGGCTTGTCGGCCGTTAAATGAACAACGATCACATGATCAGTAAATGAGGAAAACACGGTGCGCGTGTAGCGTACACCGTTAGATGTATAGTTGATGGTGGCAATGGCCTTACTGATATCGAGGCTTCGCCGAAGATCGCTGTACCCACCATGTTCCTGAAATGAAAGCTTTAAGTCGCCTACTGGCTGGTAAGGCATACCATGAAGCTTTTCTGCAATGAAGTTCTTATTGGCCATTTTATCGGCCGCTCCATACTGACCATCGTCGATCAGTTTCCTGATCTCGGCGAGCGCTTGTGGGCCACCGTTTGGATTGGCATTATTGTAAGGACTTCCCGCCCAAAATTCGGTATGATTCAATTGAAGGTGTTCTTCCGCGGGATTGCCAAAGACCATAGCACCCAAAAATCCGTTACCGATGGGAAGGGCCTCTTCCCAGATCTTTGCAGGCTCATCAAACCACAGTTTCATAGGGTTGGACTCCCCTTTCTGGGCAACCGCCTGTTGGCCCAGGGATAATGCAATAAATGCGATGAAACCTATCCATGTCTTCATGGATGGAAGATAATATTTTCTTCCGTTCGAATCCTAAACCCTCACCGCACCCCGAAAGCTACGCGAAGCATAATAGGAAGAAGCGCCGTTGTGGTATATGAAGACGGTGCCGTAGCGGTAATCCCCAAAAATAGAACCACCCAGTTTTCTGATCTCGGGTGGTGTTTTCAACCAGCTGGAGGTTTTCGTATCAAAAGGGCCAAACTGCTGCAGGGCGCGATATTGCTCCTCAGTGAGCATTTCAACGCCTATCTCGTCTGCCATGTCCAACGCGGAATTAGCGGGCTTCGCTTCTTTCCTCGCATCCAACGCCTTACGGTCGTAACAAAGACTTCTTCGCTCCTTTGGCGTTTCAGGAGAACAATCGTAAAAAATGTATTCCCCGCTGCCCTTATCAAATTCCACCACATCGGGTTCACCGCCCGTTCGCTCCATTTCATGCAGCGTCCATAACTTATCACCCTGGCTAGCCAGTCTTTTCTCCACACTCCCCCACTCGATGCCCGCGTGTCGCTTCATGTTTTTCTCAAAACGGTTTTTCAGGGTTTGAAGTAATTCATCACGCTGCGCTGCCGATAAAGATTTCTTTGCCTTCGCCATAAATGGAGATTTTAGAATTTGAAGGAAGGTTTAATTAGCAAATTAGCCAATTAGTAAATTAGCCAATCCCTAGTCCGCCAATTCCTTAGCCGCCTTAAACGTAAAATGCCGCTGGGTAAGATAACTGAACACCACCACGATCACGGTAGTCAAAATTTTTGCGACAGTGGGGTAAAAATGAAACTGCTCAACAAACAGTTTCAGGAATATGTAATTAAGCAGGATACAAACGGCCACCATCATGATATAACGAACCAGTTGAACCCTACCCCTCAACACCGAATCATGGAACACCACATGGCGCATCAGCATAAAACCAATGGGGAAAGTGATCATAAAGGCAATAATGAAGGCTCCGATGTGCGGACTGATCGACAGGTAAGGCAAATGCACCACCTTCTTGTCCAATACAAAATTGTAACAGACAAAATACAATACAATATCCAGTAAGGTGTTTCCACCGCCGCAGGCGAGGTAACGAAAAGTTTTCCTGTCCATCAGGGAACGGAAAGGAGGATAGAAAAAATCAATGATATTGTTGATGATCTGTACCAATACGAGGCAGCAAAGATAATAAATCAGCGGAAAATGTACCTGTACGTGATATGCTTCTTTGCGAAAGTGGCCCCGGTAGCTTCGTGAATGGCAAGCATTTGTTTGTTGAAATCGCCAACCCACGACAATTCAAGTTCCTTATAGTGATTGGGTGGCTCGGTATATTCCTTGAGGCGGATGAACAATGCTGACTCAAGACCAAAACGCTGGTATTTCTTTTTCGTTCCCATGATCACTGCGCGCATCCGCTTATTTTTCACCACATGCTTATTCCAGAGGAAACGCAATTTACCTATCAGATCCAGCTTGCCGTTTAAACCGCGGATCAACTCATTGGTATCGGGAAGAATGACCACAAAAGATGCAGGCGATCCGTCCACATAAGCAAACCAGATCAGGTTCTCATCCACAATGGGTTTCATTTTTTCAAACGACTCCATGATGGTAGCATCAGAAATGGGTGTAAAATTCTCGAAGTCTGTCCATGCATCGTTGTAGATCTCTTTGAAATCCATGGCATATTTCTGGAGATTACTGATCCTCAGGTGTTCCAATGTGACCCCCTGTTTTTTTGTGACCCACTCCGCGATCTTCGTAAACCTTTCAGGGAAAGGGTTTGCCCGGATCAGCTTATTAGAGATCTGTTCGTACAGTACCTTGAATCCATAGTTTTCAAACAACGGCTTATAGTAGGCGGGATTATAGTTCATCCCATAGTAAGGGCTCGTGAATCCTTCCACCAGCAAGCCCCACCACATATCATTTTCACCAAAATTCACCGGTCCGTCCATGGCCTTCATGCCCCTTTCCGAAAGCCAGTTCCGCGCGGCATCGAATAACAGGTTTGCAGCCTTCTGGTCATTGACGCACTCAAAAAATCCGCACCCCCCGGTAGGCTGTTCGAAATTGAAGGCCTTCTTCCTGTTGATGAATGCTGCGATCCGCCCGATCAACGCCCCTGAATCATCCCTCAGGATCCAACGGGTACATTCCCCAAATTGGTGGAAATTATTCCGGGCAGGGTCAAAAATGGATTCGATGTCATTATCAAGGGGGCAGACCCAAACGGGATCATTCTTGTAGAGCACACGGGCCACGTCCAGAAAAGCCTTTTGCGAGGCTTTATCATTTACTTCGATCAACTGCATGGAAAAGGAGTGTTGGGCGGCAAAGGTAGAGTTTACTGGTTAAACAGATCGGGATAATCTGAAATGATCCCATCCACGCCCAGTTCTTTTTGTTTCCTGATCTGTTCTCGATCGTTGACCGTCCACACGATCAGTTTCATCCCGTTTGACCGGCAGTACTGAACCATTTCAGGTGTAACAAGCCGGTATTCAGGACTGTATATATCCGGCCTGAATCCGAGTTTAGCCAGGTTCTGTTCAACGGTATTGGTCTCGGTACCTTCAATCAGGTATGATGTACGAATGCGGGAATATTTCTTATGCATCACCTGCAGGGTGCGTTCATCGAACGACTGTACAATGGTTCTTTTCCCAATCCCCTTCCGGTTGATCACCTCCATCAGCAGGTCGGTGAACTCCCCAGGGCCGGGATGTAGCACGCCATCGCCAGATGGGCTGCATTTCGTCTCAATATTGTATTGAACGGGCTTGAGCCCCTTGGTCCGGATATATGACTCCACTGAATCAATCAACTCCTCCAACAGGGGTTTATACGCTTTCATCTTCTGCTGTTTCGGAAATCTCAAAACGGGTTTCATTCCCACATCCCACATGCGGATCTCCTGATAGTCCATCTGGTATAACACATGGTTCTTCTCCTCGCTGGCGGAAAGGGGTTTTCCTCCCGGACGGGTGGAGATCTCGCTGCTGAACCGGGGATCATGGGACAGCACCACTTTCCGGTCTTTACTGATCACCACATCCATCTCAATGGTGGTTACACCCAGGTCAATGGCCCTGATCATGGCCGGAATGGTATTCTCAGGCATGAGTCCCCTGCAGCCCCGATGCCCCTGTTTGTCAAAATCAGGAACGCCCATGGTTTTTGAACTTGAGGTGCATCGAAGGACCAATACAGCGGCCCCAAAAAGCAGGATCAGGGATAAGCGGGTTGTATCGTACATTTGCCAACATTTACCGACAACAAGTTAAGCTTTTGAAAGATGATCGTTACTAAAATCAGGGAATCTGTGAACGGGGCATTGATGAGTTTGTATGGGGAACAGGCCGAGGGCTCCAGTTTCCAGATCAACCAGACCAAGCCCGAATTTGAAGGGGATTATACCGTTGTTTTGTTTTCCCTGGTCAAGTCACTGAAGAAAAGTCCGGATACCCTTGGTGCGGAACTGGGCGATTTCCTCGTGGCCAATGAACCCAAAGTCTTCCAGGAATATAACATCATCAAAGGCTTCCTGAATTTTACTATTACGGAAGATTACTGGACAGGTATCCTGAAAAGTAGCTACAACGATCCCAGGTTCGGCCTGCTTCCGCCCAAACCTCACAAGGTGATGGTGGAGTACTCATCACCCAATACCAACAAACCCCTGCACCTCGGCCACCTCAGGAATAATTTCCTGGGCTGGAGCATTGCCGAGATACTGAAAGCGGGCGGGCATGAAGTGGTGAAGACCTGTATTGTGAACGACCGGGGAATTCATATCTGCAAGAGCATGATCGCGTGGAAATGGTTTGGCAATGGTGAAACTCCGGAGTCTGCGGGCAAGAAAGGAGATCATTTTGTTGGAGATTATTATGTACGGTTCAACAATGAATACAAGAAGGAGATCGATGAACTGATCGCCAGCGGCATGGATAAGGATACCGCTGAGAAAGAAGCCCCCATCATGAAAGCCGCGCAGGAAATGCTGGTGGGTTGGGAAGCCGGCGACCCGGATATCATGGCCATCTGGAAAGACATGAATGGCTGGGTATATGAAGGCTTCGACACCACCTACAAACGCATAGGCTCGGATTTTGACCGCATGTATTACGAAAGCGAGACCTACCTGCTGGGTAAGAAGATGGTTGATATTGGGCTTCAGAAAGAGGTCTTCTTTAAAAAGGACGATGGCAGCGTGTGGATAGACCTGACCGCCGACGGCCTTGATGAAAAAATTGTACAACGCCGCGATGGCACTGCCGTTTACATCACGCAGGACATCGGGTTGGCGATCGATAAATTCAATGAATACAAATGCGACGAAAGCATTTATGTGGTGGGTGATGAACAGAACTACCATTTCAAAGTGCTCCGACTGATCTGCCAGAAACTGGGCCTGCCATCGGCCGATGGTATCTACCACCTCTCCTACGGCATGGTGGAACTGCCTACAGGAAAAATGAAAAGCCGCGAGGGCACCGTAGTGGATGCAGACGACCTGGTGGAAGAGATGGTCAACATTTCGGCTGCCCATACCCGTGAGCTCGGCAAGGTGAAGGACTTTACAGAGGAGGAATTGACGGAACTCTACGATATTCTGGGCCTTGGTGCCCTTAAGTTTTTCCTGCTGCGCGTGGACCCTAAGAAAAAGATGGTGTTTAACCCGGAAGAATCGATCGACTTCCACGGATTTACCGGTCCATTCATACAGTATACCCACGCGCGGATCAAGTCGATCCTGCGTAAAGAATCCCCTGCCGCAGCCTATGAACTTTCGCCGGGCCTTACCCCGTTGGAGAAAGAGTTATTGGTGTCCTTAGAACAATTCAGCATGATGATCGAGCAGGCCGTAGCTGACCACAACCCTTCAGTGATCGCGATCTACGTGTACCAGCTCGCAAAAACCTTCAACTCATTCTATACCGAACACTCTGTAACCAACGCCGAATCGGAAGACAAAAAACACCTTCGTCTGAGG
>JBBAJN010000101.1:0-1432 GCA_040404045.1 Chitinophagaceae bacterium
ACCTTTGGGAAGCGCGTCCATAAAGGCAGCAGCTACTTTCACCGCGTTCACGAGTTTGTCTTTGGCATAGCCAGGGTGCGCACTGATGCCGTAAAAACTTACGGTGGCACCATCGGCGGAAAAAGTTTCATCTTCCAGTGAACCCCGTTCGCTGCCGTCCAGCGTATATCCATAGTCGGCCCCCAGCTCCTTCATGTCAAGTTTATCCACGCCCCTGCCGATCTCCTCATCCGGGGTAAAGAGCAACCTGATCTTACCATGTTTTACGTCCGGGTTGGTCACCAGGAAACGGGCCATGTCCATAATGACGGCGACCCCGGCCTTATCATCGGCCCCCAGGAGTGTTGTACCTGAAGCGGTAATAATATCCTCACCGATCTTCTCCACCAGGTAAGGGTGGTCATCTGTCCTGATCACCTGTGTTTCGTCATCCGGCAGTATTATCGGATCACCATTATAATTCCTGTGGACAATGGGCTTTACACCACTCCCGCTGCTGTCTGATGAAGTATCCACGTGGGCGCAAAAACAAATCACGGGAACCTGATGCGGCACATTTGAGGGTATTGTCGCATATACATATCCGTTAGCATCCATCAATGCATCATCAAGACCCAGGTCCCTGAGTTCGGTGACGAGCAGCCTGCTGAGGTCTTTCTGTTTCTCCGTGCTGGGAAAGGCAGAAGAATGGGGATCGGACTGTGTGTCTATCCTGGCATATCGTATGAACCGTTCCTCAACCGTAAATGAATACCCGCTGAACATGTTTTTTTTGGGCAAATTAAAGATTAATTAAAGGCGGGTTTGTACTACACCAAAAACTTTCTATATTATACCAACAACCAAAAACAACTACCATGAAAAAGAGTCTGATTGCAGCCATCGTAGGAGCCATGATCATTTTTTTCTGGCAATTCCTGTCCAATGCCGCCCTTGACCTTCACAGGCCTGCCCAGCAGTATACTCCCAGGCAGGACACCATTATCAGTTTCCTGAAATCAAATCTCCCGGAAGGCCGTTACATGATCCCCACCGTCCCGGAAGGCGTATCCAACGAGGAACACCAGGCCTTAATGAGTAAGATGGAGGGCCGGGATTGGGCCATCGTTGACCTGCATTCTAAAATGGAAACGAGCGGACAGGCTATGGGCATGAATATGATCAGGGGCTTGCTGGTGAATATCCTGATCGTATTTCTATTTGTATGGATCCTGACGCGTGGGGGAACGCCGTCTTTCACGAATATTTTCATCTCGAGCATCCTCCTTGGATTCATCGTTTTCCTGAATGCCCCTTACACCAATTTCATCTGGTTCAAAACACCGGGCATCTGGCAGGAATTTATCGATTCCATCGTTTCGTGGGGCGCGGCAGGCCTTTGGCTGGGATGGTTCCTGAACCGTAAATAAAAAATCCGGACCCCGGTTAAGAT
>JBBAJN010000101.1:1442-4302 GCA_040404045.1 Chitinophagaceae bacterium
GGTTAAGATCACATTTTCAATGCGCGATCTTAATCGGGGATCCGGAATATAAAGGTTTTGTATAATTAGCCTTCTGCTTCTATGATTTCCACCAGTTCCACATCAAATACCAGGTCCTTCCCGGCAAGTGAATGGTTGGCGTCCATCACCACTATATCTTCCCTGACTTCCAGAACAACTACCGGGATCGGCTGACCGAACTGGTTACGCAGGGTAAGCTGCATTCCTGTTTCCAGTTTCATATCCTCAGGGATATTGGAAGATGGGAATTCGATCACAGCTTCGTCGTCGCGCTCGCCATAAGCATCCTGGGGTGCGATCTCCAGGGTCTTTTTTTCGCCTACTGCCATTCCCAGCACGCCACTGTCGAAACCCTTGATCATCTGGCCGGCGCCAATGGTAAATTCAAGGGGCTCCCTTCCTTCGGAAGAATCAAATAAGGTTCCATCTGTTAATCGTCCTGTGTAGTGAACACGTACTACATCACCTTCTTTCGCTTGCATGATAATTTAATTTAAAATTTACTCCGCTAGACCTTATCCCGCAACCTGTGTCACTCAAGAAAAGATAGAGGAAGAATAGGCCGACAAGGTAACAAATCTTAGCCTTTCAGATGCCCTTTTTTACTGATATTTGACATATGGCAAAATTTTTCATTACCTCTTCATACCTGTTTTTGCTGCTCATCATTACGTCCTTTTCGGAATGTAAGGCCCAGCAAAAGTCGGCGCCCGCCAGCGCCGAAATAGCCCCAGGAGCCAGTCGTGTCAAGACTTACGTCCCCCTCCTGAAAAACAAGCGGGTGGGCATATTTGCCAACCACACATCTATGGTGGGCAAAACCCATGTAGTGGACACACTCAGGAAACTGGGTGTAAATATCACGGTGATCTTTGGTCCGGAACATGGTTTCAGGGGCAATGCTGATGCAGGAGAAAAAATTGGAAATTATACCGATGAGAAAACGGGACTGCCGGTGATCTCGCTGTATGGATCCAAAAGAAAACCTACCGCCGAAGACCTGAAGAACGTGGATGTATTGTTGTTTGACATACAGGACGTAGGGGTACGTTTCTATACCTACATCTCGTCACTGGAAGAATTCATAGAAGCCGCGCTCGCAAACGGGAAACCTTTGATGATACTGGATCGCCCCAATCCCAACGGATTTTATATAGACGGTCCTGTGTTGAAAGCCCCCTACCGTTCCTTTGTGGGCATGCAGCCCGTACCTGTTGTTTATGGGATGACCATTGGAGAATATGCAATGATGATCGCAGGCGAAAAATGGCTTTCCCCTAAAGCCAATGCAAAGTATGATTATTACCGTACGGCCTCCAACAGCGCCGATACCCCTTTTCATTTCCAGGTGATCAAGTGTGAGAACTACACCCACCAGTCGAAATACCAGCTTCCGGTGAAACCCTCGCCTAACCTGCCCGACATGGGTTCCATTTACTGGTACCCCAGTACCTGTTATTTCGAGGGTACAGTCATGAGTGAAGGACGGGGCACAGAAGCTCCTTTCCAGATCTTCGGCCACCCTTCCCTGCCAAAGGATCTATTTGCGTTTACCCCTGTGTCAACGGCCGGATCCAAAGAACCCAAGTTGAAAAACCAGCTATGCTATGGCTGGAACCTCCGGGGTTCCAATACCGAGATTCTGAAAAAACTAAATGGCCAGATTCAACTGGCTTACCTGCTGCAGGCATACAAACTTTTTCCGGAGAAGGATAAGTTCTTCCTCCTGGCCAAGTCTGGAAAAAAAGAAGATCATTTCTTTAATAAACTCGCAGGCAACAGCGACCTGATGGAACAACTGATCGCCGGCAAATCGGAAGCAGAGATCCGGAAGTCGTGGCAAACCGACCTCACCGCTTTCAAAAATATCAGGAAGAAATACCTACTATACGCTGATTAAATTTATCTATGGATTTTCGTTCGCTACGTATCGTATTCCTGGGTACCCCGGAATTCGCAAGAGCAAGTCTTGAGGCCCTGGTTAACGCTGGGTGCAATATCGTTGGGGTGATCACGGCACCTGACAGACCCGCAGGCCGGGGGATGAAACTTTCACAGAGCGCCGTCAAGGAATATGCCCTGTTGAAAGGCCTCCATATCCTGCAGCCTGAAAAGTTGAAAAACCCTGAATTCCTGCAGGAACTCAAGGAGCTGAAGGCCGACCTCCAACTGGTGGTTGCATTTCGCATGCTACCGGAACTTGTCTGGAACATGCCCCCTATGGGAACAGTAAACCTGCACGCATCGCTCCTGCCCAACTACAGGGGTGCCGCCCCGATCAACTGGGCGATCATTAATGGTGAAAAAATTACCGGCCTAACCACATTCAAACTGCAACAGGAAATCGACACCGGCGATATCCTGCTCCAGGAAAAAATGGAGATCGGCGAGAGCGAGACGGCTGGTGAATTGCACGACAGGATGAAGGAGGTTGGCGCGGCACTCCTGGTTCAAACAGTCAAACAACTGGCGGCAGGACTGGCGACAGGAATCCCGCAAAGCAAGGTTTCAGCAGATCCTAAACACGCGCCAAAGATCTTTACAGACACCTGCAACATCAACTGGGAGCAGGATGCCGAACATATCTTCAACCTGATACGCGGACTTTCGCCCTACCCGGCAGCGTTCACCCATTTGCAAGACAAGATCTTTAAGATCTACCAGGCACAAAAGGAGATCACCGACCACCAGGAAAAACCAGGTTCTCACTCCGTTACAGGAAGCAGGCTAAAATTTGCCTGTACTAACGGATATATATACCCTACATTGGTGCAGGCCGAAGGTAAGCGAAGGATGGGCATTGAAGAATTCTTAAGGGGCTGGCGGGAGAACAATTAGC
>JBBAJN010000101.1:4402-11132 GCA_040404045.1 Chitinophagaceae bacterium
GAATTTCCCTTCAGGCATTTGCAGCTGGGCCAGGGCGGCGTTACTTAGCCTGGCCAGCAGGCCTTCATTTTCCTTTCCTGCCGGTATCTCACCCAATACCTTCGCATATACGTGCTTGTTATTAGCCGGCGTCGTGATCTTTACAATGGTGCCTGGCGGGACATTGTTCATCAGCACATAGTACTTGCCATCTTTCCAACCACTGGTGCTCTTGAAACTGGCTGCCTGGCCAGTCATGGAATTCGAAGGATTCCCTTTAGACTGGTCAGTGTACAAGCCCGCAAAAGCACCCTCCGTTCCTGGCGCGGATGGAATTGGCTTTGACGGTGCCGCAACAGGCTCTGCAGTTGTTTTAGCGGGGGGCGGGGTCGTTTCTTTCTTAGGAGCAGTATTTGCCGCGGCGGTATTGGCCGGCGTAGTTACCGGCGGAGTTGTTGTTTTGACCGGGGGCGGCGTCGACTTAGGCTCCGGCGCCGTTGTTACAGGAGTTGGGGCTGGTGTTACAGGAGTTGGGGCTGGTGTTACAGGAGTTGTGGCTGGTGCAACTGTCTTGGCTACCGGCTGGCTGGCCACTTTGGTCACCCCGCCACTGGCGAGGGAAGATAATTCCCTTTTAACCCGAAGGTATCCAACCACCAGGTTCATCCCTTTGGACGTCTCGTCAGATTTCAGTTTGTTCCACGCCTTTAACTGGTCCACTGAAACCTTATTGTAGTTCTGACCTATCCTGTAAAGGCCTTCTTTCTCTTTTACCGTGTGGTAGACAGGTACAAAGACCTCGTCTGGCGCTGGTTGTCCACCCTGTGCCAGGTTCACTTCAGTCAGCGGCACTTTGAGTTTCTGGCCAATACTCAGGCCCTTATCAATGGAGGCATTGTTGAAAGGGGCTATGTCCCTTGGGCTGATATTATAAGTTCTGCCTATGCTGTACCAGTTCTCTTTCGCCGCAACGGTATGATTGAGGTATAATTTACTGCCTTCCTGCTGTACCTGCAGGGTCTGGGCGCTGAGGTTCAGCGAGATCAGCACAAACAGATATACGAGTCCTTTTCTCATAGTAAGCCTCTAAATTAATACAATAAAATACGCCATGATGCAGGATAGTAATTATTCGTACGATTCCCGAGGTGTTTAATCAATCCAAGCCCCAACTGCCTGTATTTCACCCTATACCAGCCTTTGCCCCGGGCGCTGGGATCAATGGCCTGCTTTCTCAGGTATTGCAATGCGGTGGCCTTATCCAGTTCCAGCGATGGCGCTTCGGGCGACACCAGATAGCTTAATGCCAGCTCATGATCCGGCAGGAACTCTCCCCGCACCATAGTGCCTGCCCTGACACCCGATTTCCGGATATTCAACACCTCCCGAAGCGCATGGTGGTCTTCAAAGAGTTCAGCGGGCACACAGTAAACATCATCACCGGCCAGAATGGTCTCAACCGGACGGTCCTGTCGGATCCAAGCCCCGGGAACATCCCCCCTTTCATGGATCACATTTTTCTTACGGCCGCCACTGGCTTCCCCTCCGAATAATGTTGTCACCCGGAAGCAGGCGATAAAAAAACCTTCACCTTCGGCCTTGCCGGGAAAAAAACGATAACCCTTTCCCCCATTTTCCGAATCAGTTTCAACGATGCCCCATTCTTCCGGGAACGACACAGTTTCGGGAACGAGCCCTTCATGTCCCATTAACCAATCCAGGATGGCTTCATCCTCTTCCGGTGAATAGGAGCAAGTAGAATACACCAATAAGCCCCCTTCGCGCAAAGCTGGCAGAGCATCTGCGAGTATTCTTTTCTGGCGTTCGGCACAATGCGCCACATTGGCCTCTGACCATTCCTGCAGCGCCGCTTTGTCTTTCCGGAACAAGCCACTCCCGCTGCACGGGGCATCTACCACCATAACATCGAAATACCCGGGAAGGCTCCTGAAATGAGACGGATCATTGTTACTGATGAATATTTTTGGATCCCCCCATTTCACTACGTTCTCGTAGAGAATACTCAGCCGGGTTCTGATGATCTCGTTCGCCAAAACCAGGCTGAAATGGTCCATGGATGCCAATAACGTGGTTTTACCACCCGGCGCCGCGCAGAGGTCCAACACCTTCAGTCCACGGGCATCGCCGAGCACCTGCTTAAGTAAATACTCGACGAACATGCTGGATGCTTCCTGTACATAATACGCCCCGGCATGTAAAGCTGGATCCAGCGTAAAAACAGGTCTTTCTTTCAAGTAAAAAGCCGCACTACTCCAGGGCACCGGGTGGGTGGGAACGAGTTGTCCTGCCAACATCAGCTCTCCCAGCTGTAAATCGTCGCCCAGATCCATTTTTCCGGGATTGAAGCGGACCGACACCGGCGGGGCGGCCTCATGGGCAGCCGCAAAAGCGGATTCATCAAATCCCTTCACGGATCGCAGGGACTGTATCAGCTGCTGTGGTAGTTGCACAGAATTTCTTTAGGTGACCGATATTATGCCTTCCTCTAATAAACGGAAAGGAAAAAAGATTAAATATTCTTGATCTCAACGATCAGGTCCTGGAGCGCTTTTTTTGCATCCCCGAAAAGCATGGAAGTTTTTGGCTGGTAGAAAAGCTGGTTCTCGATGCCAGCGTATCCGGGCTTCATACTTCTTTTGTTAACGATAACGGTTTTTGCGTCTTCTACCTCAAGGATAGGCATACCGTATATAGGTGAAGCGGGGTCATGCTTGGCAGCCGGATTCACCACATCATTCGCGCCCAACACCAAAACCACATCGGTGGTTTTGAACTCCTCATTAGCTGCTTCCATCTCCTGCAATTTATCGTAGCTCACATCCGCTTCGGCGAGCAGAACGTTCATATGCCCCGGCATGCGACCCGCCACAGGATGGATGGCATATTTCACTTCCACACCTTTAGCTTCTAACAGTTTTTCAAGCTCATGGCAAGTGTGCTGGGCTTGCGCAACGGCCAAGCCATACCCTGGAACGATCATGACCCTGTTGGCATAACTCATCACCATAGCAGCATCACTCAATGAAATCTCTTTATAAGATCCCGCAACTTTATCGCCCGTATTGCCTGCAACAGTAGCCGTGGCACCAAAAGATCCGATCAGCACGTTCTGTAAGGAACGATTCATGGCTTTGCACATCAGGATGGTCAGCAATGTACCCGCCGCACCAACCAATATACCACCAGTCAGCATCACGGGATTATCGTACAGGAATCCGCCTGAAGCAGCAGCAACCCCTGTGAAGGAATTGAGTAACGATATCACAACAGGCATATCTGCCCCTCCGATCGGAAATACAAACAGCACGCCGTATACAATGGCCATCACAAATAAAACATAGAACAGATAGAGGCTCCCACTACCACCCTGGATCACAATATATGCCGATACAAAAAGGATCAATACCAATACCCCCATATTAACGAGGTGCTGTCCTTTGAATGCAAAATCCCTGATGGAGCCGTTAAGCTTTCCCCAAGCGATGATGCTCCCTGCGAATGAAACGGTACCGATCACCAGTCCCATCACGATCGCGATCAGCGTACCCGCAGACACCGGCGCACCCTGTTCCATGAAACCGGCATGATCAAGATGATCAAATTCCACCATGGATATCAGTGCCGCGCATGCGCCGCCCATACCGTTGAAAAGACTTACCATTTCAGGCATGGCGGTCATCTTCACTTTCTTTGCAGCAAGCGTTCCTATGATGGTGCCAATGATCAGCCCTCCAAATATCCAACCGTAATTTCCCAGCTTTGCGCCGTCCTTTTCATAGAGAAAAATAGTTCCGAGGATGGCGATGGCCATACCTCCGGCAGCGATCAGATTCCCCCGCCTTGCCTGCGCTGGCTGAGACAACATCTTTAAACCCAGAATAAACGTGACTGAACCGATAAGGTATGCTACTACAAGTAAACTGATTCCCATGGCTTGCGTTGCTTATTTTTTCTTTTTGAACATTTCCAGCATGCGGTCTGTCACCACAAAACCGCCCACTACATTCAGCGTCCCCAATACCACAGCTAAAAATCCGAGTATCAATGCCAGGTAGTTATTCTGCTGTGCCTGCCCCATCACAATGATCGCCCCGATGATCACCACGCCGTGAATAGCATTGGCACCACTCATCAGGGGGGTGTGCAAAACACTGGGCACCCTTCCAATGACCTCAACACCGAGGAAGATGGAAAGGATCACGATATAGATGATCTGCTGATGCGCTGCGATCCAACTTAGAATATCACTCATACATTAATCTTTATATCAAACGTTCATGAACCACCCTGCCGTCCTGTGTGATACACGATCCCTTCACCAGGTCATCCTCATAATTCAGGTTCAGTGTCCCTTCCTTCGTGATCAACAACTGCAGAAAATTGAATACGTTCTTTGCGTAAAGCTTACTGGCGTCAAATGGCAATGTAGCCTGCAGGTTGCTGTTTCCGATGATGGCTACTCCGTTCATATGAACCGTTTCGTTATTCTTCGTGAACGGCGTGTTGCCGCCTGTTGCCGCAGCAAGGTCAATGATCACAGAACCGCTTCTCATTTGATGAAGCATCTCTTCGGTGATCAGTACGGGTGCTTTTTTTCCGGGGATCTGCGCCGTAGTGATGATGATGTCTGATTTGCGGACCGACTCTGCTATCCGGTCCTGTTGTTTCTGCTTGTAATCTTCCGACTGCTCAACGGCATATCCTCCGGCTTTGGATGCATCTGCAGCGCCCTCCACTTCAACGAATTTTGCACCGAGGCTCATCACTTCTTCTTTCACCGCGGGCCTGGTGTCAAAAACCTCCACAACAGCCCCCAGCCTTCGGGCGGTGGCAATCGCTTGCAGACCAGCTACGCCGGCTCCCAGTATCAGCACCTTTGCAGGAGGTATACTACCCGCAGCGGTCATGAACATGGGAAAATATCTTGGAAATGTGTTAGCGGCAAGCAATACGGCCTTGTAGCCTGCAATGTTGGCCTGGCTCGATAACACGTCCATCGACTGGGCCCTGGTGGTTCGGGGAAGCATGTCAAGGCTGAATACAGTAAGGCCCGCCTGATGCATTTGTTCAACAGCAGGCTTGTTGTGTAATGGCATGAATACCCCGACCAACACCTTCCCCTGGGGGATCGATGGAACATCGGAAGGTAAGTGTATGGCGAGGATCACATCGGCCCCTTCTAAAACTTTTTTCCGCTCCGCGATCAAAGCTCCCGATTGCACATAGGCCTCGTCACTGCAAAAGGCCTTTAGGCCAGCCTCTGACTCTACCCATACTTGCAAACCCTTCTTGGTAAATGTGGCAACCGTTTCAGGTACTAAGGATACTCTTGTTTCTGTGGAGGGTTCTTTAAGAACTCCTATAATCATATATCAGTGGTTGTTCTGATTCGATCAAAGATAATTATTTTAAATCAGACCATCCGATCAATACCTGATCACGAAATGCTGCTTCTGCAGGAACTCCTTCCTGAAAAATACCAACCCAATGAAAAACAGGTCTATACTGAGGGTAACGCGATCATCGGTACGGATCTTCTCCCAGGCCGCCTCCATCTCTTCGCTCCAGTGGATATCGTCAAAAACCAGGCAGGAATAATCATGCGTACGCGGCAGGATGCTTTCAAAATAATGCATGGTGGGTTCTAGCCGATGGTTCCCGTCTATGAATGCAAAGTCTACCTCACCCATGCCTGAAAGGACCCCATCCAAATGGCTGTTGAACCCACCCTTTACCAACTGAACCTGCCCCAGGCCGGTCTCATCAAAATGTTTTTGGGCAAGGTCTGCCACTGCAGTGGCACCTTCCATAGTCACCACCTGTTCTACACCCGGTACGGCTGCCAGGTAAGACGTGGTCACCCCTAAAGAAGTGCCCATTTCAAGGATTCGCCTGTACTTGTAATAGGCGGCCAAGCGGTACAGCAACTGGGAGTAACGCCGTGGCTTAACCGATGTTTTGGCAATATCAGACACCTTTCTTTTGCGTATGGTTCCCAATACAGAACCCGCGCCAAGATCCTCTACTTCCAGCACACGATGGTCACGCAAGCATTCTTTTCGGTACAGTTCAGGAACCCTGTAGGCCTCGTATTTCGTTTTATCTATGAAAACATGTCGAACCAGGTCGTACACAAACGGAGAATGAATACCATGCCCTCTGCCATTCCGGGCAGTGACGAGGTACTTCAGATAATCAATACCAAGTCTTATTCCGCTATGCATCAATTGATTTCTCCCAGGTTTCAAACGTATAAGCAAAAGGATGCTTCTCATCTGCCGGAAAATCCAGGGCCGAAATGATCTTCCATTCGGTATTCCTGATTTCGGGGTAGAAGATCTCCGCATCCGGGAACTGGTGATGTACGCGGGTAAGGTAGATCCTTTGGGTCATGGGCATCGAAAGTCTATATATCTCACCGCCACCGGCAACGAACACTTCCTTGCAATCGGTTTCTTTCGCTTTCGCCAGGGCTGTTTTGAAATCGCAGACCACAATAGCTTTTTCGTGGCCCGGGTCAAAGTCGGGGTTTTGAGTAATAATGATATTGATCCGCCCCGGCAGCGGTTCTCCCGCAATAGACTCATAGGTTTTTCGTCCCATGATCACAGGCATACCCCAGGTGGTGTTCTTAAAATATTTAAGGTCATTGGGTAGGCGCCAGAGCAATTGATTCTGTTTGCCAATTTCATTGTTCTCTCCGGCGGCCACGATATGTGATATGATCATG
>JBBAJN010000102.1:0-11129 GCA_040404045.1 Chitinophagaceae bacterium
GATGTCACTACTAAGGATTACGGGGTATTTATATACAAGCTCGACGCTTATGGACCGATCGATATCAAGTTCTGGAATACGCAAGAGAGCCTCCCCACGGACGAGATGCTTGCCAAGCCGGATGGTGAATACCTGGTACATCTGCCGAACGGGCAGTATGAACTCATTCGAAGAAAAATGCAGTTTTCCGGTAACGAGAATCTGCTGGTTTTGGCGCTGATCCCGATCAGGCGGGATTTCTACTTGCAGAATGATTACCTCCGTAACGGTTTCGTGAACCTGCCTAACGTAGAAAAAAACTATACCATCGCCAATGGCGAGACTCCTTACCCCGTAAAGAATTCCCTGGGCAAAGCCATCTATTATTTTGAACCCAAGCAAGGGAGCCTGATCGAAACCAACGATTGGATCACCATTCTCCTGCGGATCCTTGGCTCGCTCTTCCTGCTGTTTTATCTCCACCAGATCGCCCTGCAGGTTTCGAAGCGATTCGGCGCAGGATGGGGTATAGGTGCGCTTGCTGCCGGAATCGTTTTGATGCGGGGCCTGATGTACATGTTCAATCTGCCTTTTGATGTGCGCCAGTTTGAATTGTTTTCACCTTCCATCTACGGATACAACTTCATCCTCAAATCCCTGGGAGACCTGCTCATCAATGTACTGCTGTTTTTCTGGATCACCGTTTTTGCACGGCGGCAGATCAACCAGCAGGATATCCGGATCGAAATCAAAAGCAAGCAGTACAGGATGTTCACTGCGGCAGGTCTGATGATCGGTTTGGTGGTACTCACCATGATCTCCGGCAATGTGATCAGGAGTCTGGTGGCGGATTCCCAGATCCCCTTCGACGTTACCAATTTCTTCGGCCTCAATGTTTACTCTGTATTTGGCTTCATTGTACTCTGTTCTGTGTCCATGGCTTTTTTCATCAGTTCGCAGGTGATCATGCGTTTCGTTAAAGCCATTCCGGAAGCCAACTATGCGTTTAAGATTTTGGTGGTAGTGATCGCGGGCCTGCTCTACCTCACCACGCAAATCAATAACCTTTTCGAGTTCCAGATGGCCGTTATCCTTTGGTTGCTGGTCTATCTCACTATATCGCAAGCACCACTACTGCAGGCAACGAATTATATTTCAGGTACGGCCATGGTATACTGGCTCGTGATCTTTTCAGCATCCATTACCCTGGTGATCAGCAACCAGAACCGTAGGAAAGAGCAGGAAGTGCGGCTGCGTGTGGCCGAGAAGTTGGCCTGGCAGGCAGATCCTTCCAGCGAGAAACTATTGAACGTAGCGATCGGCAGCCTGAATAATTATTTCTGGCAGGACAACCTTGATCGCCTCCGGGTACCAGCAGAGAATGAACGACTCAAAGATTCGATCATCAATGCCAATTTCTCCGGTTACCTGAACCGTTACGAAACAGAGATCTATGTCTTTGACGAAGACGGGGAACCGATATCCGGGTATGAAAAATTCAATTATGACACCCTGGCCACCATCTATGCCATGCAGGGAAAAAGAACCGGGATCAACAATTTGCGGTATTATGAAACAGCTTTCGATCGGTTCAGTTATATCTATCACCGGGAGGTGAAGGATACCGGGCAGCGAATAGTGGCTAACGTCTACATGCTTTCGAACCCACGTAGGTACAGGAGTGAGGCCATGATCCCGGAGTTATTCAAGCAGTCCGAAGATTACACCTTCGAACGTTCACCCCTTTATGCCTATGCAGTGTACAACCGGGGCGAACTGATCACTAACGTTAATGATTACCCTTTTCCAAGAAGCCTGAATAGTGAAGAAGTATCGTTTAACGACCATGTATTCCGGAACAAGGACGGATATAGCGAACTCTGGTTCAAGCAAGGGCCGGAAAGGATCGTGGTGATCACCCGTAAAACCAATGCCCTGCTGGAATCCATTACCTTGTTCGCCTACCTGTTTTGCGCATTCCTGGCACTGGTAGGATTCTTCCAGCTCTTAAGCGTGGCATTGCGGTCCGGCTTCCGGTGGTCCAACTTCAAGGAGCTCTGGCAGTTGAATATCCGAAAGCAGATCTTCATGACCATCATCTTCATCAGTATTTTCTCATTCTTTATCATTGGTGCCGCTACCATCATTTTCTTCATCAACAGGTATAACAGGAATAACCAGGACAGGCTCAGCAGGACCATACAGGTTATCTCAAGCGAGATCAACGAGCGCATCGATGTGAGCATGATGAATCAGTCAGGCTTTGCCCGTTTCGATTCCCTGGGAACAGATCGGCTCGCAACTGCCATTGCTGGCATCTCGGAGATCCATAATGTAGATGTTAACCTGTATAACACTTCCGGTTCGCTCACTGTATCGTCGCAGCCCCTGGTATATAATAAGGGCATCCTGAGCCGTTTAATGGATCCCCAGGCCTATTACAACATGAGGTCATTGCGCAGGATTCAACACGTACAGAATGAACGTGCCGGCCGTTTGAGGTACCTCAGTATTTATGTGCCTCTGAAAGACGAGAACCGTAATGTGCAGGGCTATATCAATATACCTTATTTCACGTCGAGCCGTGACCTCAACCAGGAGATCTCAAATTTCCTCGTGACGCTGATCAACCTGAATGCTTTCATCTTCCTGATAGCTGGTGTGATCGCCGTCTTCCTGACCAACCGGATTACCGCCTCTTTCTCATGGATCGGGGAGAAAATGCGGGAGATCAACCTTGGCAAGCATAATGAAGAGATCACATGGAACCGAAACGATGAGATCGGTGGGCTGGTGGTTGAGTACAACAAGATGGTGAAAAAACTGGAGCAGAGTGCGGTGGACATGGCCAGGGCCGAAAGGGAAGGGGCCTGGCGTGAAATGGCCCGCCAGGTGGCTCATGAGATCAAGAACCCGCTCACGCCCATGAAATTAAGTATACAGTACTTGCAGAAAGCCATCGATAACAACGCACCCAATGTCAAGGAGCTTTCGTCCAGCGTGGCAGGTACACTCATCGAACAGATCGAACATTTGTCAAAGATCGCTTCGGAGTTTTCGCAGTTCGCCAATATCGGTAACATCAGGAACGAAGTATTCGATCTCCATGAAACCCTGCATTCACTTGTACTCTTGCACAGCTCTCAGGATCATGCCATGGTGCAATGGAACCCGTTAAACAGGAAATTGTTCATCCGGGCGGACCGTACACAGATCAACAGGTTGTTTACCAACCTCCTGCAAAACGCCATTGAAGCGATACCCGATGAGAAGAAAGGTGAGGTGATCATATCAGAAGAATTGAAAGACGGTGAAGTGATCATCCGTGTACAGGATAACGGTGGTGGTATTCCTGAGGAGATGGAATCAAAGATATTCTCACCCAATTTCACCACAAAGACTTCGGGCACCGGTCTCGGTCTCGCCATGTGTAAAGGCATCGTTGAACACGCCAAGGGCCGCATATGGTTCGATACCCGCATGGGAGAAGGAACAACGTTTTATATAGCCCTGCCCGTGGTTAGCTAATGTTTGCGGTTGGTAAGGAAAGATTCAAACGCCTGCAGGCTGAAACTGCTCAGGTTCTGCTGTTTGGTAAGCCCACCCTTCTGTGCCGCAAGGACGCCGTAATGATTGTCGTCAAATCCATCCAGCGCATGCGCATCAGGGTCAATGGAAATGAGTACCCCTTTTGATGTGGCTTTCCGGATGAATCTCCAGTCCATATCAAGTCGTCGCGGATGGGCATTCAGTTCAATCACTACACCATTTGCCTTGCAGGCATCAATGATCATGTCGTGGTCCACCGGGTAACCGGGGCGCGACAAAAGCAATCGTCCCGTCAGGTGTCCAAGGATGGTGGTATATGGATTCTCTATGGCCCTCAGAAGTCTGTTCATGGCTTTCTCCTCCGTCATCTTGAGGTTGGAGTGTACCGAGGTGATCACCAGGTCAAAACTGGCGAGGATATCATTGCTGTAATCCAGGTTGCCATCATTCAGGATATCACACTCAATGCTTTTGAAGATGCGGAACGGCGCAAGTTTTCTGTTAAGTTCACCGATCTGCTGGTGCTGTGCCGCAATTCTTTCTTCATTCAGCCCATTGGCATAGAAAGCGGATTTACTGTGATCGCTGATCACCAGGTATTCCAGCCCCCTGGAGATACATTCAGATGCCATCTCTTCCAGCGTATTGCTTCCATCGCTCCAGTTGCTGTGGGAGTGGATGATGCCCCGTATATCTTCGTAAGTCACCAGGCCCGGTAAAGGAGCATGTTGTGCCTCTTTGATCCAATCGGGATCTTCCCGTAAACAGGCCGGGATAAAATGGATCCCCTGCTTTAAAAAATAGTCTTCTTCCTTTTGCTCGGCGGAGACAGAGAATTTTTCCTTCCAGGCCAGCAGGAATGCTTCGCTGCAACTGGTTTCAAACAGATGCCTCTGGAAATCATCTGCTTCCGTACACATGAAACGAAGGGCCACATGCTGCTCGCCTTTATACTGGTGGAAAGGTGGAGCCGAAGTTGTTTTCCCGAGATCCAGTGTGGCGAGGAAGGGGGTCAGTTCTGCTTCCGTTATGGTAGTCACCCAGTCGATCTGTCTGATGATCTCAAACTGTCTCCTGAATTCGCCGCTGAATGATATGGCTGCTGCAGGAAACTTCGCCCGCAGGAGTTTGTCGATCTCTTGCGCATATGAAGCCACTTCTGCATACAGGAAACTATCGCGGTTCGAGAAATAGAAGTTGATCGAGTCCCTGACATTCTGTTGCGTTTTTGCGCCGAACCCCTTGTACATCAGCAAGCGATTTTCATCGCAGGCATACAGGAGTTCTCCGAGGCTCTCCAGTTGCATTTCTTTCCAAATGGTGTTGATCTTTTTCGGGCCAAGGCCTTTTATGTTCATCATCTCGATGATCCCCGGGGGAGTATCAGCGATCAACTTGTCAAGCACCGCCAGTCTGCCTTGCTGCAGGATCTCCAGCACTTTCCTGCCGGCGGATTCACCCATGCCCTTGAGCGCGAAGATCTGTTCAGGCTGCAGGGTTTCCAGTTGAACGGGCAGCTTTTCTATGTTAAAGGCGGCTATGGAGTACGACTTTGATTTAAATGAATTCTCGCCGTGGATGTCCATCAGTTTTGAGAGTAACGAAAACTGGTCCGCAATAGAATAGTTGTCAGGCATCAGGATGTTTATAGGAGCAAATTAAAGGAGTGGCAACAATAAAAAAAGTCCCGTTGTGAAACGGGACTTTATATTTTCGCCTATTAGAAGAATTACTTCTTCTTAGGAGCAGCTTTCTTAGGAGCAGCTTTTTTTGCAGCAGCTTTTTTAGGAGCAGCTTTCTTTGCAGCAGCCTTTTTAGGAGCAGCTTTCTTTGCAGCAGCTTTTTTAGGAGCGGCTTTCTTAGCAGCGGCTTTCTTAGGTGCAGCTTTCTTTGCAGTTGCCATTTTGTTTTGAATTTAATGGTTAGAAATAAAAAAAAAACTTCAGGAGGTTTTCCTGAAGTTTTTAGAATTTACTTTTTCTTAGCAGCAACCTTCTTAGCGACGGCTTTCTTTGCTACTTTTTTAACTGCGGCTTTCTTAACAGCCTTTTTTGCTACTTTTTTAACTGCGGCTTTCTTAACAGCCTTTTTAACAGCTTTCTTTGCTACTTTCTTAACGGCAGCTTTCTTAACAGCTTTCTTTGCTACTTTTTTTGCAGCAGCTTTCTTTGCAGTGGCCATGTTTTTTTGAATTTAATGGTTTAAGTAAATGGGTTACTCACCATAAAAGTAAAAAACTTTTCTTTTCCACAAAAAAAATTTTTTTGTGGGGGAAAAAATCATTAGACCAAAACTTGAGAAATGCCGAATCTTAGCCAGCTATCTGGACCGGAGCAACGGAGATGAACGTCTTATTATTCTTTCCTTTCTTGAACTCTACAACACCATCAGACAATGCGAAAATGGTGAAGTCTTTTCCAACTCCAACATTCTTGCCAGGATGATATTCTGTTCCGCGCTGGCGAACAATGATGTTCCCTGCAGCAGCCGGCTGGCCACCGAATATTTTGACACCGAGACGTTTGCTTTGTGAATCACGGCCGTTCTTTACACTACCTTCACCTTTTTTATGTGCCATGGTAAAACGAGTTTAATGGTTTTTCGCTTACGCGATACTGTTGATCTTAATTTGAGTGAATAAAGTACGATGTCCTTTCTTCTTCCTGAAACCTTTCCTTCTTTTCATTTTGAAAGCGATCACCTTGTCACCTTGCTTCTCGCCAAGGATCTCTGCATTTACTTTCACCTTCACATCCTGACCCAAGGCAACCTTGCCTTCGTTGTCAGTCAATAAAACCTCTGTGAATTCCACCTTATCACCGGCGTTACCGGTAAGATGAGGTACATACAGGTTCTGCCCTTCCTGGACCCTGAACTGCTGACCGGCGATCTTTACAACTGCAAACATGATATGCCAAAATTTAGGAGTGCAAAGGTAGGGGTAAATTCCTTACTCACAAAGAATTGGGCTAAAAAAAGTTATGTGTGGTAACCTAGACAATGAAATCTAAATTATCTTTGTTTCTGATTCTTGCCATATTCCGATGAAGATCAAATCATTCCTCGCCAGGCCCTTTGCAAATTACGTCTATAAGCAGGTACGAAAAGGTATGACTACCGCCGTGGAGGACCAGAAAAAGATCCTCCGGGACCTCCTGAAGGCAGGCAGGAACACGGAATTCGGCAAATCCCATGGTTTTCAGGCAATTAACAGCTACGAGGACTTCAAAAAGGCCGTTCCCATCCGGGACTATGAGCTTTTCAGGCCTTATATAGACCAGATCAAGGAGGGTAAGCACAATGTGCTCTGGAAGGGGCAACCAATCTATTTTGCGAAAACCTCAGGTACCACCTCCGGGGTCAAGTATATTCCCATTACCAAAGATTCCATTTCTAATCATATCAACTCTGCCCGTAATGCCCTATTGTGCTATATCGCAGAAACGGGCAACCACCTTTTCACCAACGGGAAGATGATCTTCCTGTCAGGCTCCCCCGAATTGGAGAGGATAGCCGGCATTCCAACTGGCAGGTTAAGCGGAATCGTTAACCATCACATTCCCAGCTACTTGCGTACTAACCAGCTTCCCAGCTACGAAACCAATTGCATAGAGGACTGGGAAACCAAACTGGACCGGATCGTGGAAGAGACCAAAGCCGTGGATATGACCCTGATCAGCGGTATCCCGCCCTGGATGCAGATGTATTTTGACAGGCTGTCTGAGTTGACTGATAAGAAAGCGTCCGCGCTTTTCCCCAATCTCACCGTATTGGTGCATGGCGGGGTGAACTTTGATCCCTATAAAGCCAGGTTGTTCAATACCATTGGCCGTACCATAGATACCATAGAAACCTTTCCCGCTTCCGAAGGGTTTTTCGCCTTCCAGGATTCCCAAAAACAAGAGGGGCTTCTTCTGAATACCGATTCGGGGATATTTTTCGAGTTTGTACCCGCAAGTGAGATCTTTAATGAGTCGCCCACCCGGATTTCCCTGCAGGACGTCAAAGTAGGGGAGAATTATGTGCTCGTCATCAGCAATAATGCGGGTTTGTGGGCTTATAATGTTGGTGATACGGTCAAATTCCTCTCCACTTTACCCTATCGCCTGATAGTCACAGGCAGGGTCAAGCATTTTATTTCGGCCTTTGGGGAACACGTGATCGGCGAGGAAGTGGAACATAGCCTGATGAAAGCGGCGGCTGAATGCGGTGTACAGATAACCGAATTCACCGTTGCACCCATGATCCAGCAGGGGGAGGGGAAGTCCTACCACGAATGGTTCATCGAATTTGGGCAGGAACCCAGAGATATGGAGGCTTTTTCGGCCATGGTGAACAATAACCTCAGGGAACGAAATATATATTACGATGATCTGATCCGTGGACAGATACTCCGGCCACTGGTGGTCCGCACACTCAGGAAGAACGCATTCATCGATTACATGAAATCCATCGGGAAACTGGGTGGACAGAATAAAGTGCCCCGTTTGAGCAATGACCGCAACATCGCGCAGGGGTTGGAGCCTTATACGGTTACATCTGAAACCCGTATTTTTAATTGATGAATCCCCCGGGTGGGGCCAACTCCTTAAATATATCAACACAAGGAATGAGGAAACGAATAGGCATTTTCGGTTCTACCGGATCGATAGGAAAACAGGCACTGGATGTCATAGAGGCCAACCCAGACAAATTCTCTGTTGCCATCCTTACGGCACATTCGAATTACGAACTGCTCATTGAGCAGGCTGCCAGACACAGGCCAGCCTGCGTGGTGATCGTGGACGAAGGAAAATTCAATGAAGTAAAGAAATCCCTTACGCCCTTGGGTATCAGGGTGCTGGCCGGCGAAGCATCACTCGAAGAAGCTGCCGAAATGGATGTATACGATATGATGCTTGCAGCGATCGTTGGATTCGCGGGCCTTAAACCCACCCTCAAAGCCATAGACACCGGAAAGTCCATCGCCCTTGCCAATAAAGAAACCCTGGTGGTTGCCGGCGACATCGTGATGCAGCGGGCCGTTGAAAAGCGGATCCCGATCATTCCCGTTGATTCAGAACATTCGGCCATCTTTCAATGCCTCGTGGGTGAAATAAGGAACCGAATAGAAAAGATTGTACTCACCGCTTCGGGAGGCCCCTTTCTGGGTAAGAAACCCAATTACCTTGTTAACGTAAAAAGGGAACACGCCCTTCAACACCCCAACTGGAGCATGGGTGCGAAGATCACCATCGACTCGGCTACCCTGATGAACAAAGGCCTTGAAATGATCGAGGCTAAATGGCTGTTTAACCTGCGGCCGGAACAGATACAGGTGGTGGTGCATCCGCAAAGCATCATCCACAGCATGGTTCAGTTCGAAGATGGCAGCATCAAGGGCCAGATGGGTTTGCCTGATATGAAGTTGCCTATCCAGTATGCCCTCGCCTTTCCTGTGCGTATATCCAACGACTTTCCCAGGTTTGATTTCACAAGGTCTTCACAACTGACATTTGAACCCCCCGATATTCGCACTTTCCGGAATCTCGCGTTAGCCATGGAAGCCATGAATAAAGGTGGCAACCTTCCCTGTATCCTTAACGCGGCCAATGAACTGGCTGTATATGGTTTCCTGAAGAACCGCATCGGTTTCCTGGATATGACGGAAGTGATTGAACGAACCATGGAGAAGATGTTCTTTATCCAGGAGCCCTCATTGCAGGAATATTTTGACAGCGATGCAGAGGCGCGTAATTTTGCCGCTTCTTTAATCAATTTATAAAAACAGCTGAAATCCATCATCACGCGTTGGCGTGAACAGATGAAGGAGTAAGAAATATGATCACAACATTATTGGATATAAACTGGTCTTCCGTGGGATTACAGGCGGGTCAACTGATCCTGTCCCTGTCAATCCTGGTGGTGATGCATGAACTGGGGCATTTTATTCCGGCCAAGATCTTCAAGTGCAGGGTGGAAAAGTTCTACCTGTTCTTCGATCCCTGGTTCTCTATTTTCAAAAAGAAGATCGGTGAAACGGTTTATGGTATTGGATGGCTCCCCCTTGGTGGCTATGTAAAGATCGCGGGCATGGTGGACGAAAGCATGGATAAGGAGCAGATGAAACTGCCTCCCCAGGACTGGGAATTCAGGAGCAAGCCAGCCTGGCAGCGACTGATCATCATGATCGGAGGTGTTACCGTAAATGTGCTGCTGGCGTTTGTGATCTATGCCATGATCCTGTTCACCTGGGGTGAAACCAAACTCCCTACGCAGAACCTCACCAACGGTATATGGGCAGTAGACAGCCTGGCCATGCAGATCGGCCTCCAGACCGGCGATAAGATCATCGCCGTGAATGGCCAGCCCGTTCAGTACTTTGAAGACCTTAACGCCCAACTGTTGCTGGGTGAAACCATCACCGTGGAAAGGAACGGAGAGCGCAAAGACATCGCCATACCGGTAAATTTTATTGAACAGATTGTTGAAAAAGGAAAACGTTCGGCCCTGGTTTTGCCGCGTATCCCCGTGATCGTAGGCGAGGTATCTGATTCCCTCTATGCTAAGAAGGCCGGACTCAAAGTCAATGATGTAATCAAGGGTATAGACGGAAAACCGGTAAAATATTTTGATGAGATCAAACCATTGCTCGTCGGCAGGAACGGTGATACCATTGCCCTTACCGTTGAACGCAACAGCAAGGAAGTAGCCCTGCAAACCATCCTCAGCAAAGATGCTTCCATCGGATTTTTTCCGATCATGCCGGGCATGGACGACCTGCGGAAGATGAATACCTACCAGTTTGAAAAAAGGGAGTATGGTTTTTTTGAATCATTCCCCGCTGGCGTTTCCAAGGCCATCGAGAAACTTGTGTTCTATGTCCAGCAGTTCAAAAAAATACTCAACCCGGCCACTGGCGCCTATAAGGGCATTGGCGGATTCAAATCCATGGGATCCATCTTCCCCAAATACGAGTGGAACTGGGAAGCTTTCTGGAACATCACCGCATTTTTCTCCATTGTGCTGGCCTTTATGAACCTGCTGCCGATACCGGCGCTCGATGGTGGCCACGTAGTGTTCACCCTCTACGAAATGATCACCAGGAGAAAACCCAGTGAGAAATTCCTCGAGTACGCCCAGATCGTGGGCATGGTGCTGTTGCTGGGACTGATCCTCTATGCAAACGGGAACGATTGGTTCGGTTGGGGCGGCAGAATGAAATAATATTTGTTCGCAGTAATAGAAAAAGGGTTGTCATGGACAACCCTTTTTTCGTGGAGCTGGTGGGATTCGAACCCACGTCCAAACATATTCCCCATAAGCTTTCTACATGCTTATCCCTGAATTGATTGTCGGGCAGTAACAGGAACCGGGCAAACCGATCACCGCCTTAGCTGGATGGTCTTAAGCAACAATCACAGCCTTTTGTTGCAGCATCCTTTTTCTTTTTGATTAAGCGGGGGAGCTTGGCAAAGGCAAGCCCGCGTCCCCGGCCATAATGGATGCGCTAATCACTGATTAGGCAGCCATGGCGTAAGTAGATTCGCCATTTAGAGTTTTCGTATTCAGATTGAAGTGCTAATTACGCAACGCACTGCATGCTTACTTACAAAGATCTA
>JBBAJN010000103.1:0-10833 GCA_040404045.1 Chitinophagaceae bacterium
CCATGCTGCATCTTTGTCTGGATGTTCAATTTCAATGGCATTCATCAGGCCCTTGCCCCTGACTTCGCGGATGTATTGATGGCCGAGTTCCACCAGGAGTTTCCTGAATAGCTCACCCATTTGGGCTGCATTGTTGGCCATATTTTCATCTTTCAGTACTTGTAGGGAGGCTATGGCTACTCGGCAAGCCAGGGGGTTGCCGCCATAGGTGGATCCATGTTCACCGGGTTTGATGGTGAGCATCACCTGGTCGTCTGCCAGCACGGCGGAAACGGGCATAGTACCCCCGCTCAGGGCCTTGCCGAGGATGAGGATATCGGCCCTTACCTGTTCGTGGTTGCAGGCAAGTAGCTTGCCGGTCCTACATAGCCCGGTTTGGATCTCATCGCTGATGAACAGTGCATTGGCGTAGGCGCAGCAGGCTTTGGCGTGCGCGAGGTAACCATCGGTGGGTACAATAACACCTGCTTCGCCCTGGATCGGTTCAACTAAAAATCCGCAAACATTCGGATCTTTTAGTGCTTCCTCTAGCGCGGGGATGTTGTTGTATGGGATCACGATGAATCCGGGCATGTACGGGCCGAATTTTTCGTAGGAAGAAGGGTCCGTACTGAAGGAGATCACGGTACTGGTTCGGCCATGGAAGTTATGGGCACACACCACGATCTTAGCCTTGTTCTCCGGGATGCCTTTATGGGTATAACCCCATCGGCGGGCAAGTTTGATGGCGGTTTCAACAGCTTCCACGCCCGTGTTCATGGGTAGTACTTTATCGTACCCGAAATAAGTGGTGATATATTTTTCGTATTCTCCCAGCTGGTCGTTGTAAAAGGCCCTTGATGTAAGGGTGAGTTTTTGTGCCTGCTCCTGGAGGGCCCGGATGATGACCGGGTGGCAATGTCCCTGGTTCACGGCGGAATATCCGCTCAGGAAATCAAAATAGGGTTTGCCATCCACGTCCCAGACGTGCACGCCCTGGCCTTTGCTGAGGACAACGGGAAGTGGGTGGTAGTTATGGGCGCCGTATTTCTCTTCGAGATCAATAAAGTATTGTTGCATCAGTAATTGCTGTTAAGAAGTTCGATAAGTAGAAGAAAGTAGCACAGAAGAATTAGCCAATTAGTCAATCAGCCAATATTGCTAGTGATTGAGCAGGTCGAGGTTGGATGCAAGAATAGAGTGTTGCATGTATCAAAGATAACTAATTTAACGGTACCTGGATCAGTTTCCAGGAGGGCTGGAGGGGAAGGGAAGGTGGTTGGGTGAACAGGCCATAAACGGCGGAACCGCTGCCACTCATAGAGGCGTACAGGGCGCCATGTTCATATAGCAGTTCTTTGATCTTGCCGATCTCCGGGAAATGGGCAAACACAGTGGTTTCGAAATCATTCACCATCCTGTTCTTCCATTCACTGACTGGTTCGCTGACCAGGGAACGGAGACCCCGTGACTGGCTACGGGTAACCACACCCGAAAACGCCTGGGCGGTGCTGATATGTATACCAGGGTGTATAATGGCGATGGTGTACTGACTGAGGTCCAGTTCAATCGGTTCCATGATCTCTCCCCGTCCGCCGGCTATCACGGGTTGATTTTGGATGAAGAACGGACAATCGCTGCCTAATTTCAGGGAAAGGTCTACCAGGGCCTCGGTTGAAAGTCCCAGTTGAAAATATTCGTTCAGCGAAACCAGTGTGAAACTTCCGTCTGCGGATCCGCCGCCAAGACCTGCGCCCATGGGGATCAATTTGTGCAGGTGCATATTGATCGGCGGGAGATCGGGGTACAATGCAGAAAGCAGGTTATATGCGCGTACACAGAGATTGGATGAGGGGTTGTCACCGATGGTAAGTCCTGAACTTTGAAACCCGAAAGATCGGGCGGGGACGAACTCAAGGATGTCGGTGTATGGCACAGGATAAAAAACCGTTTCGAGGTTGTGATATCCGTCAGGCCTTTTTCCAAGGACCTGGAGGCCGAGATTGATTTTGCAATTTGGAAATATGATCATTTGCCGCCGCGGCTGTTGATCTCGTCGCGTATGGCGACGGCCCTGATATAATCTTCCTGTTCCAGTACATCGTTCAAAAGGTTCTGCAGGTCTTCCAGGCTCATGTCTTTCAGATCGTCCTGTGACGCGGCACCTTCCTGGGTGGTTGTGGTGACGGTTTTTTTCTTCCCGCCGCCTGCGTCTTCCGTGAGGATGCCCGCACTTTCGAGAATGTTCTCGTAGGTGTAAATAGGGCAGCCGAACCTTACGGCAAGTGCGAGCGCATCTGAAGTGCGTGAATCTATTTCTACGGTGTCTTTATCGTTACTGCAAAGAAGTTTGGAATAGAAAATACCTTCCTGGAGATCTGAGATCACTACTTCGTGCAGGTCCACGCTGAACGCCATCATGAAATTCTTCATGAGGTCGTGCGTTAGCGGCCGGCTTGGCTGCATTCTTTCCAGGGCAACTGCAATGGCCTGGGCTTCGAAACCACCTATTACAATGGGCAACCTTCTGAGGCCATTGACTTCGCCCAGTACCACCGCATAGGAGTGAGTTTGTGTGATACTGTGCGATAAGGCCACGATTTCCAGTTCGATCTTCTTCATAACTGGGAACGAAAATAAGAAAAAAAGGGCCTTTAGACTTAAGCGTTCTTTAATTTTTTCACTTCTTCAATGAATCGTGGAACCACTTCAAAGGCATCGCCAACGATGCCGTAGTCCGCGGCTTTGAAGAATGGCGCTTCGGGATCTTTGTTGATCACTACAATCACCTTGCTGCGGTTTACGCCGGCCAGATGTTGAATGGCTCCCGAGATGCCTATGGCGATATAAAGATTTGGTGTAATGGCCAGTCCCGTTTGTCCAACGTGTTCATGGTGTGGGCGCCAATGGGCGTCGGCTACAGCACGGCTACAGGCGGTAGCTGCACCGATAAGGCCCGCAAGTTCCTCAACCATGCCCCAGTTCTCAGGTCCTTTCAGGCCCCTGCCACCACTGACCACGAGTTCCGCTTCACCCAAGGGTACGCTGCCTGTGATCTTATTGGTGGCTGTCACTTTTACTTTCCTTTCGGGGATCGTGGTATTCAATGATACTACTTCCGCTTGGCCTTCAGTTGTATTGATGGTATAGGAGTTGGGGCTGATCGCAATGACCTTGATGTCTGTTTTGATGGAGATATGGGCGAAAGCCTTTCCTGAAAACACATTCTTTTTCACTACAAAACCATTGGACAGGTCAGGCAGTGCAACGGCGCCGGAGACCAGGCCAGCTTTCAATCGCGCGGCCACCAATGGGGCAGTTGCCCTCCCGGTGATGTTGTTAGACAACACGATCACCTTAGCATTGGTCTGCTCAGCAGTTGTGGCGATGATGGCACTGTACACCTGTGCGTCAAGCTGGTCCAATGAAGCCTCACCCACCTGGTATATTTTTTTCACACCATATTTACCGAGTGAGGAGAGGTCGTCCTTTACGGTTCCCAGCAGGAGTCCTGCCGCTTCAACCCCCATGGCCGATGCCAGGCTGGAACCATAGCTCAGTGCTTCCAGTGAATTCTTCTTTACAATGCCTTCGCTATGATCGATGAATATTAATACAGACATAATTCGATTTTTAAAGGTTAGATCATTTTAGCTTCTTCATGAAGTAATCGGACCAATTCCGCCGGGTTATCGGCCGCTACCAGTTTAACACCGGCTTTGGCTGGTGGGAGTTCATATCTTACCACTTCTGTTGTTGATTCATATGCAACCGGGTCAAGCACTTTGAGTGGCTTTGTCCTTGCGGCCATGATGCCCCGCATATTGGGAATCCTCGCTTCAGCCATACCTTTCTGACAGCTTGCCACCAGCGGAAGTTGCACCTCTACGGTTTCCTCCCCGCCCTCGATCTCCCGGTTCAGCGTAGCGATGTTACCACTCAGGTCCAGTTTAGTGGCCAGACTGATGAAAGGGAGGTTGAGTAGTTCGGCGATCATGCCGGACGTAGACGAGTTGTTATAATCGATGGTTTCTTTACCCGTGAGGATGAGGTCATATCCGTTCTGCGATGCAACGGCAGCGATCTGCGAGGCCACATCGAAGCTCTCTTTGGGTTCTGAATTCACCCTGAAAGCCTCATCACCTCCAAGTGCCAGGGCTTTTCTAATGATGGGCTCCGCATCGGCACCACCAATGGTAATGAGATGGATGGTGGTGGAGGGGTCTTTTTCCTTGATCTCGATGGCCTTAACAAGGGCATACCACTCGTCGTACGGATTGATGATCCACTGCACGCCATCACTGGCGAATTTCGTGTTGTTATCCGTGAAAGCTATTTTTGCAGTGGTGTCCGGCGTTTTACTGATACAGACCAGTATTTTCATGTGATGCAATTGTGAGATTAGTAAGGTTGTTTATGCAACTAATACGCAAATATAATAACACATCTTACAAAAAGAGGTTTAGGTTTAATTAATAATTTTTATGGATCGCACAGAAAGGTTACTTGATATGCTCCGGCAGCAACCCGGTGATGCATTTTTGCAGCACGCGCTGGCGCTGGAATACATCAAACAAGGGGCTGAGGATAAGGCAGAAGTGGCCTTCAGGGCAGTTTTGGCGGCTGATCCAGGGTATGTGGGGAGTTATTATCACCTGGCTTCCCTGCTGGTAAGAAAGGGGCAGAAGGAGGAAGCGTTAAATGTTTGTGAAACAGGGCTTGCGGCCTGCAGGAAAGCGGGGGATGACCATGCCTGGCGGGAGTTGAATACCATTTACGAAGATCTCATATACTGATGACTGATCTACTAACAAGGTTCAGGCAGTTTATAGAAACGGAACAGCTGTTTCACACTAGTCATCGGCTATTGGTAGCCGTTAGTGGGGGAGTTGATTCTGTGGTGCTGGCGCATTTGTGCAAGGCAGCAGGGTACAACCTGGTGCTGGCGCATTGTAACTTCCAACTCAGGGGCAGCGAGAGCCACCGTGACGAGGAATTTACGGTTCAATTTGCAGCAGGTTTGGGAGTAGTTTTGGAGGTGAAGAGATTTGATACTTCAGACTATGTCGACTCCCGAAAATTATCCATCCAGGAGGCTGCACGAACATTAAGGTATACCTGGTTCAACGAGTTGCTCCAGGAGAAAGGACTGGATCGTGTGCTTACTGCCCACCATGCGGATGACAACGCAGAGACCATGCTGATGAATCTCTTCAAGGGTTCCGGGATAGCCGGGCTCCGCGGGATACTGCCGCTGCATGGAAAGCTGGCCCGGCCACTGCTGTTTGCAAGCCGGGCAGAGATTGAAGATTATGCACAGGAGCAAAGGCTTACCCATGTGGAAGACAGTTCAAATCTCTCCGATAAGTACAGCAGGAATTTCGTGAGGCTCAACCTGGTTCCGCTGATCGAGAAGATCATGCCCGGCGCGGCTGTCAACCTGCGTGCCGACGTGAGCAGGTACCGCGAAGTGGAAATGCTTTATCGTGAAGCGGTGGACCGGAAGCTTTCCAAACTGTTGGTGAAGAAAGGCTCGGAGCTGCACATACCTGTTGAGAAACTGAAACTGAGCACTCCGCTCAGGACCCTGCTTTTTGAAATCTTCTCTCCATATGGATTCACCCCTTCACAGCTGGAAGGCATCCAAAAGCTGATGGACGCCAGCACGGGCAGGTTTATGCTGTCGCCCACCCATCGTCTGCTTAAGAACAGGAACTGGTTCATTCTGTCAGCCCTTGCTACAGATCATGCGTCAATTTATCTGATTGAGGAGGGTACCACTGAGATCCGGTTCCCCGGTGGCAGGCTCATCCTCGAGTTGACCGATCATGATGCCGGCTTCGTCCCACCCGCAGATCACACTCTGGCATACCTTGATACGTCCCTGTTGCAATATCCCCTTCTTTTAAGGAGGTGGAAAGAGGGCGATTATTTCTATCCGCTGGGTATGCAAAAAAAGAAGAAGGTGGCCCGCTACCTGATCGACAAAAAACTGAACCTCTTGCAAAAAGAATCTGTTTTTGTATTAGAGTCGGCCGGCAGGATCCTATGGTTAGTAGGACAACGAATAGATGACCGTGCGAGAATCAAGCACTCTACCCGCCGAATGCTGAAAATCCAGCAAAAAATTGATTAATGAAACATCCCGCGGCCTTAGACAATAACTTGGGCTAATCGATTAAGCAAAAAATATTTTGCATAATCGTAAAAAATATTCTTGCAGGCTTTGTTTGGTGTGTAAAATTTACACAACTTTGTTAAATCAGTGTGTAAAAATTACACATTATGTCCTAACTCAACAACTGTTTGCCAATGCGTTCTCTGACCCTTCTGTTCCTGGGTATGCTGCTTGCTATTCTGGTGAAAGCCCAGATGCTTGTTACTACGCCGCAGTTTATCAGGGAGAGTTCCACCGGGGTGGAGATCACGATGGACGCTACCAAAGGCAATCTCTCGCTCAATAATTACGGCTCAGTCAACGATGTATATGTTCACATTGGCGTGATCACCAACCTCAGCACTTCTTCAACCGACTGGAAATATTCGAAGTTCACCTGGGGGACCACCAATGCGCAGGCTGCCTGCACCTCCCTTGGGAACAATAAATGGAAATACACGATCCCCGGAAATCTCAGAACGTTTTTCGGGATCACCAATACGGGTGAAGAGATCCTGAAGATCGCTTTGCTGTTCCGAAACGGGAATGGCACACTGGTTCAACGCAATGTAGATGGTAGCGATATGTACCTGCCCGTCTATAGCCCCAAATTGCAGGTGACTTTCACAGAACCTTTCCGCCAGCCTACATTTATTCCGCAACCGGAAATCCCTACCAGAAATGTGGGCGATTTAATTAATGTGCGAGTGGTTGCGTCATCAACCGCAGCAATGTCCTTTTTTGTTAACGGCAATTTGGTCTCAGGGGCAGGAAACTCAGATACTGTTGTAGTAAGTTTCCCTATAGCTGCAACAGGACTGGTGACCATGGTTGCTACGGCAACTGAAAACTTTATAACGGCTACGGACACCCTTAGGTTCTTTGTCAATTCAACCACTCCGGTTCAACCCCTTCCTGCCGGCGTTAAGGACGGTATCAATTACGAACCCGGTGATACATCAGCTACCTTAGTGCTGTTTGCCCCCGCAAAAAGCAATGTGTATGTGCTGGGCGACTTTAACAACTGGACACAGTCAGCGGCCTACCAGTTGAACAAGACCCCCGATAGCAACCGGTACTGGCTGCGCATCACCGGCCTCGTCCCGGGACGCGAATATGCTTACCAGTATTGGGTAGACGGAAGGCTTCGTATCGCGGATTACAACAGTGAAAAAGTACTGGACCCCAATAACGACCGTTTCATCCCTGCTTCTACCTATCCCAACCTCATGCCTTATCCAACGGGGAGGGCAACAGGGATCGTCAGCGTGTTGCAAACGGCAAAACCTGCCTACACCTGGCAGGTGAATAATTTTGTCCGCCCTGATAAACGCAACCTCGTTATTTACGAATTGCTGCTGCGCGACTTCCTGGCCCAACCCAATTGGAACACGCTGAAAGATACCCTCAGTTATATTAAGAGGCTGGGTGTGAATGTGATCCACCTGATGCCTTTCTCAGAGTTTGAAGGCAACAGCAGTTGGGGATATAATCCTTCGTTCTTTTTCGCGCCCGATAAATTCTATGGAACGGAAAATGCTCTTAAAGGGTTTATCGACGAATGCCACAGACAGGGCATCGCCGTGGTGATGGATATGGTCCTCAACCATGCTTTCGGCCAGTCGCCTATGGTACAGATGTATTTCGACAATGCCAGCGGAAAACCCGCTGCCAACAGTCCCTGGTTCAATCCAGATGCTAAACACCCATTCAACGTAGGGTATGATTTCAACCATGAGTCACAGGCCACCAAAGATTTTGTGGACCGGGTGGTGGACTTCTGGCTGGTCAATTATAAACTCGACGGTTTCCGCTGGGACCTCTCAAAAGGATTTACACAGACCAACAACCCCAGCAATACCAGCGCCTGGAGCGCTTATGACCTGAGCCGCGTGAATATCTGGAAACGTATTTACCAGCGTATGCAGACCACCTCGCCACAGAGTTACTGTATCCTCGAACATTTTGCCGATAACACGGAAGAAAAAGAATTGTCAGATGCAGGCATGCTGCTCTGGGGCAACCTGAACAGCAGTTTTAATGAAGCCACCATGGGTTATGTTCCAGGGTCAAATTTTGATGGGGCCCTGCATACCAAACGAGGTTGGAACAATCCATTTCTGATAGGATACCAGGAGAGCCACGACGAAGAGCGCCTGATGTATAAGAACATCAGTTTCGGTAATGCATCAGGCGGATACAATATCCGCAACCTGGCTACCGCACTGCAACGCAACCAGATGGCCACCGCTTTCTGGGCTATGATGCCGGGACCCAAGATGCTCTGGCAATTTGGCGAACTTGGATATGATTTTTCAATAACCTATTGCCCTTCTACCAACAACGTACCCCAACCTTATCCCAACCAGCAGTGCCGTACCGATCCCAAGCCGATCCGCTGGGAGTATAGGCAGGATGCCGACAGGAACACCCTGTACCAGGTTTATTCCATGCTGATCAAGCTCAGGCTAACGCCTAATTACAGCGCAACCTTCACCGGAAGCAACGTGAGCAGTGACCTGGCAGGAGCCTTCAAATGGATGACTGTGCAGAGTGACTCGCTCAGGGTAGTGGTGATCGGGAATTTCGATATTCAGGCGCGTACCGGTACCGTTACTTTCCCGCAGGCGGGCCCCTGGTATTCATACCTCAGTACCAACGTGCGCAATGCCACGGGTACTGCTGAGAGTATAACCCTCCAACCGGGTGAGTTTTATGTGTACACCAACCGAAACCTGTCTGCTCCTATCATCACCTCTGTGGATGACCTGAGGCCAGACTTTACTGACAGGTCGCTCATCATTTATCCCAACCCGGTGAAAAAGAGCTCCGTGATGGTTTATGAAATACCATCTACCGGAAAAGTGAACGTGAGCATCTGGACTATGCAGGGGCAAAGGATGGGAAGTTTGAACTTAGGAACCAGGCCCAAGGGAAGGCATGAAGTGAAGCTGGATGAACCCGCCTTCAACCTGGACAAAGCGCCCGCAGGGAATTATGTGTTGCTGCTGGATGTGAACGGGAAAATGATGAGGAAGCAATTTGTATTGAACAGATAAATATAAAAGTCAAAACCAAGAACTCAATTCCTGATAAATTTTAAAACAACACTTATGACAGTTAAGCGATTGTTGGTTCGTGCGGGGATGCTTACCATTTTCCTGCTGGCCATTTTGCAGTTCACCTTCGCGCAAGGCAAGGTGGTGACCGGAACAGTGACCAATTCAAAAGATGGTTCACCGGTTGCCAACGCAAGCGTGATCCAGAAAGGCACGAGCAATGGTGTGAATACCAATGGCTCGGGTTATTTCTCTATTAATGTGTCCGGCGCCGATGCCGTTCTGGTCATTTCATCTGTGGGCTTTGCACAACAGGAAACACCTGTTGGACAATGGACCGAATTGAAGATTACACTCAATGAATCACAGTCGAACCTCAACGAAGTAGTGGTGGTTGGTTATGGTACTGCCCGTAAGCGCGATCTTACTGGTGCCGTTGCCTCTATCAGCAGTAAGGACTTCGTAAAAGGAGCCCTCCAGTCACCCGAGCAACTGATTGCCGGTAAGGTAGCAGGTGTTCAGATCTCTTCTAACAGCGGTGCACCCGGTGCCGGATCCCGTATCCGTATCCGTGGTGGTGCGTCGCTGAATGCCAGCAACGATCCCCTTATTGTTATTGACGGTGTGCCCGTAGATAACGGAGGCATAAGTGGTTCAACGAATCCGTTGAACATGATCAACCCTAACGACATTGAAAACTTCACCATCCTGAAAGATCCTTCAGCCGCAGCGATCTACGGTTCAAGGGCATCTAACGGTGTTATCCTCATCACTACCAAAAAGGGTAGCAGGGGCGATGTCAAATTCAACTTTGGCGCGCAAATGTTCGTTCAAACGCCTTCCTCTAAAGTGGATGTGCTGAGTGGGGACGAGATACGTACCATCATCCGGGAAAAAGGATCAACAGCCGACCAGGGTAAACTGGGTGGTGTGAATACCGACTGGCAGGATGAGATCTATCGCACTGCGCTGGGTCAGGACTTCAACTTCGGCGCTTCCGGCGCTGCTATCAATGGCAAATTGCCTTTCAGGGTTTCCGCTGGGTATCTCAACCAGGATGGTATCCTCAGGAACGGCAACTTCCAGCGCCAGACCATCAGCCTCAACCTCAGCCCCAGGCTGTTAAAGAATAACCTTAAGGTTGACCTCAATATCAAAGGCGCCAGAACCGCAAATAAATTCGCTGATGAAGGAGCGATCGGAAGTGCTATCGCCTTCGATCCTACACAGCCTGTAAGGGTGAACAGTCCTCGCTTTGGCGGATACTTCACCTACATCAACAACAATGCACCGGGTGCGCCTACGACCGACCTTGCTCCGATCAATCCAATGAGCCTACTGAACATGCGGGAGGATGAGAGCAATGTATTGAGGAGCATCGGTAACTTGCAGCTCGACTACACCATGCCTTTCTTGAGAGGACTTCGTGCAAACCTCAACCTGGGTTATGACGTATCCCGCAGTGAAGGCACTATTGTGGTTACGGATAGTGCGCCAAGCACCTACCGCAGATGGGATATCTCCAACAATCCATTTAGAGTGAATCACTACGGCGGTGTCAATAACGAATATGAATCAGCCCGCAGGAACCTGCTGTTTGATTTCTACCTCAACTATGTAAAGGATCTGAGTTTCCTG
>JBBAJN010000104.1:0-10776 GCA_040404045.1 Chitinophagaceae bacterium
AATCATTTTGAGATCGTCAGCTCAGGGGGTATGAGTGGAACGGTGGCCGATCCGCGGATGATCCTCCGAAAAGCCCTCGAGGAGAAGGCCGTCAGTATCATTCTCTGTCATAATCACCCCTCAGGAAGCCTGCGGCCCAGCATGGCGGACCGGGAGCTGACCACCAAGATCCGCGAGGCGGCGAAGTATTTCGACATCCGCGTGCTCGATCATATCATCGTGAGCCAGGAAGGGTTTTTTAGCTTTGCGGATGAGGGCATGATCTGAGGGCAATGTGTGAATGTGGAGAATGCGGGAATGAATGTAGGGATGTGATCATGTATCGGGGCGAGTAAGAAGTTGGGAGCGAGGGCAAAGTAAGGCGCGAGTATTTAGTTGGGGCTACGTCCCAACTGCAGTAGCGGAACTCCCTTCGGCATTTTTAGCCAAAGAGCCGTTGGAGATCTCGCGCTTGACGAAGTACATATCGATCTCACCGACATTCTTGGCGTAGATCTTGCCGCGATATTCGCATTCGAATTGGTCCTTGATCAGCTCATAAGTGGACGCGGAAATGTTGAGCATACCGGGCTGGCCATTACTTTCCATACGGCTGGCGATGTTAACCGCACTGCCCCAGATATCGTATGCGTATTTCTTCTTACCTACCACGCCGGCAACCAGGGAGCCCGTATTGAGGCCCATCCTGATCTCCCATTTCGCAAGGCCTGCCTCTTCGCGCGCCTGGTTTTTCTTTTTCAGGTATTCTACGATCTCAAGACCGGCCCTCACCATGTCGATGGGGTGGGTGGTACTTGGGGTTGGGATACCGCCAGCGCACATATAAGAGTCACCAATGGTCTTGATCTTTTCAAGGCCGTATTTGTCAATGATCTCATCCATTTCTGTGAAGAATTCATTCAGTTCGGCGGTGATCTCTTGCGGGGTAAGTGTTTCTGCAATGCGTGAGAAGCCTACGAAATCCGTGAACATGACGGTAGTACTTTCGTAGTATCGTGGTTGAGATTTTCCGGTTTTCTGCAATTCAGCTGCTACTTCAAAGGGAAGGATGTTGAGCAATAGTCCTTCAATTTCAGCCTTCCGCTGGTCAAGTAGTCTGTTCGTCTTGATCTTGTTTTTATAGTCGCGGTATAAAATTCCAATCAGGGTGACCACCAATGCAAAGCCAACGAGGAAGGCGTTACGAACCAGTTTCTGCCTGCCGATCTCCTGTTCTGCGATCTGCAGGTCAGCTTTGCTGAGCTTGATCTCTTTCTCTTTCAGTCCTAACTCGAATGCGCTTTGAATGCTATCTGTTTTAAAGTTAGCCAGTGAGTCAGAAAGCCGCGAGTAAGCATTTTCGTTGACATAGGCCAGTTTATAGTTTTCAACCTCACTGAATGTACCAGCGAGTCCTTTATAAGATTTTTTAAGCTGGTCTATTGTATTGGCTTCTTCAGAAAGTTGTTTAGCCATATTGTAGTACTTGATGGCCGTGGGGTAGTCGCCCGTTCTAAAATAATTTTCACCAAGGTTAAGTGCAGCGTCAGACTTATACAATTTGTTATCCCCTGCTAATTCGAAGCCCTTTTCAAGCCATTTTTTCGCTTCGTCGTATTGCATTTTTTTCTGGTAGATCTTTCCCATCACATTGTATACATGCGGGAGTTTAGAATCGTTGCCTTTTTCTCCCGCCGCTTTTGCCATTTGGATGTGCTTATACGCCAGCGTATCGTTCCCCTTATTCAGGTACACTTCCGCCATATTCGAATTGGCACCTGTGAGAATTCCCGTGTTATTGAGTTCTTCAGCGAGTTTCCTCGCCTTTTCACTATAGAACAGAGATTGGTCATAGGTGCCCGGCTTCGTCATGTAAATAAGACCAATATTCATCGTAGAGGTCGCGATCCTTAATTTGTTTCCCGCTTTCTCACCGGCATCGAGCGCTGGCAGGTAATATTCCAGTGCTTTTTTTGAGTTGCCCTGGTTAAAGGATGTAGATCCCAGATTATTCAATAAATTCGAAATGCCTTCAAAGTCGTTGATCCTTCTGTGCGCATCCAGGGCCTTTAGCCAATAGTATTCAGTGGAGTCGTATTGTGTTTTGTCGTAAAAATAGAATCCTTCCCGTTTGTATGCCATTCCTTCACCCATCACATAGCCTGACCTGATTGAGATCTGAAGCGCTGTTCTTGCGTGGGACAGGGCCTTCTCGGGGTCTGTTTTACGAATGATTTCCGCAATTTTTACATGTGCCTGCACTTTTATAGAATCAATTGTGCTTGTGCTGATAATGTTGGAGAGGCTATCCAGTTGATTGTTCTGGCCCAAGGCTGAATAGGAGAGAGCGGTAAGTAGAACAATCAGATATGGATATAAATTTCTCATAACAATCAGGGGAAAAATTACGACAAATTCATCGCTATAAAAAGAAAAATGAGGGAGAAGGCTCCCTCATTTTTCCACTATTCGTAACAGTTTTATTACTGTCTCATAACCTTGAACACTTTCGTTCCAGCCTTGCTGTTGACCCGAATATAGTATTGTCCGGTAACCAGGTTGCTCAGGTCGAGTTCCATGCGGGTAGCGGATAGCTTCCTGCTGGACAGCGGCCTAAATTCCCTTCCCAGAAGGTCAATGACTTTGACGTCTTTCACCGTTACATCTGTCAGGTCAGCTTCAATGGTAACCCTTCCGACAAACGGATTCGGGTATACTCTATCCTCCATCCTAATGCTTTCGCTGGTCAAGCCAGACTGCAGTTTTATAGAACTAGGCGGTACGTAGCTGCTGCCACATTTGTTGGACGATGAGCTGGCTGAACTTGCAGATGAAGTCTTCTGGGTTCTTTCGAACGACTTCACGATCCAGGTGATGTTCTTAGAACCATCAAACCTGATCCTGAATCGGCCACCCCCTTTTTTAAAGATGGTAGGTGGTTTCCCACCGTCCAATACGGCTCCGGCTGTGCTTTCCTGTATGAAATTGTCTGGCCCGGCATTGATCCAAACATCCACACTATTATCATTCGTATACGCATAATTCGCAAAGAATGTTCCGTTGCCATTATCTGTTACACATTCAAGTCTTGGTTTAATTGAGCTCACCTTCCATCCAAACGGATTGACGTACAGTTGGCCATTCACATACGTGATTTGGTAATTTGAAGGGTTTGAGACAAATGGTTCAATCCTGTACAGGCCGGGACTCAGGTTGGTGCAATTCGTCATCAGGACATTATTACTGTTAAACACTCTGTATGTGACCGTAAGAGGAGCATTTGAAGGCACGATCGTGGATGTAAACACTGGTATTGCTCCATTATTCGTAATCACATCATTCGCCCTTACAGTTACAGGAATTCGAGTGATTGTCAACGTTAGTCCATTCAGCGTCGCAGTATTATAGTTGCTATTGCCGGCATAATTGGCAACAACCGAATAACTTCCAACCTGAGTTGGAGCGACTGTTGTTGAGGAGTAAACTGTGCCATTTATACCCGTATACCTGTATGTCAACGCCCCGGTCAGGTTGCTCTCACCATTTACGCCATTTACTGTACCACCAAGCATTGGTCTCGCTGAACCGTTGAAAACATAGGATTGCTGCATGGGCGTAACAGCGATTGTTGCATTTGCTTTTCCTATTGTAAATGTTCTCGCGGTTGAACTGCCATTAGAGTAGTTTGCTAAACCACTATATGACACTACTACTGAGTAACTGCCGGCATTTGTTGGAGCAGTTCCGGCATTGTAACTGGTACCATTGACTCCGGTGTAAACGAAAGTCAGGGATGGATTAAGTACCTCATTATTAACCCCCGTTACCGTTACTACAGGTACAATAGCTGAGCGATTATACGTGTATGGCTGTGGCAGAACTACAGAGATACTTGCCGTTGAAGGAGTGATCGACAAGGAGAGATCATTCCTGGTAGCAGGCAGATAATTTGAATTACCCGCATAGCTGGCAACAACAGTGTATGTTCCCACAGCTGTTGGAGCTATTGATGATCCGTTGTAGGTATATGTAAGCTCCCCGGTCAGGTTGCTTTCCCCATTAACACCATTCACCGTGCCACCTATCATTGATCTTGCTGAACCGTTGAAGACATATGACTGATTATTCGTAACAACGATTGAAGGCGTGGCTTTTTCAATCACCAGCGTCGCGTTGCCCACTGCAGATGTATAGTTATTGTTTCCTGCAAATGAACCCACCACTGAATATGTGCCGGCATTGATTGGTTGAGTGGCTGAACCGTTATACGTAATGGACAACGCAGGTGCCAAATTACCATCTGCTTCCACCCCGGTTGTTGTTCCACTCAGGGATTTTTCCTGTCCATCATAGGTCACGGTTGTTGTGCCTGTGATATTCACTACAGGTGTCGCCTGGCCAATGGTAAACGGATAAGCAGCGGATGACAGGGCATTGTAATTGTCATTACCTGCGAAATTCCCAATTACCGAATAACTACCTGCATTAGCCGGACCACTGCCAGGTGTGCCATACGTTTCACCGTTGAAGAGTGTTCCTGAATATGTGAAGGTAAGGGACGGTTCAAGAGCAACGCCGCCTAAACCAGTGACGGTTCCTGTCGCTGTACGGGCAGAACCTGTGTAGACAAAACCAGGTCCGCCGTCAACCACTGTGGTTACTATGGGATCAATTTTCGCAATACTCAGGGTAACCGTTTTGGTAGCCGATTTATAACTGATATCTCCTTTGAAGACAATCGTGACATCATACATTCCTGCGGTTATTGGAGCCTCAGATGAATTGTATGCTGGCGTGCCATTCTGATTCTTATAGGTAATGGTAATTATTGCGTTATCTATGGGTTTGTTTTGCAAACCTGTGACGGTTACAGGAACTGCTTTCGGCGTATTATCATAAGTAGTATTTACATCCTCAGCATTGATGGTAGCATTGATCTTGTGAACTTCAAAAGTTCCCAGACCATAGGTCACATCCCAGTTCCTGGTAAAGAATCCGCCAGGGATAACCACATGTTTTTTACCAGGGGTTATGCCGGTTACCGCGTTGACTGATTTGTACAAACCTGTAACTGTGCTTGCATTAACGTCAGTTGAATGGAGGATAACCATCAATTCAGCCGCTTCTGAAAGTTTAAACTCAGCGTTATTGATTGTCTGGCCATTGACTTCGGCCACGCCGTCTTGTCCATCTTCAGCGTTAACTTCAGCCACACCGTCTTCGTACCCGGCACCAGCGGCATTTTGGAATATCTGAATTCGGCCATCCTCGAAATACACGATCCTTACACCGGTTGATACCTGATTTGATGATCCGTTGACTTCGGCCACACCATCTATACCATTGACTTCGGCAACACCCTCATCTCCCTCATTGACTTCAGCCACGCCATCTTCGGTAACGGCATTTGCTTCGGCTACGCCATCATTATCTATAAATCCAACGTTCACCATGATTCCATTCACCAATGTGGATCCGTTGTTGACTTCAGCCACACCGTCATCATTATTATTGACTTCAGCCACACCATCTTCGCTGGGCAAGCCATTGACTTCAGCCACACCATCATCAGAGAAGTTATTGATCACCACCATGCCATTGAAAAGTGGAACGGCATTGGCAACCGTAATACCCTTTACGAGCGGCGCTGCTTCAGAAATCAATACACCATTCGCGCTGTAGACGCCGGAATTCACTTCGGCTACTCCGTCTTCGCCGCTTGTGTTAACTTCTGCCACGCCATCTTCGCCATTATTCACTTCAGCTACTCCGTCATCGCTTGTGTTTACTTCGGCTACTCCATCAATATTCTCGAGTACCGTATTCAGGGTTCTGAAGTCCAATATGAATCCATTGGCTTCAGCTACACCATCTTCTGCTTCGTTCGCCTCAGCCACACCGTCATCTGTTCCATTGACTTCCGCTACACCATCTTCCATGGCTGCTTGGGTGGCCATAAAAGCAATATTCGAAAATGCATTTGCGCTGATATTGATCTCGTTATTTACTTCGGCTACGCCGTCTTCATTGTTTACTTCCGCGACTCCATCATCATCATTATTTACTTCCGCTACACCATCCCCAATGATCTTGGAAACCAACACGCCATTTTTAGTGAAGGAGTTCATAATGATTTTCCCATCAGACTTAAACTCGACACCGTTCAGGATGGCCAGTTCAGTTGAGATATGTGGCTCATACTCGGATTCAACCAATGCTTGAACCCTTGCACGGTCTTCTGCATATACATCCGAAGGGAATTCATATTCATAATCGAACTTTGTAAAGGCCTGGCCAAACGTAATGATCTTGCCGCTTAAAGGCTTGATCTTGACCGGGGTCTTCAATATCCTCAGTTTGGCATTGATCGGATCTTCATAAGTGTAAAGCTCAGTAAACTCAGGAGCGATACTAGCGGGTAGTTCAACGAGTATGTTATAAGTACCCGGGAAGAACACGCCAGATTGCGCAGGGTTAGGAGTAGCGGTGTTGTTAAACACCGTAGCCGCGATGCCAAAGTCTGCTAATGTGGCACCAGGAACAACCTCACCATTCAACCTTATTCTGTATTTAATTTCAGGAATCGATTCCCCGTAATAGATATATTTTATTTCGTTTGCCCCAGAAGTAAAGAATTTTGCAGGCCTTGTTACTTGTCCTGTTACGGGATCCAGTTGGTCATACTGCACAAATGCTTCAACTACAACTGGTTGTTTTGAAATATCAAGCAGCCTGACCCTGTTGGATTCTCCGCCATCCTGTGTTTTTAGTGCTGGAACTGTAGGAGGTGTATACACGTAAACCTCAGGGTTGCCATCATACTTACTGAGCTTAAATGTGATTTCCGTTCCTGTTGAATTCACAGCTACATCGTATACCCCTGGAGTTTGGGCATCACGGATGTATACCGTAGAAGTAGGATGAATATTGAATCCTTCTATGGTGATCGTTTCATTTAAGATAGCAGCACCATTAGCGGTTTTGGGAACAATGAGCCTGGTGATCGTAGAAGTTGGTTTAGCAATTGATTTGAGGGCTTCTATACCGTTGATCAGGCCAGAACCCCTGAAATGCTCATTACCGCCAATGGGCAGCGCAGAGGATTTAAGCAAGGTCTTCATTCCCGCATTACTCAATACCGGGTCATTGGTATACACTGATTTGGCTTCAAGGATCAACGCGGCAAGTGCAGCAGCATGAGGGGCGGCGGCTGATGTTCCGTAGAAGTTGAATCTGTTAGGTGTTTCATTGTTGTCGCTTTCAATATCGCCGATGATACCCAGATTTACACTGGTATTCACACCATCAGGAGCGGTAAAATCAGGCTTGTTTTCGCCGGGCCTTCCGGAAGAGGAAAATCCTTCGACAGTTATTGCTGCATTGCTGGCGGCAAATTGTTCGGGGATATCAGCATTTAACTTCACATTTGGCGAATATGGGCGGTAAGGCGCCGCCGCAACGGCCATGGTGTTAGTGGAACGGGCATGACCAACGATTGTAGAAGAATCAAAAGACGCATTGGTTGTATTGCTCCTCAGGAACTGTACATCCTTGCCGCGATAAACAACAAACTTGAACTTCAGGGATGAAAGATTAGGAGCTGCTCCGCCTTTTGACACCACCATCACGTTAATGGTGGTTCTTCCACCAACACTAAAAGGCAAATATTCAATCGGATCTGATTTGAATTCTGCAGATGTAGTCGTTGCTGCGGCAGAATTTACCCGATTAAATCCTTTGATTGGTTTGCCGGTGATGTCCGTGAGGTAAACGTCAAGATCGTTATTTGCTCCTGATTCTCCATTCGAATAGAAAGGGTCATCCCACTGAAGGACCAATAAATAGGTGGCAGGATCTGGGCTATTCAGCCTGATTTGCTGCAGAAAGCTGGGTACACCGGGTGTGGTTGTTCCGAAATCATGGATCTTACTGGTAGAAGGGATACTTGCAGGTTTTGTGCCAGTGAATTCTGCGAAGTTATCTTCATGTCCTCTGCTGGCGAAGTTGCCGGCTGAGGTGAAATACTTTACATCTTTTGCCTGCGGCGTAGTGCCCGTAGGGGCAGTAACCAGATTGATGGCTTTTGCAATAACGCCGTCACTGAAATAAGGAGCGCCTACATAGGTTATGTCATCCACGATGACCTGGCAACCCCGGTTGGCTAATTCGACAATGCCCCTGGCCATGGCAATTTCAGAAATGAATCCCGTCTGGAATTTAAGGGAGGCTTCGGGAGCAATATCGTGTATGATCTGAAGCATGGCCCTACCTTCATCTGTCCTGTAGTCTCCGCCAAAAGCAGGGTATTCTTCAACAACCTCAACATTGGCAGGAAGGTCTTTGTTAATCACGTCTGGATATTGCGCTACATCTACAATACCATTCTTTGTGTAAAGATTTGCGTAGCTGTCAGAAATCACACCAATAGTGACATCTTTTCCGCCAACTCCATATCCGCTCCGAACCAGGTCCGCTGCTATGGCTTTATCTCCACCTGTGACGATTATTCCGGTAGCCGGAACATCAAGGTCCCTGTTTTTGAATTGTCCGCTGGTTTGAGGGGTCATGGAGACCCTTACATAGTTGAAAAATTCAGTCTTGCCATTCACTTCAGCAAGGGCAGATTCAAAAATCCAGCCGGTGATCAGGACGCCTGAGACCAGCGCCAATTCCGCAACCTGCTCAAAGCCTTTCGGCACTCCGGTAGCCCCATTCAGGTAATTGAGTGCATTTGTCTGCTGCCCAGCTTTGATCACAATATCTACCAGCAGTTTCTGAGAGGCACCCTCACCTTTTGTTTCGATCAGGGGTTCTTCATTAACAGTAGTTTGAAAAGGATTTCCGTTTTTGGTATAGTAAGCAGTAGTAGTAGGATCAACCACCTGTCCGGCGGGAAGGTCAACAACGTTCAGAGCTTCATTCACGCAAGACGAGACCACAACGGTATAACTGGCCGTGCATCCAGCAAGTCCGTTTGTAACAGATACTCTATAAGTTCCCGGAGAAGCGATAATGGCAGAAGATGAATTACCTGGTGAGGAAAAGAAGTTGCCACTAGCAACACCCGGAACAGGTACAACCTCCCAGGTGTAAGTCAGCGTGCCTGGAATATTGGTGGGCGAAGCAGTGAGGGTATATTTTTGATCTGCATCCTCACAGTTCAGGGTGAAATTGGTTGGTGTATTTGTCGCAACAACACCTTCCCCATTGGTAATAATGACCGATGGGTTGGTACAGGTTGGCTGAATGAAAGGTTCAAAGGGAACGAAAGTTCCATTAACACCACTGCCCAGCGTGATTCTGGTACTGGTGTTGGTTGCCACGTTTGTCCTTCCACGACCGCTCCAGAATGCGCCGAAAAACACCGTGTTTCCCGTGCCGGCACCAATTATGATCCCTCCGTTTGGAGCATACACTGTTCCAAGCCATCTGGATATGGTGGCCTGGCTGGATCCGTTATCGATTTCAAATGCCGTTCCCGAACCCTGAACTTCAAAAAAGATTCTTCTGGCAGCGTCAGTAGGGCTTGTAACACCGGTACCTGTATATTCCGCTGAAAATTTTCCAAGTTCCATGTCGTCCTTCACGCGAACAATAAATCGTCCATTCGGATTGGATCCGAAATTATAAATAAACTTATTGGTACCGTCCAGATCAACTTCTTCAATGAAATACTCACCTGGACCGTTGAAAGTAAAGGTCAGGTTTTTAGCATAGTCCCCTCCAAGGGTTTTATAGCGTTTCCCTGGAATAAGTACATTATTTGTTGGAACAACATCATTAAAGGGGGCCAATACTGTAGGTGTTGGCATCGCCGGCAACTGCTGAATGTCCAAAGCTGAACGAAGCACGCCTGGAGACCTTGTGCCGCTCACCGTGCCACCAGTAATGGTTCCGGTCGCTTCAACACTACCATTTATAGTAGCACCCGAGAGGTTTGCATTTCCCCTCACATCAACATCGCCGGTAACGGTGCCCGCACTTGTCAAGGCAGTAGATATATTGTAAAGATTTTCTGCCTGCACATTTCCAGTCAACACACCACTTCCTAAAGTGATGGTACCACTGCTGTACATGCCTCCACCAATATTGCCGTTTCCTGCTACATTGATGGCCTTGCTGCTACCCACGAATCCCGCCCCTACGATAGAAGTAGAAGAGTTGGTGGTGACACTGGTGGTACCAAACAGGAAGAACCGATTCAGTTCCAACTGCGGCGAAACATAAGGCCCGCCAACAGGCGCTTGCGCATTAGACGCCAATGCACCAAACAACAAGCATGCAAATAACAGAACGGAGGGAGTAAAATTTTTTCTCATATCAATACTTTATAATGACCATGGCCATTAAACAAATTGGAAAAACTACCTTAAATAGATAGATAAAGGATGATCGCAGCGATCAAAGGAATTGGATAGCTAAAGCCTTAAAAGCAATGATGGAGTAGGGTTTGGGGCCTGGAAATGGCGTTGCCAGGGACAGATTAAGTGAAAGTAAACAATCTCCTTATAAAATGAAACAAATTATTATACCCCAAACCGGGTATTTTCTGAGAAGTTATGTACGAAACCGGGCAGTTATTGACTTTTTACCTGCACAGCGCGTTCATTCTGAGCCCTTAGCCGCTTGCAGAGCATCTTGATAAAACCCCTGGCTACCTCGGGGCGCGACTCAATTAATTCGTAAAAAGGGTCCTGATCAATGCGAAAAAGGATGGAATTTGAGCTCGTAGTGGCTGAGGCCGACCTGGTTTCGGCGTCTAAAAGGGACAATTCACCGAAAACTTCCTTGTCTTTC
>JBBAJN010000105.1:0-10750 GCA_040404045.1 Chitinophagaceae bacterium
AGCCTTAACCACAACAAAAAGCTTGAGTTATGCATCACGCAAAGAAGATATTGTTTAACGGAGCCCTGCTGATCCTGGTCGCTACAGCTTTATTTGCATTCACCCAATCACCCCTCCAGGGCGGCGCATCGAGTTATTCTCTCTCGCCCGCAGGCGACGTGAACGGCGACGGCTACGCAGACGTTATGGTCAGCGTATTCACCAACGAATTCGGCGTCAGCAAAGACGGCAGGGTTCAACTGTTCCTCGGAAACGGGAACGGTCTCGGGTCCACACCTGCCTGGAGTTCCGAAGGCAAAGGCGGCTCCAATTTCGGCGAATCCATCGCCCAGGCCGGTGACGTGAACGGCGACGGCTATTTCGATGTCATCATTGGCTCGTCACGCTTTTCAAACGGGGAAGATAATGAAGGCGCTGCTTTCGTTTTCTACGGATCACCTTCTGGACTATCTTCCAACCCCGCATGGACCATGGAAGGCAACCAGGCCAATGCATTTTTTGGCATCTCCGTATCCACTGCCGGCGACGTCAATAAAGACGGCTACGCCGATGTGATCGTGGGCTCACATTACTACGACAATGGCGAAACCAACGAAGGCCGCATCTTCATCTATCTCGGCTCAGCATCAGGATTAAGCAAAACACCATTCTTCACAGCGGAAGGCGATCAGGTAAACGCATTTTTCGGGAAATCCGTGGCTTGTGCCGGTGATGTCAACCGCGACGGATATAGCGACGTGATCGTGGGCGCTCCAGGATATGACAATGGCCAGATCAACGAGGGTAGGGCCTACCTCTACCTCGGCACCTATATGGGAATGACCCAGTCTGCCGCCTGGACTGGTGAAAGCAACCAGGCTGAGGCCAATTATGGCAATTCCGTTGCCGCAGCAGGTGACGTAAATGGCGATGGCTTCTCCGATGCCATCATCGGCTCTAACCGTTACGACGAAGGCCAAAGCAACGTTGGCAAGATCTTCGTCCATATGGGCTCAGCCAATGGTTTCAGCACTTACCCAGACTGGACCTATACGGGCAACAAGATCGACGGGAATATGGGCATTTCTGTAGCCTCCGCCGGCGATATCAATGGCGATGGGTACGGCGAAGTGATCGTAGGCTCCTACGGATTCAACCCGGAAAATCCTAGTGGAGATGTTTTTGTATTCTACGGCTCAAGAAAAGGTACCACTAACGATATGATCGTCATCGATAAGAACAAATACCCCGGCGGATTCATCGGCATGTCCGTGGCCTCCGCCGGTGATACAAATGGTGACGGCTACGCCGATATACTTGCCGGCATCATCAGGTCATCCAACCCCTGGAGACTGATGGTGATCAAAGGATCGGCCAAAGGCCTGATACAGGGCTAAGCCCCCCAACTGCCGTAAAAGGATAAAAATCAATACGAATCATGCGTTTCCGCCTTAAAATCCTATTTTTAAGGCGGAAATTCTTTTTATGCAGTTTGTTCCCCGTTGGATCACAAATAAATACTTCATAGCAACCGCTTTTTTTGCTGCCTGGATTATGTTTTTTGATCATAACGACTTGATTCTCAGCTATAAAAGAAATCAGGAATTGAAAGACCTGAAAAGTAAAAAAACCTATTACCAGGATCGGATTAAGCAGACCCAGGACGAACTTTATTCCCTTCGGATGAACGCCGCCTCCCTGGAAAAGGTCGCCCGGGAGAAATACCTCATGAAAAAAGACAATGAGGACCTGTATGTGATCGAGGAAAAATAATTTTCCGGCAATACAATATCAGTCAAATATCCCCGTTTTTAATGGTAACCGACCCCCAACCCATTCGAAAACATCCTGACCTAGTCCCTGGAAACCGCATTAAATCCTATCCATGGAAACCGTTAACCACCATTTGTTAACTGGTAAATCAAGGATTATGAACCACATTACGACTGAAGACATGATCAGGTTTTTGTACAATGAAATGACCGCTGAAGAAGCCCGTATTGCCTCTGAAGCCATCCAGTCAGACTGGATATTGAAGGAAAAATTTGAAACACTGAAAGCTTCTATGAAAGATTTGAACACCATTTCTTTCTCTCCAAGGAAGAGCACCATCAACAGCATCCTCCAATACGCTGAACAAACATCAGCGACCCCGGCATAGTCGGTAATCCCTATTCTCATTACCATACCCGCCGAATTAGTAATTTGGCGGATCATGACGAAGAAGGAATTATTCTCTACCGTTCTCAGCTATTTCCAGGAACACATTCCAGAGGCGGAAACGGAGCTGTTGTACGACAATCCCTATCAGCTTTTAGTGGCCGTTATTCTCTCGGCCCAGTGCACCGATAAACGGGTGAACATGACCACTCCGGCTATTTTCGAAAAATACCCAGACCCGGCTTCGATGGCCAAAGCCAGTTTTGATGACCTCTTCCCCCTCATTAAAAGCATCTCCTATCCAAACAACAAAACCAAACACCTGATCGGCATGGCCAATATGCTCCTCAAGGAGTTTGGAGGAGAAGTGCCGATGACTGTTGATGAACTGGTGAAACTTCCGGGCGTAGGCAGGAAAACCGCTAACGTGATCACCTCCGTGATCGACCAGCAACCCAATATGGCTGTGGATACCCACGTGTTCCGCGTGTCCGCACGCCTCGGCCTCACCACCACAACTGCCAGAACCCCACTCCAGACCGAACTCCAGCTGATCCGCCACATCCCCACAGAACTGGTACACAGGGCTCACCACTGGCTCATCCTCCACGGACGCTACACCTGCCTGGCCCGTAATCCGAAATGCGGGGAATGCGGACTGAAGGAGATATGCAGGTATTATAAGAAATCAATCCGGTAACAGCACCAGGAGCCTGACCGATTTGAATTTTTACTGCCCGAACTTTTTTACTTTTCATTATCTTCCAACATAAACAATTGCTCGATGAAATTACATGTCCGTATACTACTTGCCTTAATGATGTTTCTTCAATTCTTTGTGTGGGGTGCCTGGTATGGCCAGATGAGTAAGTACATGACGGAACAGCTTGACGCCACCGGGGAACAGGTGGGTAATGCGTATGCTACTTTTTCCATTGCCATGATCGCTGCGCCCTTCTTCGTGGGTATGTTGGCGGACCGCTTCTTTCATGCAGAAAAACTGCTGGGCGTTCTCAATCTTGTAGGTGCTGCCATACTTTTCCTGGTGACCAAAATTACCGATGCCGAAACTTTTTACTGGGCCATGCTTGCCTATTGCCTGACATTTGCGCCCACCATTGCATTGACCAGTTCAATATCGATGCGGCAAATGAAAAACCCGGAGAAAGAGTTCCCTGCTATTCGTGTGTTCGGAACGATCGCATGGATCGCTGTGGTAAACCTGGTAGGATTTTGGGGTGTGGGGGACAAAGTGACCATATTTCAAATCTCCATGATCTCGGCCGCCGTTCTCGGCGTACTCGCATTCCTGCTGCCCTCTACACCTCCAACGGGCACCGGGAAAACAAGCTTTTCCCATATCATTGGGAAAGATGCCTTTGTGTTGTTTAAAGACAGGTCCTTCCTCATATTCTTTATATCATCCGTATTGATTTGTATACCCTTGTCGTTCTACTATACCTGGGCAAACCCCTCCATCACAGACGCCTACAAAGCGGCCTTCCCCAACGTGGACCCGTCTACATTTAAAGTAGAGAATAAGATGTCACTCGGCCAGGTTTCGGAAGTATTGTTTATGCTGCTGCTGCCTTTGGCCTATTCTAAGTTTGGTGTCAAGAAAATCCTGATTGCAGGACTGCTTGCATGGATCATCAGGTTCCTGTTCTTCGGGTATGGTAATGCCGGCTCAGGCGAATGGATGATATATGCCGCCATTCTCCTACACGGTATTTGCTATGATTTCTTTTTTGTCAGCGGAATGATATACACAGATCAAAAAGCAGGAGAAAAAATCAAGTCTCAGGCCCAGGGATTGATCTCCATCGCCACCTACGGGATCGGCATGCTGATCGGCTCTTTAATTGCAGGCAAGGCAAAGGACCTGTATACTGCTGAAAAAACAGATTGGCTGAGTGTATGGCTGGTGCCAGCAGGAATAGCTGCGGTTGTACTGGTCCTGTTCCTGTTATTTTTCAAAGACAATAAACGCACCGCTGCACAGGCTGAGCAGGTTGGCGTGGTTTAAATTGTAAAATCCGATAAATACGTTTTATGAGAATATCGATGCTGGGATCTGGCTTTATTGGACGATTTTATGCGGATTCCATTCAGGGCTTAAGAAGCAAGGACGAAATTTTTTCGATCTATTCCAGGCGGGAGGAAACTGCCAGAAAGTTTGCAGAAGATTATGGCTGTAAGCACTGGACCACCGATATGGAAGCTTCCATCGCACATCCCGATGTAGAAGTGGTTTGCATTGCCTTACCCAATAACCTGCACGAAGCAGCCGTATTATTGGCATGCAAACACAAAAAAGCAGTGATCACCACCAAGCCCCTCGGCCGAAACGCAACGGAAGCAAAACGCATGTTGGATGCGGTAGAAGCCGCCGGCATTTTTCACGGCTACCTCGAGGACCTGGTATACACCCCTAAATTCTTGAAGGCCCACGAAAGCGTGAAGAGCGGCGCACTGGGACGCATATTATGGGCCAAATCAAGGGAAACACACCCTGGGCCCCACTCGGATTGGTTCTGGGACCTTGAACAGGCCGGCGGAGGCTGTATACTGGACCTGGGCTGCCATTGCGTGGAGATCACCCGCAGTTATATCGGTAAAGATATCAAGCCCGTGGAAGTCATGTGCTGGGCAGACACCCAGGTGAAACCGATTGATGCAGAAGACCACGCGATCGCCCTGATCAAATACGAGAACGGCGCCATTGCGCAGTTTGAAGTGAGCTGGACCTTCCGTGGCGGACTCGATTTGCGGGATGAAGTCATGGGCACCGAAGGCACCATCTGGATCAACAGCTTCCTGCGCACAGGATTTGAAATGTTCACCACCGGCAAAGGGGCAGACTACGTAGCAGAAAAAGCGGAAAGCAACTCCGGCTGGCTCTTCCCAGTGGGTGATGAAATAAACGAACTGGGATACAACCACATGTTCTTCGATATGTTCAGCTCGCTGGAAAAAGGGAAAGCACCCAAAGAAACTTTCTATGATGGCTATGTGGTGAACTGCGTACTCGACGCGGCATATAAATCAGCAAAGACAAAACAATGGGAACCCGTAGTGATCGAAGACTGGCGGGGGAAAACAGGCGTTTCAAAAGACAGCCACCTGATCGAATACGACGCAGATCATTACCTCGTAAAAGAAGAAATGACCCACTACGGCGCTAAAAAACTCATCTTAAAAAACAAGGGCACAGGAAAGATCTTAGAGAAAGTACTCTGATCATTGGCTAATTAGCCAATTGATTTTATATGATCGACTTAATTTTTGCGACGAGTTCAGACTTCGTAATAGGAATGCCCATCACTTTATTGTGGGGAACAGCATCTACCAAATACTGATCGCGAATAATCTTCACCAGCTGTCCGTTGTTGATCTCCGGAACGAGGACCTTATCGTAGTTCTTGATCATCTCGCCCAGATTTTTCGGGAAGGGCCTGATATAGCGAAGATGGGCATGCGCTACTTCGTAGCCCTCGGCCTGTAGTTCTGCGCAGGCACTCTTGATACTGCCATAGGTACTGCCCCATCCGATCACCAGCATCTTTCCTTTGGAAGGTCCGCTATCGAGGGTCTGGTCTGGCACATAGTTGGCGATCATGTCCACCTTAGCCTGACGCACATTGATCATGTGCTGGTGGTTATCCGGATCATAACTCACGTTACCGGTCACATCCTGCTTCTCCAATCCGCCTACGCGATGTTCGAGCCCGGGTGTGCCGGGGATCGCCCAGGGCCTGGCGAGCTTCTCGTCTCTTTTATAGGGAAGGAATTTCTCTTCGTCTTCAGCCAGTTCTTTTTTAAAGTTAACCGTGATCTCCTGCAGGTCTGCAGTTGTTGGGTATTTCCAAGGCTCTGCTCCATTGGCAATATATCCATCGGTCAATAAGATCACCGGGGTCATATGCTGCACCGATATTCTTGCAGCTTCATATGCGGCACCGAAACAGTCACTGGGGGTTGAGGCTGAAACGATGGGCATCGGGCATTCGCCGTTCCTGCCGTAATAGGCCTGCATTAAGTCACTCTGCTCAGTTTTAGTGGGCAATCCGGTGGAAGGTCCACCCCGCTGTACGTTGATGATCAGCAGCGGAATTTCCATCATCACGGCAAGTCCCATGGCCTCGGCCTTCAGGGCCATGCCGGGACCAGAAGTAGTTGTAACAGCCAATGAACCACCATAGCTTGCCCCAATTGCAGAGGAAATGGCAGCGATCTCATCTTCGGCCTGGAAAGTGCGCACTCCAAAGTTCTTATGCCTGCTCAGCTCATGTAAAATATCGGACGCAGGGGTAATGGGATATGAACCGAGGAAAATCGGAAGACCACTTTTCTGCGAAGCAGCGATCAAACCATAAGCCAGGGCCTGGTTACCCATGATGGAACGGTAATTACCTGACACCATCTTTGCCTTTTCCACCTTGTAACGGGTAGTAAAGGTTTCGGTAGTGTCCCCATAATTATACCCGGCTTGCAGCACTTTCATGTTGCTGTTCAGGATCTCATCCTTCTTTCCAAACTTCTCTTTCAGGAAAGACACGGTACTGTCCATTTCCCGGTTGTACATCCAGTAAAGGAATCCGAGCACAAACATATTCTTCGCGCGGTCCTTCTCCTTGGTACCCATCGTAAAATCCTTAAGCGCCTCGCGCGTCATCTTAGTCACATCCATACGGATCACTTCATAACTGGAAAGCGAGTTGTTTTCCAACGGATTGTCCCCTTCGGCATAATTGGCCAATCGAAGGTTCTTGGCGTCAAAACCATCGGTATTCACAATGATCTTCCCGCCTTTCTTTATGCCTTTAAGGTTGGTCTTTAAAGCCGCCGCATTCATCGCCACCAGCACATCACACTCATCGCCAGGGGTATATACCGGGGAAGAAGAAAATCTCAACTGGAAACCGCTCACGCCGGGAATGGTACCCTGCGGGGCACGGATCTCGGCTGGGAAATCGGGGAAAGTGGCCAGGTCCATACCGAGTAAGGCCGTATTGTTGGTGAACTGGCTACCGGTCAATTGCATACCATCACCACTGTCACCTGCAAATTTTATGACTACATCCTGGAGTAATTCATCTTTTCTATTCATGTCTACGTGTTGGGTTCCGCTAATTTACGTAACTAATGGTCTTTTTGAATAAACCCTGCTCAAAATCATACACTGGAAATCAAACACTTGACCGGAGCCGATTTCACGAATCGATGAATGGACCATTTTACCCGCCCGGCAGTTTTTACTTATACTATCGTAAATATACCTTTGATCCAGTAGCAACAACTAACATACACTGCAACCTTAAGCAGTCGAAAATATTGATAACTACGGATGGTTATTGAATGTGTACAGGCAGTCGAAAGGCTGCCTGTATCATTTTCAGGAACTGCCTGCTGCCGCGCCCCGCTTACATCCTGCACTTTCTCCTTCAGTTTTCAGAAATTTCCCGGCGGTTCGACGAATGGTTGTTTTTCCTCGTTTAACACCTTGTAGTTATACTAGCGTAGATATACCTTTGATCCAGTAACAACAACAAACAATACTGCAGTCTTAAGCAGTCGAAAATATTGATAACTACGGATGGTTATTGGATGTGTACAGGCAGTCGAAAGACTGCCTATTCCATTTTATATATCAGTGCATTAGCCCCAAAAAAAGGGCCTGGTTGATCACCCGGCCCCGTTACATGTATTCTTCTGGCCTCTAGCGTCCGTCACCGTCCAGCAGGTTACCCAGGCCGCCCAATAAACTGCCTTCCTCCTTGCGGTTAAAGGTGCCATAAGCCAGGATGCGGGAAGCCAGCCTGCTCACGGGCAGGGTCTGCATCCAAACTTTTCCAGGACCCCTCAGGGTGGCAAAAAACAATCCTTCACCCCCAAACACTGTATTCTTGATCCCGCCAATGAACTGAATATCAAAACCTACTTCCTGGGTATAAGCTACCACGCAGCCCGTATCCACCTTGATCATCTCGCCCGGAGCCAGGGTTCGGGAAAACACATGGCCTCCGGCATGCATGAACGCATAGCCATCGCCTTCGAGTTTCTGCATAATAAAACCTTCACCGCCAAACAGGCCGGTTCCCAGCCTTCGCTGCAATGCGATACCAACGGAAACACCTTTTGCTGCGCAGAGGAAGGCATCCTTCTGGCAGATCACCTTGCCACTATACTCCAGCAGGTCGAGCGGAATGATCTTACCGGGATAGGGAGAGGCGAAGGATACTTTCCTTTTACCATGCCCCATGTTGGTATAAGCGGTCATGAAAAGACTCTCCCCCGTGAGCACCCGTTTACCGGCCGACATCAGTTTGCCGAGTAAACCTCCGTTCTGCTGCTTTGATCCATCACCAAAAATGGTTTCCATTTGAACACCATCGTCCATCATCATAAAACTTCCCGCCTCAGCAATGGCGGTTTCATGAGGATCCAGTTCAATTTCCACATACTGCATTTCCTCACCGTAGATGTTGAAGTCGATCTCATGGTTAGTTCTAGCTCTCATAAACTCAATAGATTAAAGTAAATAAATGTAAAAACAAAAGAAGTAAAAACGGAACGGACGGTTGTCAGTACGCACCATTTTTACTTCTTCAGTAGAATTTACGGGATGAACGGTCAGGCCTTCTCCATATGAATATTCCGGCCCTTTCCCTTCAGAGTTCCATTCCAAACCGCCTTGCCCTGGATCTTCCTGACCAGGTACATGAGTCCTGTAAGGATGAAGAAAAACGGACCCAGCAAACCAAACAGGCTTACCCACCTGCCGTGGTAGAACTGAGACATTGGTCGGCGAAGCCTTTCCGCCATGATATACATGCCCGGAACCAGGATCAGCGTCATGAAGAATGCAAAGATCAGGCCCCAGATGATGGTCCATGACAATGGCTTCCAGAACACGGCATTATCGCCTCCGAAGAAAATATTGGGATTCCAGTCGGTGAACATGGTAATGAAGTTGATGTTCAAACCAACCGCAAGGGGTATCAGGGCAAGGATAGCAGCGAGGGCTGTCAGCAATACCGGAACGATCCTGGTTTTGCCTGCCATGATCACCGCCTCCCGGGTTCGCATACCGCGGCTTCGAAGCTCATCTGCGAACTCGATCACCAGAATACCGTTTTTCACTACGATACCTGCCAGGCCAATGATACCAATACCCGTCATCACCACGGATGCTGTGCTCCTGGTGATGGCATAGCCAAGTAAGACCCCGATCACACTGAAGATGATCTCAGACAATACGATCACCGTTTTACTGAGTGAATTGAACTGCAGTACGAGGATCAGCAGGATCAGTCCAATTGAAATAAACAACGCTGTTTGCAGGAAGCTCATGGTTTCAGCCATCTGTTCACCTTCACCCGTTTGAATAATGGTCACATCCTGGGGCTTATCCTTGAACTCGTTGATGGCTTTCAGGATATCCTGGTTCACACCTGCCGGCGTATAACCCTGTGAAGTCAACACGTTACCAAAGATGGTGATCACACGTTTGAGGTTCTTACGCTTGATACTGCCATAAGTGCTGGTCAGTTCGAAACTGGCAACCGAACTGATGGGCACCTGCTTGATCTGGCCTGTGGTAAAATCACGGTACGTGATCCTCATGTTCAACAGGTCCGACAGGTTTCTTCGCTGCAGTTCATTATTCCTCAATTGTATCTTGTACTCATCTTCATCTAATTTCAGCTTAGACACCTCCTTACCGAACAATGCCGTACGGATCTCCAGACCCACCTGCGCCGTGGAAATACCCTGTATCAGGGCACGTTCCCTGTCGACTTTAATGGTGATCTCCGGGTTATTGATGTCAACATCCAGTTTCAACTCCTCCACCCCTGGTATGTTCTTTGCCTGGAGATAGTTTTTCAGATTCACAGCAGTAGCTGTCAGGGCCTCAAAATTTTCACTGCTTACTTCGATATTGATGGGTGGCTGGGTAGGTGGACCGGAGCTTTCCTGAGCTACGGAAATTTCCGCACCCGGGATGCCTTTGATGGATGCCCTGACCTGATCAAGATAGGGCTTCGTGGATACCCCATGGCGTTCTTCGAAAGGCACAAAATTCACCTGGATCCTTCCCAGTTCCGGCCTTGTACTCCTGTCGCCACTGCTGGGATCGGAAGCGCCTACGGCAACATTGGAGATCACCGATTCAACCACGGGATTCTCTTTACCATTGGCCATACCAAGTACACCGTACACTTTGTTCTCGAGCACACGGGTTACGGAGTCCGTATACTTCACATCCGTACCCGCAGGTAAACGCAGGTATACGTATATGTTATTGGGATCACCCTGGGGGAACAAGAGCACAGGCACATTGCGCGCACCGAAGAACATGAAGGAGAAGACGAGTAACCCGAATGTGGCTGCCAGCAGGTATGCAGGTCGCCATCCCTTAAGGGTCCATCGCAACAATTTCTCGTACTGGTTCATCATAGCGGGCAGGAATTTCTCCTGGAAATTCAGGATCATGTCCGCCAGGAAATACCTGTTGAGCAGGGCTATTAAAACGAAGAAGAACAGGAGGTTCCCAAAGAAACGATACCCTGCCGCATCAGTGCTGTATCCGATCACATCAAGCAACGCA
>JBBAJN010000106.1:0-10676 GCA_040404045.1 Chitinophagaceae bacterium
ACCGCGAAAATGAGGGTGATTTCATCACTGCCGCCCGGAATGCCACCCCGGAAGTAGTCAATTTTATGAGTAAATACGGCCGTGGGCTGATCTGCGCGCCCATGGTAGAGGACCGATGCAATGAACTGGGACTGGACCTGATGGTCAATAACAATACGGCGCTGCACGAAACCGCCTTTACGGTATCTGTGGACCTTCTGGGCCATGGCTGTACCACCGGGATCTCGGCGCACGACCGGTCAAAGACCATCCTGGCCCTGATCGATCCCAATACTACCCCCCAGGACCTGGGCCGGCCCGGGCATATTTTCCCGTTGAGGGCCAAAAGGGGCGGCGTCCTCAGGCGCTCCGGCCATACCGAAGCGGCCATCGATCTGGCCCGTTTGGCTGGTTTTGAGCCCGCTGGTGTGCTGGTGGAGATCATGAACGAAGATGGATCCATGGCCCGCCTGCCCGAGCTGCAGGAGATGGCCAAAACCCTGGACATGAAGATCGTGACCATTAAGGACCTGATCGAGTACCGCCTCCAGACGGACTCGCTGATCGAGGAGATGGTCAAGGTGGATATGCCCACCAAATATGGGCACTTTAAATTATATGTATTCCGCGAGCGCAATAGCCCGGAAAGCGGCGAGCATCTCGCCCTCGTAAAAGGGGAGTGGAAGAAAGACGAGCCCGTGTTGGTCAGGGTGCATTCATCCTGTTTCACCGGGGATATCCTGGGTTCGCTTCGCTGCGATTGTGGCGACCAGCTGCACGAAGCCATGGCCATGGTAGAGCAGGAAGGAAAGGGTGTGATATTATATATGAACCAGGAAGGCCGCGGCATCGGCCTGTTGAATAAGTTAAGGGCCTACAAGCTCCAGGAAGGCGGCATGGATACCGTGGAAGCCAACCTGCACCTCGGCTTCCCGATGGATAAGCGGGACTATGGCATCGGAGCGCAGATCCTTCGTTACCTGAACGTGTCAAAACTGAAGCTCATCAGCAACAACCCCAAGAAAAGGGCGGCGCTCAAAGGCTACGGCCTCGAGATCGTAGATACCGTTCCCATTGTCATCACCGCCAATCCCCACAACGAAAAGTACTTGCAGGCGAAAAGGGATAAGATGGGGCATACGATTTAGTATGTGATTTGGATTTCAGGAAAAGAGGAATGGCGAAACGGGTGGGTCCAGAAGAAAGTTTGTGACCGACAGCCAGGATGTCATTTTATTGCACAGGCCCCATCCGGCAAACCTTGTTAAGACCTATGCGATTATCCAGGTAATCGATTACTTAAAAGCAAAAGGATTCTTATCCGATGAATGATGTATTACAATACAAAGACTATTCCGCTGACGTACGAATACCCTCTGAGCTTCACAAAGAGGCTGCCATCGTTGCTGCGATCAAGAATATTTCTTTGAATGAGTTTGTCAGGTATGCCATCGATTCGACTCTTACCAAGGAGAAAAATAGTCGGCAGAAATTGATGCCTCAGGTGGTGAAACAGTGAGTTCCACATAGTTTTCTGTTCGCGTTTTGATGAGAAATAAAGAGGGTAGAGCGAAACTCCCCCTCTTTAATCACTTAGGCTTTTTCCCCTTTGGGATATAGCGCTTCCCGCAGCAGTTTTGCTGGCCTCGCTCGTGCTTTTGTAAAGTCAGTGACCTGAAGAGCTAAAGCTTCGTAATCCAAAAAATGAGAAATGTAACCGGGGTGTAAAACACCATCAGTTTAAATCAACCACCACCCGCTTTCTTCCCATTATGAAATAAACGATCCCCGCAACACCGTTGAGAAGTATAAAGGCGATGGTCCACATGGTCTTTTCCCTATGGTTGATCCTGTTGGAAGTTTGCACTTCATAAATTGCTGCGATGATGAATGCTAAGGTGGCTATGAAGCCGATGGCTAACATCGCATCAGCACCTTCCCAGTGTCTGATTTTGAAGTAAGCTCCCAAAATAGAAAGGGCGGTGCTTAACGCAAAACTCCATTTTACCAATTTGCTAATCTTCATAAAAAAATGATTTGTCTTCGTGCCAGGTTTTTCAGGTCGGTAGACCTGTCGCAAAACTAAGGTGAGCAATTCTAAAGAATCATAGGATTTCTCTTTTGAAAATGTTATACATGCAAGTTGTGGTTTTGCCGAGCCGCAGCATATAAAGATATTGTCATGGTCAGAGTCATATCCCACATCAATTCCCACTACTGGCTCCCTCAAGCCTTGCTTTTTTCTTCTTGCTGTTGAACATGTAGTCGAACTCGGTGCGATAGGAGATGTTTCCGCCGGTGCGGTCGCGGCGGCCGGAGCTGGATAGCGCATCAAAGCTGCTGCGGTAGAAGAAGGAGGTCCGGAACTTGCCGTCGGGCGTGATCTTGTATTCCACGTTCACGTCGGGCAGGAAAAGAAAGCTCTGGTTGGAAACAGCGGCACTGCCCACGGCATTGAAGTTGAAGTCGCTGCCGAAGGTGATGATGAGCCGGTTGTTCACCAGCGATTTAATGAATTCAAGGCTCACATTCTCCCGTGTGTTGGACGTGCCCGTTGAAGTGGTGGTGGTCCCCGCCAGGTTGGTGGCCACCCGCGAGTAGTTGAAGTTCACATCCACGGAAGAGCCAAAGAGTTTGTAAAAGAAGTTCTGCACGCTGTTCGACAAGATGCTGTTGATCACCCCGGAGATGGTATTGTTCAACAGCTCCTGGTTAAGATCACTGGTAACGATGGCGGATTGGGGGGCAAAGCTCTTGAACACGATCAGGTAGGTGGATTGCTTACTCACCTCGTTCTGGTCCCGGTTGATGGTTTTTATCTTATTGTCGATCGTGGGATTGTTCTTCACCGAACTGTTCGCCGGCAGGATGAGCTCAAAATTGGTAATGGGGGAGCTCAGGGTTCCGGTCAGGTTACACATGACTTCCACGTCGCTGATCTCACGAAGCACATCGGAGTTTACATTCGATACCCCACTGGCGTTGCTTTCTTCGAAAAGGGTGCTCATCCTTACTTTCTCAGCTACATATTTCGCGTTGATGTTAATATCCGCATCATAGGGATCGCCTGTCCAACTGATGAAACTTCCGGCTTCCACGGTAAAGGGTTTGTTGAAGATCTGCTGGAAACTGAAGTTGTAATTACCGCTTTCAATATTGAATCGGCCATTCATGGTGAGGGCCTCGTTGGTGCCCGTCAGGATCTTCAGGTTGCCTGAGCCGGTGGCGGTGATGCTATCGCCCGCGATCGGATCGAGAACTACCGTCATCTTCAGCAGGTTGGTGGCCGAAAGGTCAAGGTCCATCGAGAGGTTGGAATTCTTGCGCTTCAGGGAATCGGCGTTCATTTCCCTTCCGTACTCGCGCCAAACGATGTAGTCCACCACGCCCGTTTGTTTCGATGTGCTGCCGGAGGTGACGATCGTCATTCTGGAGCTGTCCACCGGCGCGCCCGTGATGTACATTTTCATGTTCTCTTCGGGGCCGTTGAACAGAAAATTCACCCGTCCGATCACCTTGCCGTAGAACAGGTCATTGTTCAGCCTGTTGGTATTCATGACCAGCATCTTCTGGGAACTGGCCCTGAAATCAAAATTCATATTCCGGAAGAAATTGTGCTTCAGCGTTCCACTCACCTTACCCCGGTTGCCGAGTGGATCTGTGATGTTGATGTCGCCGATATCAATCAACCCTTCTTTGAATTTGATCTCACTGTCGTCCATCTTATAATAGACCTGGGTATAATCCACGAGCATGCCGGCCTTCGTGAGTTTGACGGATCCAATCAGTTCGGGCTTATTCGCATTGCCCACCACATTGATCACCCCCGTAGCCTTGCCATCCATTTTCGAGAACACGGATGACAGGTAGGTTTGCAGCAGCGATATGCGCGTGTCTTTCAGGTCTACTTTGGCATCGATCAGGGGATGGGCTGAGTCTTCCAGGTTGATGCCGCCATCAATATCAAATACATAGTTGGGATTATTTGAATTGAGGTTGAACCGGACCTTGTCATTTGCCTGATCGTAATACCCGTTTAACGAGGTAATACCGATCGAGTCGTTCTCGAAACGGGTCTGTTCTGTTTGCGCGTTGACGTAAACCTTGATCTTATTCAGGGGATCTTCCACAGTGATCTCACCGCTGGTAATACCTTCAATGGTGGGTTCCTGCAACACAAAGGGAAGGATATCGCCCAGATTCACTTTCCGAAGTTCCACGATCAGATCGTGGCTGTTGCCGAGTTCGGACGGGATGGAAGAGATGAGGATCTGTTGTTCCCCATTGGTCATCCGGATCTCACTGGCGTCCACCAACGACTTACTGATGGTGAGCTCTCCGTTCTTTTCGATCCGCCAGGTTTTGTCGTTCAACACAATGGTGGATGGATTGAATTGTATCCGTACACCATCCGTGAGGTGCGTGATGCTGGCAGATAGATTTGCGGAATTGATCGTTTGGTTGGCCGAGGTGCTGATGGAAAATTTGGATACATCGCCGGCCGCCAGGATATCCAGGCTGGTGGACGGAAACCTGAGACTGTCGTTGATCACAATAGTGCCCGCGCCGGCCTTCATCCTCAGGCTGTCGAGGTCGCCGTTGCCTTCAAATACAAAGTCCTGGAACTCGTATTTCCCGAAACTGGCCTGGGGAATATTGAGGTTGAGCTGGAAGATCTCTTCTTCCGTATTGATAGCGCCCTGAAGGGAACTGTAGTTGAAGCCCGATAGTTTCTTGTGAAATAATTTCAGGTACTGGTCCACATTTTCAAAGTCTGCCTTAACGGTGAAAGACTGTGCGCCAACGGGCTTAGTGGGTTTTTTGAAATAGGTGGGGTAGTAGTTGCTCAGGTATGCATTCAAGGTGGCGGGTACCTGCGAGAGCTGGAACTGGCCGTTCATGATCACGGATACATCTGCGTTCTTCAGCTCGATCTGGCGGTTTTCGTCGATGTTCATCGCGTTCAGGTTGAGTGTGTCAAACACAAACACCTCGTCGTCCTTAGTGAGGGCAACGTCGTACAACGATGCCTCGCCGATAAAATCGTCGATACTGTTGCCCAGGAAATTCACTTTGAACTTGCCGAGCACACTGTATTTCTCTTTGGTAAAATTCAGTGCCTGGAGATTGGCACGCTGGATGTCCGCCACTACATTCAGTTCCGGCAGTTTTGGATCGTTCAGGTTAAAGAATCCGTTCAGGTTGGCCTTCAGGTGCTCGTCGTTGATGATGGCTTCACCGGTGAATTCTTTTCGCACCAGTTTGCCGTTCAGGGTCACGTTGTTGTACTTGTAGCCATTGAACTCTATTTCTTTCACCACGCCTTTCAGGTCGATGGCCCCGCTGGTTTCAAAACCCTGGCCCTTGATCTCACCATTGAAGGCGATGGTGCCCAGGTTGTCCTGCCCCAGCAGCTTACCCAAGTTAAAGCCATTGGTATTGATAATGCCGGCGTATTTGGGCGAGCCCTTTGCCGGTATTTGCATCTTGACATCTGCGGCTACACTACCCAGTGCGGTCTGGAGATTGCCCTTGGTGGCAAAATTGTTCATGTAACCTTTGAAGCTTCCATTGAAGCGGATATACTCCAGGGCTTTCAGGTTGGGCTCCTTGATCTTGCTGATGGCGGGCACAATTGATTCTACGTCAGCATAGGTGGTTCTGAGTTCGCCGGAGTTGAAGTCGATCCATGTTTTTTCAATATCGGGCAGGCCTTTCATGGTGAAGTTGCCGGTGAGTGAGCTGTTCTTCCCATACAGCACGCGCATGTTGTTGGCGGTGAAATTGTCGATCGTGCCTTTTGCCGTACCACTTAGTTGAATCGTCTTCTTCAGATCTTTCAGTTCCGGGGCGAAATAGGCGATATCGTCTGAATTCAGCTGGCTGTTTTTGAACGAGGCCTCGAGTTGTACGTTGGTGATGAACTCTGCCATGTCCTTGTTGAAGCCATCGTATTTCATGGCATAATAATCCCGCAGCCTGCTCTTAGGCGTTTGAATATCCAGGTTGGTGAACACCATCGCTTTGGGGTGGAATGTCATGTTCGCTTTCAACCGATTCACCACAAAACCGGATCGTTCTTTTGTTTTGAGGTCCACCTGGCCGGAAAGCGTATCCTTGATCACGTTCAGGTTTTTGATGGTGCCCGTGATGTCGGTGAACAGGATATGTGCCGGATCGAAATGATCGTATTTTTTTCGTTTGCTCTCCCGTTCAAAACTCAGGGTGCCATCCTTCATGCTGAAGCGGTCCAGGTGGATGGTCCAGCCTTCCGTGTTCCATTGCAGGGTATTGTCCTTACTGACCGTGACCAACTTGGGTTTGTTGTTATTGTTTTTAGGTTTCCGGCCCGTGTAGTCGTATGTATAGAACGATGGCTTATTGAGGGTCAGTGAACGGATCTCCATCTTTTTTTCTGTGAGGTCGAAGGTCTTGGTATCCAGTTCTAAGGAGCCGATGCTGCCCACCATATCCTGCCCAACCCATTGATCCTTGTACTGGACATACACGTTTTTCAGGTCAACGGTTTTCAGGATCACCTGGATATCGGCCTGTGTTTTTTTAGGCGTCTTTTTCTTCGGCGCGAGGGAATCCAGGATGAACTGGTAATTCCAGGTGGAATCGTAGCGCGACATCCTCACCACCGCGTTCTCGAGGCCAATATGTTTGAGTTCGATCTTATCCTTAAAAAAGAACCAGTCTGTGATCTCCAGTTTCAATCGTCCGGCATAGAGCAGGGTGTCCTTTTTCTGGTCCCGGATCAAGGCACCTTCCAGGTTGAGTTTGTCGAAGAAGCCGATGTTGATCTTTTTGATGCTGACTTCGGTGTTGAGATCTTTGGAAAGGCGTTTGGTAACCTGCCCGATGATCAGGTTTTGTGCCCATTCAGTTTGTATTAGAAGTACGGCGGCAACAACTAAAAAAAGGAATATGAGCAGGATGTACCCTGTAGTTCTAATAACTTTTTTCAGGAAAAGGAGAATTTAGGGCTAAAAATAAACAATAGCGCCCATAAATACGATACCAGGAGTGTTAATAACCTACCGCCGAATCATCGCCCCGTTTATCGCCGACCGCTTCGATCTTCTTTCCATTGACCAGGATCAGTTCCACGCGACCGATCGTCCTGTTCTTCAGGGTATAGCCCATGGCCCTCAGGCCGTTCAATGATTCGGGGGAAAATTCTTTTTCTTCCACGTCGATGTGATCGGGCTTCCACTGGTGGTGGAACTTGGGTTTATTCACGGCATCGAAGGCCGATAGCTTGAAATCGATGATGTTGACAATGCTTTGATAAAGCGAGGTGGTGATGGTGGTCCCGCCCGGCGTTCCTACGATGATATAGGGTTTGTTTTTTTTGAGGACGATGGTGGGCGTCATGGAGCTCAGCATTCTTTTGCCGGGTTCGATCGCGTTGGCTGATGATCCGAGTGCGCCGTACATATTGGGAACGCCGGGTTTGGAACTGAAATCGTCCATTTCATTGTTCATCAGGAAACCGGCCCCGCCGATCACCGTATGGGAGCCATAGCCATCGTTCAGGGTAGTAGTGACCGCCACGGCATTTCCATAAGCGTCGATCACGGAAAGATGGGTGGTTTCTTCAGATTCTTTGATATCGCCCGCCGCGATCAGCTCGCTGGAACCAGCCTTGCCGGGAACCACGTCTTTCATCCGGGCTTTCAGGTATTTGCGGCTGGTGAGGGTGCTCACGGGTACTTTCACAAAGTCCATATCGCCCAGGAACTTCGCGCGATCGGCATAAGACCTTCTTTCTGCTTCAATCATCCACTGCATGGCTTCCGGCGAATGAAAACCCTTCTTGCCCAACTTCTTGGATTCGGTCATTTTCAGCAATTGCTGCAGCACGATGCCGCTGGAAGGCAGGGGCGTGGTGACTACTTTATGGCCTTTATAAGGGAACACAACGGGCGTTCTTTCTACTGCCTGATAAGATGCGAGGTCGTTCAGGGTGATGAGGCCATTCTTCCGCTTCATTTCCGCCACGATCAGATCCGCGGTCTCGCCCTTATAAAAGCCATCGTGTCCCTGGTCGCGGATACGCTCTAAGGTTCGCGCCAGTTCCAATTGAACCAGGGTATCGCCGGCCTTCCATTTGGCTTCTTTGATGAAGACGGTAGGACGGGTGTTGTTCTCGATGAATCGTTTCTGTGCGTTGTTCAAACCCCGGGCTTCGCGTTCCATAATCACAAAACCATGGGCGAGCCTGATGGCGGGTTCAACCAGTTTGCTGAACGGGAGTTTGCCGTATTTGTGGGAAGCCACTAAGCCCGCTACGGTGCCCGGCACCCCGGAGGCTTTATGACCATTGAGGCTCAGGCCCGGGATCACCTTGCCGGTACTGTCGAGGTACATATCCCTATGCGCGGCAGCAGGTGCCTTCTCCCGGTAATCGAAGGCAATGTTTTGTTGTGTCGCGAGCCTTGCAACCAGGAATCCGCCGCCGCCGAGGTTGCCGGCGCCGGGATATACCACCGCAAGGGCCAGTTGGGTGGCGATGGCAGCGTCGATCGCATTACCACCCTGTTTGAGGATCTGCAGTCCTGCATCGCTGGCCAGGGGATGGGCAGATACCACGGCAGCTTGAGTTGCCGTCACTTGTTTCACGGGTGCATAGTGGTACGGATCTGATTGAGCCTGGACCAGGATCACCTGTAACAGCAACAGGCAGGTCAAAAACATTTTCATAGGGTAAATGTAGGATGTCTTTCTATTTCATATGCTTTGATTATTTTCACCCCCAGCTAAAATATGCGCATGCGATTGTACTCCCGTTTCCTGTTTATGAAGAAGATTAAGGCCCTATTCATTTTTTTAATTCTCGCCGCACATGCAGTTGCCCAAACACCGGCCACCTATACCAGTTCTGAGATCCTCGCCCGGATGCAGAAACTGAAGGTGCTTGGATCGGTATTATATGTTGCTGCGCACCCCGATGATGAGAATACGCGTTTGTTGGCCTGGCTGTCCAAAGACAGGCAGTACCGGACCGGTTATTTATCGCTCACCCGGGGTGATGGCGGGCAGAACCTGATCGGGGAGGAACAGGGCGTAGCGCTGGGGCTGATCCGCACGCAGGAGCTGATCGCCGCCAGGCGGATCGACGGGGCGGAGCAGTTCTTCACCCGTGCCTATGATTTTGGATTTTCGAAGAATACGGAAGAAGCCTTCCAGATCTGGGGTAAGGAAAAGATCCTGGGTGATGTGGTATGGGTGATCAGAAAGTTCAAGCCCGATGTGATCATCACGCGCTTCCCGGAAGACAGCAGGGCGGGTCACGGCCACCACTCCGGTTCGGGTGTGCTTGCCCGTGAGGCGTTTATTGCGGCTGCCGATCCGGCGCGTTTTCCCGAGCATTTTAAAAAAGGCGTTCAGCCCTGGAAAGCCAAGAGGATCCTTTGGAATACATTCAACTTCGGCAACAGCAATACCATTAGCGCAGACCAATTCAGGGTAGACGTGGGTACTTATAATCCGTTACTGGGTAAAGGCTATGGCGAGATCTCTGCGGAAAGCCGGAGCCAGCACAAGAGCCAGGGCTTTGGGGTGCCTGCGGGCCGGGGAAGCAGTTTCGAATATTTTGTGCTGACGGGTGGTGATCCGGTGAAGGACAGCCTGATGGATGGCGTAGATGTTTCCTGGTCGAGGATCGGGGCCGGTACGTTGAGCAATAAGATCAATCAAATCATCAGTAGCTATAATTTCTCCAATCCTTCGCTGTCGGTCAAGCCCCTGGTGGCGTTGTACCGCGAGATCGAGGCCCTGCCGAATGATCCATGGAAGGTGAAGAAACTGGAAGAAGTGCAGGAGCTGATCGCAGCCTGCGCGGGACTCTATATAGAAGCATCCACGCCGCAATCCTACGCCGTCCAGGGCGATTCACTTCGGGTCAACCTTAATATGATCAACAGGAGTGCCGCTGCCGTGACATGGAACAGGGTAGCCTTAGAGGGTTTTGATTCAACGGTTGCGCTAGGACTCGCGAGCAATCGGAATGCGGGATTCATCAGGCAGTTCTATGTGGATCAATCCAAGGAGATCAGCCAGCCCTACTGGCTCGCCAACCAGATGGAGAAAGGATCGTTCAATGTGGAGGATCAGGAACTGATCGGCAAGCCTGAGAATGACCCGGCTTTTGTGGCGAGTTTTGCGGTGAATGTGGAGGGGCTCAACTTAATCTATAAGAAAGGGGTCATGTATAAGCATACGGATCCGGTGAAAGGGGAGTTGTTCCAGCCGCTGGCGGTGGTGCCCCCGTTGATGGTGAATACCTCGCCCGGGATCATGTTGTTCCGGAAGAATCAACCGGGGACCAAGAATTACAATATTACTACCACTGCCTACACCAATATCGCGCCAGCCAAAGCCACCCTGCACAACCGGACGGGGAAATCGGAGGACGATGTGAAGAACATCGACTTCAGTTTGGGCAGAGGCCTGACGAAGAATTTTTCCATGCCCTATTCGAACAAGGACATGAGCCAGACCGATATGGACCAGATCACGGCGCGTTTGGAATATAAGAACAGCCAGTTCGACCAGGCCAATTACCTGGCCATGGCATCGATCAATTATGATCATATCCCGCCGATCAAATATTTCTATACCGATGGGGTGACGGTGTTGAACCTGGATATAAAAACAGCAGGTAAGCGTGCAGGTTATATCAAGGGTGC
>JBBAJN010000107.1:0-10662 GCA_040404045.1 Chitinophagaceae bacterium
GTTCCTGATAAGGGCATCTCCTGATCCATGACCATTGGACTGACAATGGAGTTACCCCGGCCAATGAATTTCATCCGGTCAGTTTCATAGCTGACTTTTTGAATGTTACCCGCATCCGTTTTCATTAAATGAAACATCCACGGGGGGCGCTCTTCCTCTGATCTTGGTCTTCTGGTGCAGAGGATAGCATTTTTCGTGGGCAGGATCTCGGTTTGGACGAAAAGATTGCTGAATGCAGGATGCAGAACATCTGCGATGGCGGCAGTCAGTACAATTTCTGCATAACTGGTCAGTTCTATGGAACGACGTTTCCTGGAGCGGTTGGTGATGCGGATCCTTCTGATTTCTACGTCATCTTCCGGGGATACTGCAATTTCTGTATGAGTTTCTATTTCGTTATCATCACGGCGAAATTCAGCACGCCCCTGTGAAAAAACGGTGTGGTAATTCGCTGCTGTTTTTGCGGAGGGTTGATGAGATGATGACCAGAAGTTACCTTTTTCGAGATCTCTGATGAAGCAGAAATTTCCCCAGTTGTCGCAGGTTGGGTCTTCTCTCCACCGGGTCACCGCAATGTTTTTCCATCGGCTATATCCTCCACCGGCGTTGGTAACCATCACGTGGTAGTTGCCATTGGATAATAGCTGGACTTCAGGAACGATCGTGTTTGGATTATTTATGATCCGCATTTCAGTTTCCCCCGATTCTACGTTGATATCAGCTACGTCCGGTGGTGGTGAGAAGAATTTGGTCGCTTTGGGGATACGCTCCTGCAACAGTAGTAATGTTGCCTGAAATTGGGGTTCCCGCTCAAATCTTTTTTGCATGGGCTTATCCAATAGGAGGTAAGCGAGTGATAGAAGGCTCATACCCTGGTGGTGCGCCATGAATGATTTGATCAGCACATTCGTTTGTCCACGGGGAATCCTCGAGGGGGTATAGTCAATGGCCTCGTAATAACCGTATCGCCCTTCAAATTCATTTGCAGAAAGTTGTTGAAGATTTTTGTATGCTTCTTCCGGTGCTACCATCAATGCCATTACCGTGGCATAAGGGGCTATGACCACGTCTTCGCTCAGTCCGCGTTTAAGGCCCAGCTCCGGGATACCAAATGCACGGTATTGAAGGTTGAGATGCGTATCCACCTGGTTGTAGCCGGATTCAGAGATCCCCCATGGTACTCCAAGTTGACGGCCGTATTCGATCTGTCGTTTAACCATAACCTTATAGGTTTGATGCAGCAGCGTGTTTTCATAAGTTGGCATATACAACAAGGGCATCAGGTATTCAAACATGGAACCGCTCCAGGAGAGTAGTACAGAATCGCCGCCGGCATTGGTAAGCTGTCGTCCAAGCGCAAACCAGCTTTCTTGTGGCAGCTTACCTTGTGAGATTCCAACAAAAGTACTTAGGCGTGCTTCGGAGGCAAGAAGATCATAATAGCTGAGATCCCTTCGGTGCTCGTCCGCGTTATAGCCTATGGTCAGCAAGTGTTGGCTTCTGTCGTACAGGAACTCATATTCCATGTCTGAGAGTTCGCTGCAGATCCTGTTCAACTCGTCAAGTTGTGCTATCCGCTTACGGGCCACTTCACCTCCTTGTTCCAGTTCCTTGAGTATTTTTACCAGCCAGCGTTTTTCATCTTCGCTTAGTGTTTCGGTACCATTCAGCTCAGCGGATATCATGGCGTCCAATGCTGAAATTTCATACAGGTCGGGAACCCTGTCCGTACTGAGCAGTGTAGAGAATTTTTCCGGGGGAGGAGTAGCTGTCAACCAGGGCGTCAGCAACGAGACTTCATTCCGTATGCGCCCACATTGAGCAGTAAGTGCCGCTAGCCATAGCCCGGATCCGTCTCCTGATCGGGACTGCATTGTTTCAATATCGTCAGTGAGTGTTACAAAAAGTGGATAGAAATTCTCCAGTGTGAATGTATCCAATGTGATGATGCTGTTCAGTGTTTGCAACAAGACATTGAATTCCTCTTTGTCTTTGACTTCAGTTCGTATGATCTGGATGGTATCCTGCAGGCCTTTGAAAAGCTGGATACCGATGACCGGTTCCCCGGCCATGGCAAGGATTCCCTGGCGCAGCGTGAGCAGCTGGCCTGCTAAATTTCCGCTGTCTACTGTTGACACATAACGAGGGGGTAGTGCGTTAAGGGTAATGGTATCGTACCAGTTGTAAAAATGTCCCCGGTATCTTTCCATTTTCTGCAGGGAATTGAACGTATTGGTGGTGCGTTCAATAAATTCGCCAGTTGTAATATATCCGAAATCTACCGCCGTCAGATTAGCCATCAGGGATAGTCCGATGTTGGTAGGTGAAGTTCTGTGCGCGGTTCTTTCCACCGGATGCTCCTGGTAATTATCTGGCGGTAGCCAGTTGTCCCCGGCGGTAACGAAGTCCTCAAAGTAAGCCCAGGTTTTACGGGCAAGATTGCGAAGGAATTTGACTTCGGTATTGGTTAAAATGATTATTCGCGAAACAAGTGGCCTGCTCAGGTACCATGCGATTGCGGGTGAGCAGATCCACAGGATCAGAATGTGGTCTGTGAAAATATGGGCAATGGGTTTGTATATGGTCAGGTAGATAAATCCAGCCAACCCAGTGGCCGGAGCGATCCACATTGTGCGGTAGGATTCAGCAATGGTTTTTGGTTGATCGAATCCGGGATCATCGGACCTGTTCCATTCGAGCAGATGTTTGCGTGATACCGCCATTCTCCAAAAGGATCGAAGAATGGCATCTATGGTAAAATATGCTTCATAAGGCAGGCAGGCCAGTGTAAAAATGGTTTGATAGATGTTATTGAGAATTGACTGGATGGAGTCCTTGAAATGCTGCTTCAGCAGGATATCTTTTGGCTTGTGGAGGATATCTCTTGTTGCTTTGATCAATTCCGGAAGCAGCAGTATCGCGGTGATGACAGAGATCCAGAAAAGTGTATCGTTTAAAATCGTTCCGCCTGCAATGAGCAAGGCGATCAGGGCAAACGGCACCAGGCTTCGGCGCAGGTTATCGAATATTTTCCATCTTGACAAAGCTGAAAGGGAGTTTCTTAAAAGTCCTTTTCGAATACCTGGTACCAGCGGAAGTGCCCATGCGGCTATTTGCCAGTCGCCCCTGATCCATCGGTGACGTCGCTTCACATCTGTGCTGTACTTCGAGGGGTATTCTTCATACAGTTGAACATCGCTGATAAATCCGGAACGTAATATGCATCCTTCAAGCAGATCGTGGCTGAGTATCCTGTTTTCAGGGAAGCGGTTGTCCAGTGCTTTTCTGAAAATGTCTACGTCATAGATCCCTTTGCCAATGAAAGATCCTTCGTCAAAAAGGTCCTGGTATACATCCGATACAGCCCGTGTATAGGGGTCGAGTCCCAGGTCTGTGCCATGGAGTTTGGCGTATAGTGAGTTTTCGGACCCGGTTAGACTAAGGGCTACTCTCGGCTGCAATATCCCGTAGCCTTCCGTGATCCTTTGTTTTTTTTCGTCGTATTGCGGTTTATTGAGTGGGTGAGCCATCGAGGCAACGATGCTTCGTGCCGAATCCCTGGGTAGCTGGGTGTCGGAATCAATGGTAATGACATATTTTATTCCTCGAAAGAGAGATTCATTTCCAATGACCAGTGAGAAGCGGTCCGTGTTTTCACCGCGCAGTAATGCGTTGAGATCAGTGAGCTTTCCCCTTTTTCGTTCATATCCCATCCAGAGCTTATCAATCGCATTCCATTTCCTGGGGCGATGAAAGAGAAAGAAAAGGCTGTTATCCGTGCAGTTATATTTTTTATTGAGGCTTTCAATTTTATGCTTTGCCCAGAAAAGCATTTGCTCATCTTCCGGAAGCGTTTCATGTAAGCCATCAGTGAAGTCGGTCAATAGGCCGAAATGCAGGTGTTCATCCCTGTTTGCAAGAAAATACACTTCCAGTGATTCCACCAGTGATTCCATTTGTTCCATACTGTTCAGCATGGCAGGAATGATCACCAGTGTCCTTGATTCCGCCCTTATCCCTTTTGTGTAGTTCATCTTTGAAACCAGCCTGGGCTGGATGAACAAAGTGACGAGCCAGTTCACTAATGTTACGGCCAAATGACTCGCACTGATCATCGAGAGGATGGCTACCGTTACCAATAGCCAGATCGCGGAACCATTCCCATACACGCGTGCGGTTAAACTTCCAGCCATGACCAAGGTTATGGTCATGATCAATCCGGCATAGATGGTCAGGGGGTAACATCTTGACATTTCCTGTAGCCTGTCGGGGAATGGAAGAGCGGTTTTAGCGCTCTTCTTTGTGAATTTAACACCCTTTCCCACGAGGTAATACCCCACATGATCTCCTGGTGCCGTGGTGGCCGTCTGCGAGAAATGGATGGCAAGTTGCGCAACTTCCTGTTCGGAGAGTTTGCTGTACCGGGCAATTTTTTCAACAACGTGCCGGTAATTGTCACGCGTAGAAAAATCCATTTGCGGATAGGTGTTGTCGATACTGAGGATTTGTTCAACGATACTGATCGATTCAACAAATTCACGCCAGTCCACTTTTCCAAGAAATCTGAGGCTCCCGATACTGTTACTCATGGAGACCTGATCTGTAGCTTGTTTTTGAATTTCACCGTTGATGAGTTCATTGCTTGTTTGCCCGGTTTCGGACAAGCGTTGTTCGATCCAGTTTAGGGGCAAAGCGAGAGCGGGCCCTTTTCCCTGTAACATACGCGTCAATTCAGCGACGAAGGCGCTTTCCATGGGCGGGTTGGATCTTGCCATATCGGCGATTACGAGGATCAGGTTTTTTGGATCCTTTTCAGCCTTTGCGATCATTTGTTCAGCCCAGTACTCCGCAATGTTCTGATTGATACGGCCAAACGCGATCTTCGTCGATAGTCTCCTGAGGTTTTCAATCAGAGCAAGCCTCAGCATGATGGGAATGGCCCATAGCTCACCAAGCTTTAAGGGTGTGATGGTTTGGTAAGCAGTGATGAATGCGCCGAGGTTCCTCAGGTCAATGCGACCATCACTGTGTGCAATGATCTCCAATGCTATATCATAAACCCTTGGAAGGCCAGCTGATTGCCCGCTCACCAGCAGAGGCAGATTTTCACTGTAGCTTTTCGGAAGATGCTTCTTTCCAGTCTGAATTTGTTCAAGGATCAGGTAGAAGTTGTCCAGCAGCCATTCGCCTGCTGGTATGATCCGTTTGTTGGATTTAACGGCTTCAGTAAGTAATTCATGAACTTCAAGCAATTGGACTTCATTGTCAGAAAGTCGCTTGAGTAGCGTGTTTGAGGAGGGAACGGACTGAAGTTTGTGTCGGCCTGCAAGGATTTTACCGTGATGGGTCATCTGTTCCGCACCAAATAATTCCGCCCTCATAGGCGGAAGCTCGCTAGCATATCTCTCCATCAGGTTATTACCAGGATACGATAGCCCGATAGATGACAAGATATCTTGAATGGGATTGACTTTCAGACACTATTTTTTAAAAGGTTCAGTAAAGCGCTGCCGATCCGAAACTTTTCAAAGTTTCAGGGTACATGTTTAACAGGATTTTTCCTAAAGGGAGGCGCAGGAGCAGAAAACTAACATCAGGTGTTCGCCGGTTGTGGCTTACATGCTTAAAGATACGCCGATTTGAACTGCTGAGAGATATGATATTTTAGTTAAAGTCCCTGGCGGGAGACCCTGGGACTTTAATAACAGGAGAACGGCTATGATCTGTTATTGACCTGAGCCATTTCAGAGAATACTCTACTGGCTGATCATCCATCGGGTGGTAGCGGCATTTGTGGTTGGTTCACTCATCTGCGCGTCCAATGAAAAGTAAGAGTGCTTAGGCCAAATACGCTTGATAAGCGGGCACGGATCTCATGATGCGGAAAGTGACAGGACATAAAGCCACAATACCAAGATGGTTTTCTTCGGCAAAGTTTACGGCCTCCTGCACCAGGTGCTTCGCGTAGTCTTTTAAGGCGCTGTGGTCCCGGATCACCAGATGATCTATGATGATGCGTTCAGAACCCGACCACACATAGTGGAGTTCTGCCACCCGCTTTCTTTTCACTTCCGTAAAAAAGCAGCCCCTGTATCCATTATCCTCGTGAAGAATGAGCATCCGGTTAAATTTCAGGTGCAGATTTTCATTATCTTGATGACCGGCACCTGACTAAAAATAACTAATGAAATGATTATTCTGATTATCCTGATCCTGTCTTTTTTCAAAGCGGGGCCTGAAGTAGGCGTTGTGGCTTCGGTAAGCAAGGATTCGGCAGTACGCGTAGCCGGCATGCGGTATATTGAAGAGAATGTAGTGAACAGTTTTTCCCCCCGTAAAGTCAACGAGGCCCAGTTTAAAGAGAATCTGGCCAGGTTTAAGGCTGCCAAGGTCAAACTTGGCGCTGTTAACGTCTTTTTTCCCGGTGATATCAAGTTGGTTGGAGACCAGCTGAATGAATCCATGGTGCTGGGGTATGTGGATACCGTGATGAGGCGATGTAAGCAAGCAGGGGTAAAGATCATTGTCCTGGGCAGCGGCGGATCCCGCAGGCTTCCCCCGGGGTACGATTCACTCAAGGCGTCCAGGCAGTTTATCGATATTGTCCGCAAGATGGCCGGGGTGGCCGCTAAGTACAACCGTATCATCGCGATTGAGAACCTGAACCATACCGAAACCAATTTCGTACTCTCCTTGTCGCAAGCCATTCAATACGTGAAAGCCGTGGATCATCCCAACTTTAAACTTACCGCCGATGTATATCATATGCTGATGGAGAATGAGCCCGCAGAGGTGATTGACCAGGCCCGGGGGTTGCTTGTGCATATGCATATTGCCGAAAAAGAAGAACGCGCCTACCCGGGTAAAAAGGGGGTCAACTTCGTGCCTTATTTCAAGGCTATGAACCGCATTGGATATAAGGGCCTGATCATGATGGAAGCACGGTTTAATGATTTTGACAAGGAGGCTGCGCTGGGAAAGGCTTACCTCGACGAACAACTTGCCCTGGCGAAGTAATTGGAAATAAAAAAGGGAGACCCTCGTCTCCCTTCTAATCATATTTCCGAAAAGCTAGATTATTCCTGCCAGTTCAAGGCTGCGTTTCTTCAGTTTCCGTGTGTCAACGTCTTCAATGACGGGATCAGGGAAAAGTATCAGCGAAACCGTGTTCTCTTTCCACCAGCTGTTGTTTTTCAATTCCCGGAATGGAAGAATACCCACCAGGTATTTCCTGTCCTCATCGGCATGCCATTCGTCGATCGATTCAAAATGATCGCGCGGGATATGCTTCCAGTCTGTGAAGCTCACATAGGCCTTTACATAAAAGTCATCGTTCAGCACATTGGGCTTGTGGTGATACAGTTTCTTGTATTCATAACGATACTGGTAACGCAATGCGGAGATGTCACTCAACACGGCAGAAGCTGTGGGGAAACTTCCAGCGCCTTTACCATAGAAGAATTGCTTATCGGCAAATCCGCTTTCTATCACCACGCCGTTATATTCGTTTTTAACAAAGGCTAAATGATCGTCGTGCTTCACAAATTGCGGGATCACAAATGCTGCCACACCACCGTTTGTCAGTTTCTGGGCCTGGGCCACCAGCTTGATCGAAAAATGTTTTTCCTCTGCAACAACCGCATCCTGCTGTTGTATATTCTGTATCCCGGTGAAGGTGATGTTTTCCGGCGCAGTGACAATACCATAGGCATGGTTGAGCAGCAGCGTCCATTTATTGAGGGCATCGTAGCCTTCTACGTCCAGTGCGGGATCTGCCTCTGCAAATCCCAGTTGCTGGGCCAGCAGCAGCGCCTGTTTGAAATCCAGTTTGTCCTCAAACATTTTGGTCAGGATGAAATTAGTTGACCCGTTCACAATGGCTTTGATGCCATGCAGCAAATCGTTATCGTAATACTCTTCCAGGTTCCTTATCACGGGTATGGATGCACAGGCAGATGATTCATACAACAGTGAACGGTCCGTTTCCTTTTGCAGCTTAAGCAGTTCAGGAAGATGCTCGGCCAGCATTTTTTTGCTTGCGCTGACTGCATCCTTGCCGTTCTTAAGGGCCGTGGAAACGATATGGAAGGCCGGTTCTGTTTCATTGATCACTTCAACCACTACATTGATCTCGGGATCGTTCAGGATCACATCCGGGTCTGTGGTGAATAAGGAGTCTGGTGCGTTTCTTTTCTTATGGGGATCCTTGATACAGACTTTTTTGATCTCTGCACTGAGCGATGAGGTTTGCTGCAACACTTTGTACAAGCCTTCACCAACTACGCCAAATCCAAATAGACCTATGGTCAGTTTCTTATGCGCGTCCATGTTCTTTTTTTGATATGCTGAATGTTTCTTTTTCTTCCTTGATAAAACCCCTGATCAGGGTTTCGATTTTTTCATACTCCAACAGGAAGCCGTCATGCCCGTATAAAGAGTCTATAGTTGCATAGCGCGCGCCGGGTATATGGCTGGCTATGAATTTCTGTTCGTCCACGGGATAAAGGACATCCGACTCCACGCCAATAGAGAGCGTAGCTGCTTTGATCGTGTTCAGTGCTTTGATCACGTCGCCCCTTCCGCGTCCCAGGTTATGGGAGTCCATGCCTTTTGATAGGGCATAGTAACTGAATGCGTTGAAACGTCTGGCAAGTTTCTGGCCCTGGTAGCGCTGGTAACTTTCGCTCCGGAAATTTTCCAGGCCATCATCATCCTGTTGGGTTTGCTGATAGCTGTCATAATGCCGGTAACTCAGCAGGGCAATTGAACGTGCTACCTCCATACCTTTCAGTCCTGCCGAAGCATCATTTTCTGTCCAGCTGGGATCGGCTTCAATACACATCCGCTGCGACGCATTGAAAGCCCTTCCCCATGAAGAATGAACGGCATTGGTGGCAATGGGTATGATGTGCTCGAACAGGTTCGGCTCCTCCGTGGCCCATTCCAGCAATTGCTGGCCACCCATGGACCCGCCGATGCCAATAAGGATCTTTCCAATGCCCAACTCATCTTTCAATGGCTGGTAAGCGCGGATCATGTCCCGGGGTGTGAAGAAAGGGAAGCTGTGGTACCAGGGTTCCCCTGTTGCCGGGTTTTCCGATAAGGGTCCCGTGCTGCCATAACAACTTCCGGGCATGTTGACGCAGATGATGAAGTGCCGCGAGGGGTCAAAAAGTTTTCCTTCTCCAACCAGCCCGGGCCACCATTCTGATGGATCACTGTTGGCAGTAAGGGCGTGGAAGATCCATACCACATTTGACTGCCCGGCATCCCGCCTGCCCAGCGTAGTATAAGCCAGGCTGTAGCCGGGGATGGTGATCCCCGACTCCAGCGTTAGTGGCTTATCCGTTTGAAATATTCGTTTCTCAGTTAACTGCATGTTGTGCTGCCGAAATCTTTAACAATGCCTGCTCGAAATCCGCTTTGATATCCTCTATGTGTTCAATGCCTACGCTTACCCTCACCATGTCTGGCAATACGCCGGAACCTTTTTGCTCTTCTTCACTCAGCTGCTCATGGGTGGTGGTGGCCGGGTGGATCACCAGTGTTTTGGCATCGCCAACATTGGCCAGGTGGGAAGCCAGCTTCAATTCATTGATGAATTGGGATGCTTTTTCCTTTCCGCCCTTAACGCCAAATTGCAGCACGCCGCCGCCGGCGCCGCCAAGGTATTTTTGGGCCAGTGCATGATAGGGATTCCCTTCCAGGCCGGGGTACCATACATAGGCTACCTGGGGATGCGCTTCCAGCCATTTGGCCAGGGCCAGTGCATTGTCGACATGACGCTGAACCCTGAGGGATAGCGTTTCGAGGCCTTGCAGCAGCAGGAAGGAATTGAAAGGGCTCTGGGCAGCACCGAAATCACGAAGGCCTTCTACGCGGGCCCTGATGATGAAGGCGATATTGGGAAGACCAAGTGGATTGCCTTCGCCGAAGATATCCCAGAACTTCAGGCCATGGTAGCCTTCAGAGGGTTCTGTGAATTGAGGGAATTTGCCATTGCCCCAATTGTAGTTTCCTCCATCGATGATCACACCACCAATGCTGGTACCATGTCCTCCGATCCATTTGGTGGCTGATTCCACAACAATGTTGGCACCCCACTCCAGCGGCCTGCAGAGGTAGCCTCCGGCGCCGAAGGTATTGTCAACGATCAGCGGCAGGTCATATTCTTTTGCCAGTGCAGCGAATTTCTGGAAATCAGGGATGTTGAGCCTGGGGTTACCAATGGTCTCCAGGTAAATGGCTTTGGTATTCTTGTCGATCAGCGGCACAAAGCTTTCCACATCGTCGCCATTTCCGAACCTAACCTCAATGCCCAACCGCTTAAAGGCCACTTTGAACTGGTTATAGGTTCCGCCGTAAAGGAACGAAGTGCTCAAGAAGTTGTCCCCGGCCTGCAGGATATTATTCAATGCGAGGAACTGGGCAGCCTGTCCTGAACCGGTAGCAAGCGCAGCAACACCGCCTTCCAGCGCGGCGATCCTTTTTTCAAAAACATCTGTGGTAGGATTCATGATCCTGGTATAGATGTTTCCGAATTCGCGGAGGCCAAACAGGTTGGCAGCGTGTTCTGAATTCTTGAACGCGTAAGAAGTGGTCTGGTAAATAGGAACGGCCCTTGCTCCTGTGGTAGGGTCAACTTCCTGACCGGCATGCAAT
>JBBAJN010000108.1:0-10474 GCA_040404045.1 Chitinophagaceae bacterium
GGGGTATTCCTGGGTAAAGCCGGAAAGCGGGATAAGGATGCAGAATAGCAGGAATGTTTGAATTATCTTCATGTTAGGATCGCCAAAATAGTCCCATTTGGCTTCAAAACCGACTGCCACATGAATATCTCAGCCATTATTAACTTTTTGGAAACAATAGCTCCCCGGGCACTGCAGGAGTCATATGACAATACAGGGCTGCTCACGGGAAGCGGGCAAACGGACTGTTCCGGCGTCCTGGTTACGCTTGACGTCACGGAAGATGTGGTGCATGAAGCCCTGCGGCAGGGATGTAACCTCATCGTGGCCCACCACCCGGTTATATTTTCCGGGTTGAAGAAAATCGACCCTGGCCACTACGTGGGCCGGGCCGTAATTGCAGCGGTGAAGAACGATATCGCCATTTATGCCATCCATACCAACCTCGACAATATCATTCATGGTGTCAACGGTAAGATCGCGTCCCTGCTGGGCCTGAGAAATCCTACGATATTGAAACCGTCGGCCGGGCAATTGAGGAAAATGGTCAGTTTTGTGCCTCACGAGCAGCTGGACACGGTGCGGAACGCCTTATTTTGGGCTGGTGCCGGGAAGATCGGGAATTACGACGAGGCGGGTTTCTACAGCGAGGGCAAGGGGAGTTTCCGCGCAAGGGATGGTGCCAATCCTTTCGTGGGTAAGCCCGGCATCAGGCATTATGAGCCGGAGACCAGGCTGGAGGTGATCTATCCTGCCCACCTGGAAGCCAGGATCGTCCATGCGCTGAAAGAGGCCCATCCGTATGAAGAGGTGGCTTACGACCTTATCCCGCTCCATAACGAGGACCAGGGCGTAGGGTCGGGACTGATCGGGGAGTTGGGGGCTGAAATGGGGGAGCTGGAGTTCCTCAAGGAGGTTGCGGCCATATTCAGGTTGAAGCTGGTGAGGCATACGCCCCTCCAGGGAAAGCCTGTAAAGAAAGTGGCGATTTGCGGCGGGGCCGGTAGTTTCCTGATTTCCAAGTCTTTGCAAGCGGGAGCCGACGTGTTCATCACTGCCGATGTGAAGTATCACGAGTTTTTTGAGGCCAACGGTCGGATGGTCATTGCCGATATTGGGCATTATGAAAGTGAACAATTCACGATAAACCTGCTTTTTGACCTGTTGCAAGAAAAATTCCCTAATTTTGCCGTCCTAAAATCAGGTGTCGAAACAAACCCGGTTCAATACCTCATATAAACAAATATGGCAAACGTAAAAGAGTATTCTGTAGAAGAAAAACTTCTCACCCTCCTCAATCTTCAAAAAATTGAAAGCAAGTTGGACGAAGTTCAGATCCTCAAAGGCGAACTTCCGATGGAGGTGAGTGACCTTGAAGACGAGATCCAGGGACTTCACGCGAGGGAAACCCGTATCGAAGAAGAGATCAACGGGATCAACGAATTCATCAACCAGAAGAAAGAAGCCATTACCGAGGCCAGCAATCTCATTAAGAAATACGAGAAGCAAACTGAGAATGTGAAGAACAACAGGGAGTTTGAAGCGATCAATAAAGAGATCGAGATGCAAACCCTGGAAATGAAACTTGCTGAGAAGCATATCAAGGATGCAAACGAAGAGATCGCTGACAAAGCGAGGCTTCTCGATGCTGCCAAAAAGAACATTGCCACTAAGGAAACCAACCTGAAGCACAAGAAGGGTGAGTTGGAGAAGATCATCGGTGAAACCGAGAAAGAGGAGCAGGAGTATCGTAGCGATGCTGATGCCGCGAAAGAGAAAGTAGACCCCAGGCTTCTGGCATCGTATGAGCGTATTCGTAAGAACTATCGCAACGGGCTTGCTGTTGTAGCGATCGTGAGGGACGCCTGCGGCGGATGTTTCAATGCGATCCCGCCCCAGCGCCAGAGTGAGATCAGGCAGCGGAAAAAAATCATCGTTTGCGAAAACTGCGGACGTATCCTGGTTGACGAGGAATTACAGGAAGCTGCAGCAGACAAATGATTCCATCGTGAAATAACATTGGAAAGGCCGTTTTAAAACGGCCTTTTTCATTTGTCCACATGCCTGATTTTGTTAAGAGCTCCCCTTAACTTTATACCATGCTTTCCAGGTTGTCTATCAGCAATTATGCCATCATCAGTGAAGTGGAGGTCATCTTTATCAAGGGCCTAAACATCATCACGGGTGAAACGGGTGCAGGTAAAAGCATACTGATCGGCGCCCTGGGGTTGATCCTGGGTGAAAGGGCCGATAGTACGGTACTTCTGGATAAAACAAAGAAATGCCTGGTAGAAGGGTTGTTCCTCCACGATAACCGCGATTCCATACAACAGTTCTTCATCGATAACGATATCGATCATGATGGCGAGATCATCCTCCGAAGGGAGATCTCGGTGAATGGGAAGTCGCGGGCCTTCATCAATGATTCACCGGTTACGCTTGGGCAGCTCCAGCAGCTTGCCGCTTTGCTGGTGGACCTTCACCAGCAGTTTGATACGCTGCAACTGGGGCAAGACCGTTTTCAGCTGGATATCCTGGATGCCGTCGCGGGGCAGACCGAGGCCCGAAAAAAATATACCGGTTCCTATGGCAGGTTCATGGAAACCAGGGAGGTATGGCGAAAGCTCGAAAAGCTGAGGGAGGAATCGTTGAAAGAGTACGACTATTATCATTTCCTGCATTCAGAACTGGAAGATGCCGCATTTGGAGAAGGTGAGTTGGAGCAACTGGAAGCTGAGCTGGGCCTTTTGACAAATGCAGAACAGGTTAGTAGTGCGCTATTCAAATTGAACGGCGTACTGGACGGTGACGAAGAGCCGATCACAAGGCAGTTGAAATCATTGGCGCAGCAGGTGGAGGGCGTTGCGAAATTCCATCCTGCGCTTCAGTCCCTGGCGGATCGGTTAAGGTCTGCGCAGGTTGAGTTAAAGGATATCGCTGCGGAAGCGGAGCAAGTCTCTGCCGGTATCACCATGGATGCGAAAAGGCTCGACGAGGTAAACAACAGGCTTTCGCTGGGATATAAACTGCTGAAGAAGCATAATGTGAAAGACACCCGTGCGTTGCTGGACGTCCAGCAACAGGTAGGCGAGAAGATCCGGCGGGTGACCAACCTGGACGAGGAGATACTCAAGGCAAAACAGGCGCATGACGAAGCATTCGTTGCAGCCTCTGGTCTTGCCCGCACCCTGTCTGCCGGAAGAACATCCGTGGTGAAGGATTTTGAAGGGCAGGTCAAGGTTTTATTGCAGCGCGTGGGCATGCCGAATGCAAGGCTGAAGATCGAGCTGGAGCCATGCGAGTTGAACAATATGGGAACGGACCGCGTGGAGTTCCTGTTTGATGCCAACAAGAGCGGTAAGTTAGAGCCGCTTAGGAAAGTAGCCAGCGGAGGTGAATTCTCCAGGCTCCTGCTCTGCATCAAAACCCTCGTTGCCGGATCCATGTCCATGCCCCTGATGATCTTTGATGAGATCGATTCGGGCATCAGCGGGGAGGCTGCCAGGCAGGTAGGCATACTGATGAAGGAGATGGGGCAGTCTCACCAGATCATTTCCATCACACACCAGCCCCAGATCGCCGCAAGGGCGGATGCCCATTATTTCGTGTATAAAAAAGAGGTCAGCGGTGCCATCAGGACGCAACTTCGGCGGCTCGATGATGCGGAACGTGTTGAATCCATTGCGAGGATGATGAGCGGCGAAAAGCCTTCAGCGTCCGCCCTGCAGAATGCCCTTGAACTTATGACAGCCAACTGATAAAGTTTGCTATTTTTGCCACTTATTATTTTACTTATACAGATCAACCATGAACCAACTGCTTAAGGGGAAAAAAGGCATCATATTCGGTGCACTGGACGAGAAATCAATTGCCTGGAAAACAGCCATTCAATGCCATGCCCAGGGAGCTGAACTGGTGCTGACCAATGCGCCTATCGCATTGCGTATGGGCCAGATCAATGAACTGGCGAAGCAGGTGAACGCGCCTGTGATCCCCGCGGATGTCACCAATATGGACGACCTCCGAAAGCTGTTTGAGGAATCCATGAAACATTTTGGCGGTGGTATCGACTTCATCCTCCACTCCATAGGTATGAGCCTGAATGTGAGGAAGGGCAAACATTATACGGAGATGGATTATGGGTTCAACCAGAAAACACTGGATATCTCAGCGATGTCTTTGCACAAGGTGTTGCGCACTGCATGGGACCTTGATGCGATCAACGAGTACGGAAGTGTTGTTGCACTCACTTATATCGCTGCGCAAAGGGTATTCCCTGACTATAATGAAATGGCCGATGCCAAGGCTTTGCTGGAGAGTGTGACACGCAGTTTCGGATATCACTATGGCGTGAAGAAAAAAGTAAGGGTGAACACCATCTCTCAATCTCCTACCCGCACTACGGCCGGCAGCGGTGTGAAAGGCTTTGACGGATTCATATCTTATGCTGAAAAAATGAGTCCCCTGGGTAATGCAAGTGGCGAGGACTGTGCAAATTATTGCGCGGTCATGTTTTCGGACCTGACCCGGATGGTCACCATGCAGAATCTTTTCCACGACGGCGGTTTTTCCTATACCGGCGTAACGGAAGCCGTTATAGATCAGATGGAAAAATAGCTTTAACATTCCCGTCCTTGCACAGGCAGCATTATTGATGTAATTTGAATAGCGATCACGCGCTTTTCATTTTACAAGGAGAAGGCATTTGGATAAGCCAGCAAACTACAATAAGAAAACTTACCGCTTATGGGTTTTAGCGCTCATAGTTCCCGCTCTTCTTCTATCGGGGGTGCATTTTTTTGTCACTACCCAGCTTAAGAAGATCCTTCCCAGCCTTGTCGAGAATTTGTCGGACGGAAAATATGCACTCACCTACGAGCAGGTGAGGTTTCGTTATTTCAGCCCCTATATGAAACTGAAAGGCGTGCACCTCAAGGCCATCGGTGACTCGATGGACGAGGCGTATGAGGTAAAAGTAGATTCCGTTTACCTCAGTCTGGAATCTATTCTCCCGCTTTTCTTGAATGATGCGGTCCATGTTCATGAGATCCGGCTCGTCCGCCCAACGGTACTTGGGCGCCAGATCTCGGAGAAAAAGGAGAAAGGGACCGGGGGATCGCTGCATATCCAGTTAAGCAGGCTACAGGATAATGCCATGAAGTTTTTTAATGCATTGAGTGTGAGGAAGTGTAGCATAGTGGACGGTTCTTTCAGGTACCACCCCGTAGCAGGCAGTAACCGCCATTTCAATATTGAGCATGTGTTCCTGAATATCGACGACCTGGTCATACCTGAATACAGCAGGAGCGGTGATAAGGCAATTGAGGCGCGCATTAAACTTTCCATTCGAAATCCAGCCCTGAGAATACCCGACAGCCTGATTAACCTGCAGGTTGATTTTTTTGAATGGGACAACCACGCACATTATATTGATGTTGGCAAGTTCATGATCAGCCAGCGTAATGCGCCTCCCCTGCGTGATAGTTTCCTGGTCATGCTGGACACCATACGGATCCGGAGCATCAACTGGAATGTGTGGCTGGATTCCGGGATCGTGAGGCTGGATACCCTGATGGCCAAGAACGGGAACATGTATTTCGAGTCAGGTAATACCCGTGTTAAACGAACCATGAGGAGGGACTCCGTTGATTTGAAAAAGTTGAAGTTTTGGGACGCCATTGGTGATCTCGATATTGGTCATTTCTCCGCCCGTTATATACATGCTGCGATCATCAACAAGAATCCGCAGCAGCAGCGGGATAACTCGCTGATCGGTGACAGCCTCGTGGTAAAGCGTTTATCCATACGCCCTGAGAGAAACGTGCCCCTTAAGATCGAAGAGCTGGGTCTGGGTGTTCGGGGCTTTGAGGATAAGGGCCTGTCAAATCAGTTTCAGTCGTCTTTCTCGCGATTACAGGTGAAAGGCAACACCATGATGCTAAACAACTACATGATCCGGTCAACCAGGAAGAGTCGTTTGGGAGAAGGGGCGAGCCTCTTTATCCCGAGCCTGTATATAGAAGGGATATCGCTGGAAGATGTGTTCGAGAAGAAAGCTTCGATCCGTGAGATCCGGATGGAATCGCCTGAACTGTTCATGTATTCATTGCCTGAAAAACAGGGCGGCCGGGTTTCTGCTTTTGAAAGCCTGGATGCCCTCAAGCCCTACATTGATGTGGAACGACTGGTGCTGAACAATGCCAGGGTCACCGTGAGTAACCGAAAAGATACGGGTACCAGCCTCGGGACGCGGCAGTTTTCTGCGGTGGTAATGACCCGCTCCGCAATCAGGGCATCGGATATGGACGAATTGTTTTCCAGCTTCACAAACGTGAATATGAAGGATTTCTTTTACATCACGCCGCGCGTGCAGCTGCAGATGTTCAATGGTACAGTGGATTATACTGACAAGGTCATTCGCTTTGAGAAAATGGAGGGTTACCTGAACTTCCGAAAGGTGCGTGCAAACCTGAATCAGGTGAGCATCACCGGCGCCGACGAAATCAAGCCTTTTGGGAAGGACGTGATGTGGCATTTCAAGAATATAACGGTGGGTTCGGGATCCATCGATATCAGGTCGGACAACGACGGATCTGACAAGAACACGGAGGCTGATCCGGATAAACTGATCGGAAAGGTGGATTCGCTCAACCTCTTCAACCTGGTTGTCAGGTACAGCAATAAATCCATGAAGGGTGGGGCATTGGTGAATTCTGCCAGGGTGACGGGGCATCACATCTACCCCGCTAAATATCATTGGGACCAAAGCAGCATAGATGCGGATGATTTTTTCGTGGAAGCGGAGGGTATGAAGCTGCAGTCTGAGCAGGCCTTCCTGAATTCGAGTGGAAGGTCCATCTTTTCGAATGCGGGGATCACGGTGAATAAGAATGGTCTGACATTGAATGTAGCTGCGAAAGAGATCAGCCTCACGGGAGATTTCCCCACCATTAATAAAGACAGCGTGGCCATAGAAGAACTGGCACTGGACAATCCCGTTGTTGATCTTGAAATCACTGCGGGCCGGGAGAAGGGGCCCAGTGCAAAGGACGCATCCGGGATGGTATCTGCATCCAGGTTTATTTTAAAAGATCCGGAAGTGCGTATCAGGCTGAATAAGCCAGATGAGCAGATCAACCTGACGACCAGTGGCGAACTGATCACCGGGGAAGAATTGGTTTGGTCAGGGGGAGATGAAGGTTCGGGATTTGCCTTCAAAGGTCTGAGATCTGAATTGGGTGGGGTCAGGATCATGAATGCTGAGAAGGAGATCTTTAAGTCGGGCAGGATATCTGCAGGTATCAGCTCTTTTTCCAAGAAGAAAGCGCTAGTACCAGCCATGAGTATTTCCCATGTCAACATATTGGATGTTGATATGCGCAGAACTTATGATCAAGACACCATGGAGATCAGGACGGGCGGGATCATGCTTGGGCAGATCAACGGGATGATCCTGCAGAAAGATTCGCTGATTCAAACCGCATTGAAGCTTCCGCCGGCCATGCTGCTGCCTGGCACATTCAAATTCAGGAGCCCGGTGAGAGAGGTCAGTATTTTTAATGTATCGTTGAATACGGACCGGGAGTTTTTGGAGTGGGACAGCCTTGCGCTGGTGAACAGGGTCCCGCGCGATGCCTATTTTCAACAGCAGCCATTTGAGAAAGATTACATTACGCTGAGCACGGGCCGGCTAAGGGCGGATCAGCTGAAGCCCGTGATCTACGGCCGGGATACAACCGTTTATATCCGGAAGCTCACTGTTGATCCCGTTAATTTTAAAGTGGAGCGTGATAAGCGGGTAAAGGACGATACCCTCCAGTACAGGCCATTGCTTGCGAGGATGTTCAAGCGGTTGAATTTCCCCCTGAAAATGGATACCCTGTACCTGAAGAACTCGGTGGTATGGCATAACATCATTGATGAGAAAACGGAGAAAGAGGGGACCATCTTTTTTACAGACGTTGAGGGCTATGTAACCAATATCAAGAATTTTGATTTTAAAGAGAAAGACAGTATCCGGATCGATCTTTCGTCTGAATTCATGGGTAAGGGGAGGATGCGGTTCCTTTTCCGCGAAGCCTATGAAGAACAGTTCCAGTCTTTCGTCATGAGTGTACGTATGGGCGGCATGGAAATGAAAGAGTTGAATCGGCTGATGATCCCGCTGAATAATGTGCGGGTGGATAAAGGGTATATCAGGGATGTGACCATGCGGATAAGGGGGAATGACACGGTTGCTTATGGTTCCATGGACATGAACTACAATAACCTGAAGGTTTCTATTTTGAACCAGAAGGAGAAGAAGCGGGGTATCAGCTCGTGGCTCGCTAATTTGTTTGTACGCGGGCAGAACAGTAAATCCGGGATCATCTACACTGAAAGGCTCCGCGAAAAATCTGTCTTTAATTTCTGGTCAAGGATATCCCTCAACGGGCTGATGACCAACCTTGGCATAAAGTCGAACGGGAAACAGGTCAGGAGGTTCTACAAGGGGCTTGAAAAAAGAGACTTGCCCGTAGAACTGTTTTAATCAATATTCGTCTTCGTTGAAAAAGAAATCTTCCTGGCTGGGATAATCGGGCCATATGTCTTCAATACCCTCATAGATCTCACCCTCGTCCTCCAATTCCTGCAGGTTCTCTACCACTTCAATGGGTGCACCACTCCTGATCGAATAATCGATCAGTTCATCTTTGGTCGCGGGCCACGGAGCATCTTCCAGATACGAAGCTAATTCTAGGGTCCAAAACATCTCGTTACTCTTTAACTTTCGGCAAAAGTAATTTTTGTTACGGAATTACCAAATCCGTTTATTCCACCGTAAAAATTATTATTAACCGGATTTGCTGCATTTTTGTTGCCGGTTCACTCATTTTTTTGAATAAATACTGATAAACGCTTATACATGCTTGTTGCTGAGAAAATTACAAAGTCATACGGTGATCTCAAAGTACTTAAAGGTGTTGACCTGCAGGTATCTGATGGGGAGATCGTGTGCATAGTAGGTTCCTCAGGCGCCGGTAAAAGCACTTTGCTGCATATCCTGGGGACGCTGGACCAGGCCGATTCCGGTAGCATGTTCATTGCCGGCCAGCGTGTGGATACCCTTAAGGGCCGGGCCCTGGCGCGTTTCCGCAATCACCATATCGGCTTTGTTTTTCAGTTTCATCACCTCCTGCCGGAATTCACGGCCATTGAGAATGTTTGCATACCGGGGTGGATCGCAGGAAAGAAAAAGAAGGAGGTGGAACAGCGAGCCGAGCAGTTGCTGGTTTTATTGGGCCTGAAAGACCGTTTACAAAATAAGCCCGGCGCCCTGTCAGGCGGCGAACAGCAGCGGGTAGCGGTTGCCAGGGCATTGATCAACCAGCCTGAGATCGTGTTTGCGGACGAGCCAACTGGCAACCTTGACTCAGCCAATGCCCGGGAGTTGCATAACCTGTTCATGAAGTTGAAGGAAGAATTCGGTCAAACTTTCCTCATTGTTACGCATAACGAGGAACTGGCCGGGATGAGCGACCGGATTATCCACATGAAAGATGGCTTGATATTAGAAAACTAAGAACCTGAGATCCTCGGTTTCCATGGCAGTTCTGCCACATTTAATTGTTGCCCGATAAACCTTGCCAGTACGAAGAGATAATCGCTGAGCCGGTTCAGGTACTGCAGGATCATGGGTTCCACCTCCAGGCTTTCCAGTTCAAGGCGTACGCAACATCTTTCTGCCCGCCTGCAAACACAGCGCGCGATATGGAGTTGGGATACCAGGGCGTGACCGCCAGGCAGGATGAACGATCTCATGTCAGGGAGTGTATCGTTCATCTTATCCATTTCCTTTTCCAGCAATACAATGTCCTCTGGTTTAAGGTCGGGGATCCTCATTTTCGGTTCCTTTATGGGATCACAGGCCAGGGATGACCCGATGGTGAATAAGCGATCCTGTACTTCCAGAATGACGGTGCGCGTATTTTCATCTTCTACCAGGTCACGGCAAAGTCCAAGGAAGGAGTTCAGTTCATCTATGGTACCGTAAGCTTCAATGCGCAAGTGCGATTTGGGCACCTTGGTTCCCCCGATCAGGGAGGTGGTCCCTTTGTCGCCAGTTTTCGTATAAATTTTAATCGACATAATATTCAGGATTGTTAATGCCTGAATCCGTGTTTTTGTTCGGGAAAATCAAAAGAAATCAGCCGGCTAACACGGGCTGCCTGGTCTTGTCCGTTTCCACCAGGCCGTCGCGCAGGCGGATGACACGGTGGGCATAGTTGGAAATATCTTCTTCGTGGGTAACCAGTACTACGGTATTGCCGTCTTCATGGATTTTGCTGAAGATGTTCATGATCTCGTAGGAGGTTTTGGTATCCAGGTTCCCGGTGGGTTCGTCCGCCAGGATGATCGAAGGGTTATTGACCAGAGCCCTTGCGATAGCTACCCTTTGGCACTGGCCCCCCGATAGTTCGTTGGGTCTGTGGTGGCTGCGGGATTCCAGGTCAAC
>JBBAJN010000109.1:0-3103 GCA_040404045.1 Chitinophagaceae bacterium
CTGGGAAGAGCTGTATGAAATCAATTGATTTCATACAGCTCTTCCCAGCGGGTGGTATACCTTCCGCTGCGCATTTCCTGGCGCATTTTCCAGTTTCGGGTCAGGCCGCTGGCGGCATACTTGAGTACATGGCCCCGCATACTGAAAATGATATTGTCAACCGTTTCCATCAGCTGTTTCTGGTTTTTCCTTGCCTCGCCTGCAAACAGGTCGCCCTGCACGGCCTCATCCGGTACGAGCTGGCCCAGGATCACCCCCGCCTTCTGGTATTTGAACCCCGGACGGAACAACTGGTCCAACAGCGGCAAGGCGAAACTGATCAGTTCATTGGTAAAGCTTGTAGCCCGCGGCAAGATGATATACCGGTGGTCGCTCCGGGGATCATAGGCATATTCGCCGGCCGCTGCGCCGTTGGTGACTACAAAAACGTCGATGATACCCGCGGCATACCCCTGTCGTCTCAATTTCTCCGCTGCCCGGGAAGTATAGCTGGCCACTGCTTCTTTCAATTCCTGCAACGTGTACACAGCCTTGCCAAACATCCTGGTGGACGATATCATCTTCTTCGTTTCGAGCGGATCCTTAAGCGGGATACATGGGATGCCGTTCAACTCCCGGATCATCCTCACGCCCACCACACCGCCAAGGTTTTTCCTTGCCCATTCTTCCGGCATATGCCTGAGTTGCCACGCGGTGTTGATCCCAAATTCATCCTTCAACTTCCGCGAATACCTGCTCCCGATGCCCCAAAGATCTCCCACGTCAAAGTGCTGCAATGCGTCCTCGATCTTTTCAACGTTGTCCATCACGGTCACACAGTTTGTTTTGAGCTTCTCCCTTTTCGCCAGACGGTTCGCCACTTTGGCGAGAACTTTGCTCGGGGCAACCCCAACGGACACTTTGATACCGGTCCACATTTCGATGGTTTCCCGAAGCTGCATCGCAAAACTCTGGTAATGCGACGGCGCGATATGACCGATGTCTAAAAACGCTTCGTCAACCGAATACACTTCCACCCCTCCCTGCGGCAACATCGCCCGAAGCGTATCCATCACACGCATACTGAGGTCCCCGTATAGATGATAGTTGGAAGAAAAAACTTCCACACCGTGCTGCCGGATCACATTTTTCTGCTGGTAATACGGACCTGCCATATCAATACCCAGCGCCTTTGCTTCGTCGCTCCTGGCAATGATACAGCCATCGTTATTACTCAATACCACCACGGGCCGGCTCCAAAGATCCGGGCGGAATAACCGCTCGCAGGAGCAGTAGAAGCTGTTGCAGTCCACGATGGCTCTCATAAACCTAGAGCGCATGAATAACGTAAGTGACTACGCCCCATACTGAAAATTCGGCGTAAGGATCGATGTCAATAGCGGCGAGTTTTTTCGTTTCAGGTATCAGGCGGACTTTATTGATCGCTTTCTCGAACCGCCGGATCAGCATCTCCCCATTGAGGGTGGCGATGATGACTTTACCGCTGACGGGCCGGATGCTTCGGTCAACAATGACCACATCCCCATCGTGGATCCCCGCGTTGATCATGGCATCGCCCCTCACCCGCATGAAAAAAGTGGCGGGCTTGTTGCGAACCAATTGTTCGTTCAGGTCAATGCCACGCTCGGCGTAATCGTCGGCGGCGGCGCCGAAACCAGTGGCATCGGCCGTGCGAACCTGGTGCTGGTTGAACTGCTTAGAACCCTTATAAGCAGCATCAAAAATGATTTCCCCATCCATAAAATATATTTTGTAATGCTAAATTATTTAGTAAATTTATGCTAAAGAAATAATCACTAATAATTATTTTAGATGGATCAGGGGTTAGTAAAAACAGCGGTCTCCGCGGGGTTACTGAGGGAGGAATGGCCAGAGTATCGTCTGGTCATTCCTGCCGAAGAGCCGGTCAGCCGGCAGCTTAACCAATTGCGTAAGGAGTGGGAAACTGCATACGGCGCTCGTTCTGTATCGGACAAGCCGCCGAGCATAACCGTTGCCTGCTTTGAGGCGCGGGAAGAAATGGAAGATATATTGATCCGATGGATCCAGAAGATCTGCGATCACCAGCAGGCTTTCCTCGTGACATTGAACAATTTCAGCGCCATCCCGCCGCAGGTGGTTTATGTGAGGGTACAGGATGAAGCGCCTTTCAGGAAGATTGCAGAGCAGCTTCGAACGCTGGAAGCTTTTATGAAAACGGATAACGGACGCAAAGCCAAGATTTTTGATAAGCCCTTCATCAAGCTGGGATCTTTCCCCAAGGGTGCTTCGCAAAAAGACTGGTTCCATTACTCCCACCAGCTTTTTCATGCTGCTTTTGAGGCGAAGAAACTGGTCCTGTTCAGGCAGGAAAAAGGAAACTGGAAGATAGTCAGTGTTTTTCCATTTAAAATGACAAGATGATGTTACTCAGAACGCCTGGCTACACGCTCAATGAATACAAACTGGTGATCCCTCTGCCGGAGGCCCTTGAACAGAAGATCCTTGGAATCCGAAAAGATTTCGGTGAACAGTACCAGTATAGACCAGACCTGCATCGGCCGCACCTCACCCTCGTTATGTTCAGCCAACTGAGCATGATGGAGGAAAGGATTGTGCAGAAACTCCGGTCGATCTCCATGGGGGAAGCTCCTTTCCTTATGGAGATGCGGGACTACGGAAGTTTCCCGGCCCATACCATCTTCATCAACGTATCTACCAAGGAGCCTGTGAAGAAGCTCATGAGATCGGTCAAAGAGGTACAACGCCTTCTACGGACGGATATGGACCACAAAGCCCATTTCCTGCAGGATCCTATCATTTCAGTGGCCCGCAAACTCAAGCCCTGGCAGTATGAAAAAGGCTGGCTGGAATTCAGCCATCGCCGTTTTACCGGCCGCTGCGTGGCAGATTCCATGCTGCTTTTAAAACGGACCGAAGGAACCCTGCCCTGGCAGATCTGCGCAAGGTTTGAATTTGAAAACATGCCTGTTCATTCAAAACAACAGATGTTGTTTTGAAAAACGCACTCCTATGAAAAACTATGTAAAAGGTCGCGGTGCCCAAATGAACACCCGGAACAAATTTCATAAAAACGAAATTGTAAAGGAACATATTGAATCGA
>JBBAJN010000109.1:3113-10335 GCA_040404045.1 Chitinophagaceae bacterium
GGACGGAACCGAACGACGGAACATCATACATAGAACAGGAGGCCAGGTCGATCGTGAACAAAGTCGACAGCCCTGACGTGGGTATGTTCTACTCCATGAACCCCTACGCGGGTTGCGAACACGGATGCATCTACTGTTATGCGCGGAACTCTCATGAATATCTTGGTTTCAGTGCGGGGCTCGACTTTGAAAGGAAGATCATTGTCAAAAAAAATGCGTCGCAACTGCTGCGAAAGTTCCTGATGAACCCAAAATGGGAATGCAAGCCAATTTCGATCAGTGGTAACACAGACTGCTATCAGCCGGCAGAACAGAAATACCGGCTGACCCGCAGACTGCTGGAAGTTTGCCTCGAATTCAACCAGCCCGTGGGCATGATCACCAAGAACGCGGGCATGCTGCGCGATAAAGACATCATACAGAAATTGGCCGAAAAAAAACTGATCTCCATTCTGGTCACCATCACAACCACAGATGAAGAACTCCGACAAAAAATGGAGCCGAGGACAACAACAGCGAACCAGCGGTTCAGGCTGATCAAAGAACTTAGTGACGTTGGCGTCCGAATGGGAGTCATGCTTGGCCCCATGATCCCCGGACTGAACGACCACAACATGCAGAAGATCATGAAAAAAGCGAGTGAAAACGGGGCCGTATTCTCAGCCTACACTTTTATCCGCCTGAACGGAGCAATCAAGATCCTGTTCCACGACTGGCTATACACCAACTACCCCGACAGGGCAGACAAAGTTTGGCATATGATCGAACAAAGTCATGATGGCCAGGTGAATGACAGCCGATGGGGTGTACGCATGCGGGGAGAAGGCCCTATGGCAGACATGGTCAATCAGCAGTACAAGAAATACGGTCAACTATATGGACTTAATGCAGAAAGATGGGAACTGAATACATCGGACTTTAAAAGACCCGGCGAACAGTTCAGCCTGTTTTAGGTTGGTCGGCCTCTATACAATCACCGGCAAATCCTGGTACGTACATGGCCTGGTAGGGTCGTCGGACGTGCGAAATGATTTGTCAATCGTGAATGCCTCCATGCCCGAAGCGGGATACTGATACGTGGCGATCTCGGTGATGCGCTCCTCGGACAATCCATCACGGATCCACTCGCGAGCCAACTCATCGCTCAAGATCACGGGCATCCGCTTTTTCTTATTATGGATCTGCTCCAATAAGCCATTGGCTTTGGTGGTTACAATAGCAAAGGTATCCAGCGTCTCACCGGTCTCCTGATCGGTCCATGGCTGCCAGATACCTGCCATGAAAAAGTATTCATGATCCTTCAATGACACCAGGTAAGGGTAGGCAATATCCTTTTTCGATCCCTCGGGCGTGAAATGCCGCCATTCGTAAAATCCTGAAGAAAGCACCAGGCATCTTCGCTTCAAGGCAGCATTCCGATAGGTAGGCTTCTTCAACATTTCTTCGCCGACCGCATTCAGGGTGTTTCGGGGCGGATCCTTCTTCCCGGTCTTTGGATTAAATCCTCCCCTTCGAAATTGCTCTACATCCTTCCAGGTTCTGAAATAATGCGGGATCAACTCCCAATGCATTAAGGCCAGCTCTGCAGTACGACCCCCATCCACTGGTTTGATCACCGGCCAGTCAGTAAAATCAAACCCGCTCTGCATCGGCTTGATCAACGACAGATCATAATCCTTCAGCATGATGTCGATCTCCATCAACCTGATATACTCTGCCCGGCTAACTCGAATACCATTATAAAAACACATCCTGAATGCTATATTATTTAAATCTTAATTTAGCAATAAATCAATAAAGAATTGGCCTATCACTGGCAGGGACTGCATGAAATTCCTGTTCACCCGGCCGGTTACCTGGATCGCCCTTCGTTTCTCTTCTTTCCCCAAACAAGCCAATGTATCAGCGGCATTGGACGAATTGTACAAAAACATCCTGAATGGCGATACCAGGAAAGGAAGACACATCAATATCGACCCTAAACTACAATCCATCATCATATTCTCTGGTATCAGACTGATTAAGTGGAACAACGAACAAAGAATACTGGCGGAAGAAGAAGAACTGGTTCAACTGCTGAGCTTTCCCTCCCATTTCGGATTATAATTCTCCACCTCTTTGTAAGCCAGTTCTGATGGCACGAAACTCAGTGACCTTTTCGTCCAAGTTATTCGTCATGCCAAAGATTTAAATGGGGAGCGGATAAGAATGAGCTCATTAGGCAATTGTCACATGTTTCTTCGATACTGCCCCCCAACCTGATAAAGGGCATGCGTGATTTCACCGAGGCTGCAGTACTTGACCGTTTCCATTAATTCTTCAAAAATGTTTCCATTCTCCACGGCTACTTTCTGCAACTTCTCAAGGGCCTGTTTTGACGAGGTTTTGTTACGCGCCTTGAAATGCACGAGGTTGCGGATCTGCTGTTCTTTTTCATCCGTAGTGCTCCGGATGACCTCGGATGGGAGTATGGTAGGACTGCCCTTCTTATTCAGGAAACTGTTGACGCCAATGATCGGCAACTCACCTGTATGTTTCAGGGTTTCATAATGCAGGCTCTCCTCCTGGATCTTGTTCCGCTGGTACATACGCTCCATGGCTCCCAATACCCCGCCGCGCTCTGTGATGCGGTCAAACTCGATCATCACCGCTTCTTCCACCAGGTCCGTCAACTCCTCGATGAGGAAGGAACCCTGGTTGGGGTTCTCATTTTTTGCGGTACCTAACTCCCTGTTGATGATCAACTGTATCGCCATGGCCCGCCTCACGCTCTCTTCTGTTGGCGTGGTAATGGCCTCGTCGTACGCGTTCGTATGTAAGGAATTGCAATTGTCGTATATGGCATACAGTGCCTGTAAGGTTGTTCGGATATCATTGAAATCTATTTCCTGGGCATGCAGGCTCCTTCCCGATGTTTGGATATGGTACTTCAACATCTGGCTACGCTTGTTGGCCTTATACCTGAACTTCATCGCCTTGGCCCAGACCCGACGGGCCACGCGGCCAATCACGCTGTACTCCGGATCCATGCCGTTGCTGAAGAAGAAACTGAGATTGGGCGCAAACTCGTCTATATTCATACCCCGGCTGAGGTAGTACTCCACATAGGTAAAACCGTTAGAAAGCGTAAAGGCCAGTTGGGTGATGGGATTGGCGCCTGCCTCCGCTATGTGATAGCCCGAGATCGAAACGCTGTAGAAATTCCGAACTTGGTTGGTGATAAAATACTGCTGTACATCGCCCATCATCCTCAGTGCAAACTCAGTACTGAAAATGCAGGTGTTCTGGGCCTGATCCTCTTTCAATATATCTGCCTGCACCGTACCCCGCGCCTGCGATAAGGCCGCTGCCATGATCTTTTCGTATACATCTGCCGGCAACACTTCACTGCCGGAGACGCCGAGTAATTTCAAACCCAGTCCATCGTTCCCTTCCGGAAGTCCGCCTTCGGCAGCATATGCGGGCCGATGGAAACCGTCGTACCTGTCTGATACCTTCGCTTCAACCTCGTTCCATTTACCATGATCCGTGATCCATTTTTCACACTGCTGGTCAATGGCCGCATTCATGAAAAATGCCAACAGGATGGGGGCAGGGCCGTTGATGGTCATGCTCACGCTGGTGCGGGGATCGCAAAGATCAAATCCGCTGTATAATTTTTTGGCGTCATCCACTGTGGCTATACTCACACCGCTGTTTCCCACTTTACCATAGATATCAGGACGATGGTCAGGGTCCTCACCATATAAAGTGACCGAATCAAATGCCGTAGACAGCCTTTTAGCAGGCTGATCCAGTGCCACATAATGGAATCTTCTATTGGTGCGCTCAGGGCTGCCCTCGCCCGCGAACATCCTGGTAGGATCCTCACCCTCGCGTTTCAAGGGGAACACACCCGCTGTGAACGGGAAATGCCCCGGTACGTTCTCCTGCGATTCCCATTGCAGGATATCACCCCAGTCGCGGAACTTCGGCAGGATCACTTTTGGAATTCGTGTACCCGACAACGTTAGTGAGAACATCGGCTGGCGAATGACCTTATCCCGGACATTATATTCAAACTCATTGGCCTGGTATGCCTTCAGTTTGGCGGGCCAATTCTCCAGCAATTTCCGGTTTACCGGGCTCAGCTGCTCATACAGCGATCCCAGCTTCGAAGCCAAAGACGCTTTTACCGCCTCATCTTCAACCAAATCCAGCGCACCCTGCAGTTTATAGATGGACGATGCGAGGTCCGACTGCTCACGAACTTCCTTATTGAAGGTCCTCACCGTGTCTGTGATCTCGCTCAAATAGCGAACGCGCGAGGGAGGAATGATGAGCGATTTGGAAGAGAGCTCGTCAACCCTTGTCATCGGACGAATCCCGAGATCCACACTCGTTTTGGCTACGATCTTATCCACCAGACTGATGAACAAGTTATTGACACCGGGATCATTGAATTGAGAGGCAATGGTACCAACGATCGGTAAGTCGTCATCTTTCGCGGTCCAGAGCCCGTGGTTCCTTTTGAATTGCTTTCGAACGTCGTGCAAGGCGTCCAACGCACCTGCCTTGTCGAACTTGTTGATCGCGATACAATCTGCGAAGTCGAGCATGTTGATCTTCTCCAACTGCGAGGCGGCACCGTACTCGGGCGTCATCACATAGAGCGATACATCGCAATATTCCAATATCGAGGCGTCGCTTTGACCTACCCCGGCACTCTCCAGGATGATCAGGTCAAACTGCTCTTCCTTGCAAATATCAATGGCGTCCTGCACATACTCGCTGAGTGCCCTGTCGCTCTCACGGGTAGCCAGGCTCCGCATATAGGCCCTCGGATGATGGATGGCATTCATCCTGATCCGGTCGCCGAGCAATGCGCCGCCTGTCTTCTTCTTCGACGGATCAACGGAGATAACGGCAATGGTTTTATCAGTGGTGTGATTAAGGAAACGCCGCACCAATTCGTCTGTGACGGAGGACTTTCCCGCACCGCCTGTACCCGTAATGCCCAATACCGGGATCTTCTTCGCGTGTGCTGCCGGGTTAGTGTTTAAACGAATTCCGTTTTCAGCATTGGTGATCTTCCGGGCGATCGACCTCACATCCTTCCACTCACCCAGTTGCATGGACTCATGGTGCTCCCCGGTTCCGTTCAGGGTAAAATCACACTGCTTCAAGAGGTCCTCGATCATGCCTTCCAGACCCAGCTTGCGCCCATCGTCCGGAGAATAGATCCGCGCGATGCCGTATTGATGCAGTTCCCGTATCTCATCAGGCAGAATGGTACCGCCACCGCCACCGAAGATGCGAATATGGCCGCAGCCATTTTGATCCAGCAGGTCTTTCATGTACTTGAAAAACTCCACGTGGCCGCCCTGGTAAGACGTTATGGCGATTCCATGAACATCCTCCTCGATGGCGCATTCAACGATCTCAGCCACCGAACGATTATGCCCAAGGTGAATGATCTCGGCGCCTTTGCTCTGCAGGATCCTGCGCATGATATTGATCGCCGCATCATGGCCATCGAACAAGCTTGCTGCCGTTACAATGCGGATCTTATGTTGAGGTATATACGCCATAAACTAACAATCGTTAGTGCGAAAATACGAAACGATTTACTCATTGGCTAATTGACTAATTGGCTAGTTAATCTTTTTACTATTCATAAGCAATCGCAGAATTTTAGAATCAGCTAATTAGCCAATCAGCTAATTAGCCAATTTAAAAAGAGCCGTCTTTTTCCCCGAAACGAACAGAAAAACCCCCTATCGCATTTCCACATTTTAACCCAACTTCACAATCTACCCGGAAATGGATGCCACCGTATATGCGGGATAGACTGGCTTCCTGGGCCATCGCCGTGTATTTTGGCTTATCAGCCGGAAAAACATATCCCAATACGGTAGCGGCAGCGCCGGAAAACGTGGAATGCCCGGAAGTATAGCCGGGAAAATTCGGCAAGCCGATGGTCTTGATGGAAGGGTCGATCTGCGTGGGTCTGGCTGAGAAATAATAAGACTTGGTATCCCAGCAGCAGATGGCTGCATCGGCCATCGCCATATTGAGCAGGCTGAATGCGCGCGCTGTCCGCAGCTCATTCAGTTTTTCCTCCGCGATCTTATTGGCAGCGATCTCGTTCCAGTGACCCGGCGGAGTATAGGTTCCCACGCCATCCGCCCAGTACAATGCGATCTGCCACTCCCTGGAGTTCTGGTCACGCCGGATACTCCGGACTTCTTCGAGTTCCTTCTTGAACTGCTCTGATCCAACCGCAGGCGGGGCAGCAGGCCGTAAAGAATCCCGCTGGGAAGTTGAGATCTGCCAGAGCTTGACATTACCGAACATGGCCAGCATCATCGGCCTTGCCGGGGACTCCAAACTTTTCCAGGGTACGGTATTACCCCTTGCCAAGGCATCCTGCTCCAGTTGCGCCCAAATGGTTGGATTCCCAACGGCCGCCCCCATACCATCCGTGCGTAATCTGACAAGAGCCCTGTCAGCCACCGCATTAGCGATCTGCTCACCTGCGGCAATATCAGATGCTGTGGCTACACCGGAGATCATCTTGGCCTTTTTCTGCTCGGAAGCCATTTGCTGCAGCATCACGGTATCGTTAGGGAATAACACTTTCAACATCCGGTAAGCCACCTGGGCCACGGCAGCATCCTCAGACGGGTAAGAAGGCAGGCCAGCCTGGACGGTTTCCAGTGACTTGATACGACTGTCATTTACCGCGGGTGACATCCTTTTGAACTGGAATTTGTATTTCCAGACCGCTACCAATGCATCGTACATGGCTGTATGTAAATAAGAATAGGCCCTTGCGGCATAGGGAGGATTGGCAAATGGAAATTTCGGGTAGGCGCCGGGGTTAGCCGCGCTGGGTACCGGGTAGGTCCCATCCGCATTGGCTTCAGGAGGAATATTGTACACCGCTACCAGTTCCCTGGCTACCTCGTTCCATTTGATCACCCCACTGCTCTTCCACCGGCTGATGATCCGGTTGTCTTCACTGCTCAGGGACTGTTGCAAGGAAACCACCTGGTCAAGTTCTGCTTTATATGCGGCGGAGCTTATGGGCTGCGGCGCAGGCACAGTGATCTCAGAACTGCTGCTGAGGTGGATGGTTTTCCAGGTTGCACCCAGCGTATCGAGGCTTACCGGTTCAAAATCAGCGACCATTCTTTCATCTACATCTTTGCTGCATGAGCCCAGCACGAACAATACTGAA
>JBBAJN010000110.1:0-10270 GCA_040404045.1 Chitinophagaceae bacterium
GTGGCGGATGGACTGAAATTGTTCATGAAAGAGGAGATCATCCCCCTGACATCGAACCGCTGGCTCTTTATCCTTGGCCCCTGCCTGGCGATGATAACGGCTATGATGACGGGTGCCGTTGTGCCTTGGGGAAATGAGATTGAGATCTTTGGAAGGAAGGTTGACCTGCAGATCGCTGATATTAACATTGGTGTTCTTTACATTTTTGGCGTAGTGAGTATGGGTGTTTATGGCATCATGATCGGGGGTTGGGCATCAAATAATAAATTCTCCCTGTTGGCTGCCATCCGGGGTGCATCCCAGATCATCTCCTATGAACTGGCCATGGGACTCAGCCTGATAGCCCTGCTGATGCTGACGGGTTCCCTAAGCATGAAAACCATTGTGGAGCAGCAGGTGGGAAGCGGTATCTGGAACGTATTGTTGCAGCCGGTGGGATTCCTGATCTTCCTGATCTGTGCGTTTGCTGAGACCAACAGAACGCCATTTGACCTTCCTGAAGCGGAGAATGAATTGAATTTCGGGTATCACCAGGAGTACTCGTCCATGAAACTGGGATTTTATTTGTTTGCGGAGTATATCAACATGTTTATCAGCAGCGCCGTAATGGCAACGCTCTATTTTGGGGGGTACGACATACCCTTTGTCAATGAAGCGAGTCTCTCAGCCAAATGGGGAACCAACCTCGTGACTGTGCTGGGAAGCATTGCGTTGCTCGCCAAGGTGGTGTTCTTCCTGTTCCTGTTCATGTGGGTGAGGTGGACGATACCGCGTTTTCGTTACGACCAGCTGATGGATCTGGGATGGAAGAAACTCATACCATTAGCGCTGGCCAATATGCTGATCACGGGGGCTGTGATACTCTGGCTCAACAAATAAGATTAGTTGGGAGATAGACAAACAAAAAATATTTTTGCAACCTTATAAAACAGGCAGCTTAGGGAGTTTTTAAAGCTGTAAACTATGCAAGCATTAACAAACAGATCGAAAGTACTGGAGCAGAAGCCGATGACTATGATGGAGCGGCTCTATCTGCCTTCCATCGCGAAGGGAATGGCTATTACTTTCTCTCACATATTCAAGAAAAAAGCGACGATTCAATATCCGGAGGAGAAGAGGCCATTCAGTCCTGTTTTCCGCGGCCTGCACATCCTGAACCGTGACGAGGAAGGAAGGGAGAATTGCACAGCTTGTGGACTATGTGCGGTTGCCTGTCCTGCTGAAGCCATAACGATGGAGGCGGCAGAACGGAAGCCGGACGAAGAACATCTGTATCGTGAAGAGAAGTATGCTGCCCGCTACGAGATCAATATGCTGCGCTGTATTTTCTGCGGGTTGTGCGAAGAAGCATGTCCGAAAGACGCCATTTACCTGACCGAAACTTTTGCGCCTGCTAACTATACAAGGCAAAGTTTTATATATGGCAAACCTGATCTTCTGATCCCTGACCCGAATACGCAGAAAGATGCGTTCCAGGAGGCGCAGGGTAAACTGGAAGCGCACAAAGCCAATATGAAAGCAGCCAAAAACGATCAATAACTGACATGAGTATTACGGAAGTCCTGTTTTGGTTTCTTACGGCCCTGGCACTACTGAGTGCTTTGATGGTGGTCTTCAGTAAGAATCCCGTTCATAGTGTATTATGGCTAATAGCCGTATTTTTTGCCATATCCGGCCATTACATTATCCTGAATGCCCAGTTTCTGGCAATAGTCAATCTCATCGTGTATGCGGGTGCCATCATGGTACTCTTCCTTTTCGTGATTATGCTCATGAACCTGAATGCTGAAACAGAACCCCAGAAGAATCGATGGTTGTGGTGGGCGGGTACCATCGCGGGCGGGTCTCTGATGTTGGTGATCATTGCAGCGTTAAAGGACACGGAAACTAAAACACAGATGGCCTTGGTGAAAGGCGGGGATATTGGGTTGATCCAAAACCTGGGTATGGTCCTGTTCAAGGACTATGTGGTCCCGTTTGAGATCAGCAGTGTATTGTTTTTAAGTGCGATGGTAGGTGCTGTAGTTATAGGTAAAAAAGATTAACTAATTAGCTAATGAGCTAATGAGCAAATTGAATTAAGATGCCAATAAATTATTACATATTTCTCGCAGTGGCCCTGTTCAGTATTGGGGTGATGGGCGTGCTGACCAGAAGGAATGCCATCATCGTATTCATGTGTGTAGAACTGATGTTAAATGCGGTTAACCTTCTGCTGGTGGCATTTTCGAAAATGCATTATGCCAATGCGGTGGCCTTCGATCCAGGTACCCATGCAGGGGCAGAGGCCCAGTTGTTCGTATTCTTCATCATGGTAGTGGCTGCCGCCGAGGTGAGTGTAGGCCTGGCTATTATTGTGATGATGTACAGGAATATCCATTCGGTTGACATAAACTTTTTGAACAGGCTGAAGCACTAAGAGCAGTAAACCTTATTTAAGAAAATGACCAAACTAACATATCTCATCCCGCTTTTCCCCCTGATCGGTTTCCTGATCAATGGACTTGGAAGGAGGGTGGTTCCAAAATCATTGGCAGGGCTGATTGGCTCAGCCGCCATTCTGGCCTCATTTATCCTGAGCGTGCTCGTGTTTATGGAGGTACGTGCAGACGGCTTCGTTGCGCAGCAGGTCAACCTTTTCAATTTCATTAAAACAGCCGGACTCGATATTCCCTTCGCTTTTCAGATCGATCAGCTTTCGTCATTGTTCCTGCTGATCATTACGGGTGTTGGCTTCCTGATCCATGTGTATTCCACTGCGTATATGCATGAAGAAGAGTCCCAGCATTATGCCCGGTATTTTGCCTATCTCAACTTGTTCGTATTCTCCATGTTGCTGCTGGTTCTTGGCGCCAATTATGTGATCATGTTCATTGGATGGGAAGGAGTTGGTTTGTGTTCATACCTGCTTATTGGATATTGGTTCAAGAATGGAGACTATAACAATGCGGCCAAAAAAGCATTTGTGATGAACAGGATCGGTGACCTTGGTTTTCTCCTGGCGGTCTTCTGGATGCTCGGGCAGTTTGGAAGCACCAGTTTTGGGGTGATATTTCCTAAGGTCGGCGCCACGGCTCCTGCCGTGCTGACCGGCATTACCCTGTTACTATTTGTTGGCGCCACAGGTAAATCTGCGCAGATACCATTGTACACATGGTTGCCGGATGCGATGGCGGGTCCAACCCCGGTATCGGCCCTGATCCACGCTGCAACCATGGTGACTGCAGGTATCTATATGATCGCAAGGAGCAATATTATGTACACCCTTGCGCCGGTTACGCCTACCGTGGTAGCCGTGATCGGTTTGGCAACGGCCCTGTTTGCCGCTACGATCGCCATACAGCAGAACGACATAAAGAAAGTACTGGCCTATTCTACGGTAAGCCAGTTGGGGCTGATGTTCCTGGGTTTGGGAGTAGGTGCTTACACAGGCGCGGTGTTTCATGTAATGACGCATGCGTTCTTCAAGGCCCTGCTGTTCCTTGGAGCAGGTAGTGTGATCCATGCCATGCATCATGAGCAGGACATCAGGAATATGGGGGGCTTGAAGAAAAACCTTCCCATTACCCATTTCACATTTTTGATAGGCTGTATCGCTATTGCAGGTATACCACCTTTTTCAGGGTTCTTTTCTAAGGACGAGATCCTGATGGGGGCTTTTGCACACAGTCCTGTTCTCTATTTCATTGGCACTTTCAGCGCATTGTTGACGGCGTTTTATATGTTCAGGTTATATGCCATGACCTTCCTTGGGAAATTCAGGGGAACCCATGAGCAGGAGCATCACCTTCACGAATCACCGGCAGCCATGACCTTGCCATTGATCGTGCTGGCTTTACTGGCGGTAGTGGCAGGGTTTTTAGGTGTTCCGGAAGTGTTTGCAAAAGATGCGCACTGGCTGGAAAATTTCCTGGCCCCCGTTTTTGCGGCATCAACAGCCAGGCAGGGTGAACATGCCATTTCTCACAGCACGGAGTATGCGCTGATGGGAGGAACCGTAGTGGCGATCTTGATCATCGCGTTCTATGCGGTGAAGAAGTTTGGAAACTACAGCAAGTCTGCAGAACCTGCTACAGGTTTTGCCAGGGTGCTGGAAAACAAATGGTATGTTGATGAGATCTACGATGCCCTCATCAACAAGCCCCTGAAGGCCTTCTCGGTCTTCCTGAATAATGTAGTTGAACGGTCTGTGATCGATGGGGTAGTCAACGGAACAGGTAAGTTTATTCAATACAGCAGTCGCCAGATGAGGTGGTTACAGAGCGGCCAGGTGGGATCCTATATCCTGATCATGGTTGTGGCAACTGTTGTGTTTTTCATCATACAGATTTTTGGTAAGTAAACCGAGGTAAACAGAAGATATGGTCGCTGCGTTCGACAATTTCCCCGCATTATTGATCTGGCTTCCATTGATAGGAGGCCTGCTCAGCTTTTTCATCACGAATGAGCGTTCAGTGAAAGCATGGTCGTTATTTTCCTCCATACTGACGCTGGCTTTGTTTCTGTTCAGCTTTATGTACACTGATCAGAAACACTACGCGCTCAACAGCGTCAGCTATGTTTGGCTTCCTGAACTGGGTAGCAGTTTCGCCCTCGTACTCGACGGGATGAGCAGGATACTCTGTTTGCTAACGGCGGTTTCGTTTCCGCTGATATTTGCTTCTACATACAGCAGCAGTTACAGGAACCCCCATGCATTTTACGGATTGATGTTGCTGACACAGTGCGGTCTAATGGGTGTTTTCCTGGCTGTGGATGCACTCGCATTTTATTTCTTCTGGGAACTGGCACTCATACCCGCCTATTTCCTGGTGTCTCAATGGGGTGGTGAAAAGAGGATCCAGGCAGCGTTCAAATTTTTCATATACACCTTTGCAGGATCCTTGTTCCTGTTGATCGGGATCATTTATGTATACCTTAAAACCGCAGACCAGTCTTTTTCGATGGTATCTTTTTACCAGGTGCAGTTGACGGCTGCGGAGCAGGGCTGGTTATTCTGGCTGTTTTTTGTGGCCTTTGCGATCAAGATGCCGATCTTCCCTTTCCACACCTGGCAGCCTGACGCTTATGAGCAGTCGCCTACCCCGGTGACTATGGTGCTCAGCGGGATCATGGTGAAAATGGGATTGTTCGCTACCCTGAGATGGCTCATCATCATTTTCCCAGATGCGGTGAAGGAGTTTGATAATGTGGTGATCGGGTTGTCCATCGTAGGTATGTTGTACGCGTCCTGCGTAGCTATGGTACAGGATGACCTCAAGCGGCTGGTGGCCTATTCGTCCATCGCGCATATAGGGCTGATGGCAGCATCCGTGTTTACGCTAAACCAGATGTCTTTGCAGGGCTTACTGTTGCAGATGTTCAACCATGGAATAAACATCATTGGTCTTTGGATCGCAGTATACCTGATTGAGAAGCAGACCGGGATCCGGAAGATCTCCCAATTGGGCGGACTCGCGCAGAAGGCGCCGGCGCTGGCCATCATGCTGGTGATCATTGCTTTGGCCAACATCGCCTTACCGCTGACCAATGCGTTTGTTGGGGAATTCATGATGTTTGCCGGCCTTTACAAGTTCAGTCCGTGTTATGCTGCTGCGGCAGGCCTGAGTATCATTCTCGCGGCGGTGTATACCCTGAATATGGTGAAGAATGTTTTTTATGGAAACCTGAATGCTGTAACGCAGGGCTTTAAAGAGATCCTGCTGCACGAGCGCGTTATACTGGCCATGATCGTGGTACTTATTTTCTTTGTGGGTGTTTACCCTGAGCCTATGTTCAGCATGATCAAGTCTGCTTCAGAAATGATCATCGGAAAGTTCATCAAATAATATTGGAGATCGACTATGAATGCAATTATCTTATCGGCGGTATTGGGAGTGGTGATGATGTACACCGGCGTCGTCATGAAGAACAGCCCGTCTGTCAAATATGTAGCGATAGCGGGAGTGCTGCTGCTGATCGTTGCCAACTGGCTTGAGTTTGCAGGAATTCCTTTCTTCTCTGTTGATGTGAAGGGCATGCTTGCTTTTACCAGCTTCGGACTTTTGTTCAATACCGTTGCTTTTGTAAGTACCCTGATATACTTTCTCCTGTCCGGCTATGATATACAACAGGTTGGTAAGAACGGCGCAGATTATTTTGCCCTGATATTTTTTGTGCTTTGTGGTGTATCGATCGTGTCTTCATTCCAGAGCCTGCTCATGCTGTTTATCGGGATTGAGATCATCTCCATCCCTTTGTACATCCTTGCTGGTAGTGACAAGCGGAACCTCAAGAGCAATGAAGCTTCACTGAAATATTTCCTGATGGGTTCTTTCTCAACCGGGTTGATGCTCATGGGGATCACCTTTTTGTATGGAGCTACGGGTACGTTCTATCTTTCGGGGATGAACCTGGGGGGTGTTGTGATGACCCCACTGATGGGGCTGGGCATTGTGCTGATGATGATCTCGATGGCTTTCAAGGCATCTGCGGCACCATTTCATTTCTGGACACCGGATGTATATGATGGCTCGCCTACCGTATTCACTTCATTCATGGCCACCATTGTAAAGGCAGCGGTATTCATTGCATTCCTTCGGCTTTTTGAAAATGGATTTGGCAAGTTGCAGTCTACCTGGCAGATGATGGCAGCCATCATTACCGCCATCACCCTCATCATTGGGAACGTAACAGCCGTGTTCCAGCAAAGTGTAAAGCGTATGCTGGCCTATTCTTCAATAGCACAGGCGGGCTTCATGATGATGGCCGTGTTTGCCATGAATGCTACCGGGAAGCAGGGTCTGTTACTTTATTCAGCGGCATACTGCCTTGCCACCATTGGCTTATTTGCGGTATTGCTCAAAATGAGAGATTACACGTTTGACGGGTTCAACGGCCTTGCCCGACATGAACCCGTGCTTGCGGTCACCAGCACCATCTTTTTACTCTCTCTCGCTGGCATACCCCTGACTGCAGGTTTCTTCTCCAAATATTACATGCTTGTAGCCGCCATGAAAACGGGCCAGATGTTCTGGCTGGTGATCTTGGCTGTGGTGTGTGCGGCCATCAGCGTGTATTACTACTTCAGGGTGATCCAGTCCATGTACTTCAAAGAGGCTGAAGTAACTCCATCATTGGCAGTTGGATCAGGGTTTAAAGCCTTACTGGTAGTCACAGCAGGCCTTGTGATCCTGTTGGGTGTTAAGCCAGGGCTTCTCCTGAATCTGATGAGTGTGTAAGATTCATTTTGCCTTTTCCCGATTTAGTGTATACCTTGATGGCCTCCAGGTTTGTTGAGTTCTGTTGCTTTCGCATCTGGTGTTTTTTTCGCAAGTGGCAATACATTTGAGCAAGGCATTAAAGGCGCTGAGGGAATACCCGGGTATAATTGACTTAGTTACCTCTAAGAGGGATCAAAGAGTTATGGCAGGTACCCATTGGTGGGGAATAATTGCCGTTCCCCCAAAGCTATAGTTTACCAAACCTAGTTTCCTTAATTTTGGGCCATGAAATTATTGGATACCCTCATTCTGGCCCTGAATACGGTGAGGTCACACAGACTCCGCACGGGTATCACGGTGGCGATCATTGCTTTTGGTATCATGGCCCTTGTGGGTATCATCACAGCAATAGAGGCTATGAATGCCAGCCTCCGTGAAAGCTTTTCCACCATGGGTGCCAATGCTTTCAGTATTCGCTTTAAAGAGCGCAGGATACAGTTTGGCAGGGGTGAAGTAAAGAAAACAGACAAACGGGTAAGGAAGGAGAAGAAATCCAACGAGGGTAAGATCATCACCTTTGAACAGGCGAAGATGTTCAAGCAGCGGTATGATTATCCGGCTTTGGTCTCCATCGGCTTGAATGGCCCAAGGAACCAGACGGTTTTTTATGATAACATCAAGACCAATCCTACCGTGACATTGAACGGGGGAGATGAAAATTATCTGATGCTCAACGGATACGAAGTGGAGTATGGACGGGCACTTAATAAAATGGATGTGGAGAGCGGACGAAATATTGCAGTGATCGGAAGTGACGTTGCTGAGAAATTGTTTGGCAACCGGCCAGAGCGAGCACTTGAGAAAGTAATCCGGGTAGGGAATAACAAGTATCGGGTAATTGGCATTACCAAAGAGAAAGGATCCAGTGCTTTTCTACAACTCGATAATGTGGTGTTCACCAGCCATAACAACATCCGGCGATTGTATTCGACTCCTAACCAGTCCTTCAGCATTGCCGTAATGGTGGATGATGTCAGGAATATGGATCAGGCTATCGGTGAAGCAGAGGGTGCGTTCAGGCCCATCCGGGGACTTGCCGCTGCGGATGAGAATAACTTTTTTACAGACAAGAGCGATAGTATAGCTGAGACTTTCATCAAGTTGCTTGGGACCATATCAGCAGCAGCGGGGGCCATTGGTTTTATTACGTTGCTGGGGGCTGCTATTGGCCTGATGAATATTATGCTGGTGGCGGTTTCTGAACGAACGAGGGAGGTAGGTCTTGTAAAGGCCCTCGGGGGTACAAAAGGAAGTATCCGGCGGCAGTTTTTGTATGAGTCCATTATCATCAGCCTGATGGGTGCGGTGATCGGTATTATTCTTGGCGTTGCCGTGGGAAATGGGGTAGGGATCTTGCTGGAAACCGGCTTTTTGATCCCCTGGAAAATAATAGGTGCCGGCATCGTAATCTGTTCGCTGGTTGGACTTTTCGCCGGATTGTATCCGGCTTGGAAAGCGAGTAATCTTGATCCTATTGTAGCCTTACGGTATGAGTAATTCTCTTTCAAAAGAAACACTCAACTCTGCCCCCGGGGATTTTACGTACAATCAAACAATGCGACTCTTGCCTTCAAGGGGATAGGTGCCATCCGGGACAGCAACTTCAATCTAACATCATGTTTTCAGTGCTCTTTAGCATTAGAATCCCGGTTTTACCCAATCCATCGATGATGGATTGCAACTGTATGAAAGCGTTCCCAAATCACATCGGCTGCTACTGAAATATTCAAGTATACCAAACCGCAATAGTAGAATTAAGTGATCGGCATGAAGAAATCCTGCGGTTGCAGCCTGAATAGTGATTTAGAAAATACCCCATTAGTCCATGATGTGGGCAGAATTAGAATGGAACGCTCCGGATGAAATCAACGTTTATTAGAAGAATACAATACTATGTTGGATTTAGAACATAAGTGTTGGACATTAGGAAATAAAAAGGCAATTTTCACATAGAATTCTTGCCTTTACGAAAGTGAATCTGAATCATTCTTTGCAATTCGGGAGCCATTTCTAAGTATTCTTGGCAGCATGCGATGGCTTTAGGGGAAGCTTACACTTGACCTGCTCAATAACTAGAATGATCTTTTGATACAATGAAAAAGTTCTTTCAATAATCAAATGGAATGATTAGATAATTACTCGCACTGTGCTATTGACCATTCCGGGTTATAAGTCTACATTTGTGTTCTTCTGATTCAACATTCTTATGTAATTCCGCCCTCTATTCTCTGCAAACCACTGAACTTTTACTCAACAGTATCCATGCAGAGCACTTTTTGTTAGTTACTGGCTTCCATTTTTTTTATCGGAATCTCCGATAAAAAAAGAGGTACATCTGGCAGTAATCCCTTACTGACTGAAGCATTTGATACCAGCGATGATGGGCGGCATTGAGTTGATGCCAACGTCACGGTGATAACGATGTGGACTGGCATACGCAGTAAGGAAAAGATTACCAGACAGAGGTTTTCAAGAGGCATGTGACATGTCGATCCGTTTGACTTTAAATCTTTTTTATATATATCAATCACTTTCAAAACAATTTGTGTATTAAAAAAATCTCTATTCATCAAAAAAATGCAATTATTGAAACAATTGTACAAACGAACAGTCAGAAACACATCGGCAATTTGTCCCTGACTCCGCAGGAATGATCGCTTCACTCCTGTTTCTGCCGGCAGGTCTTCAGCCTTTCTTGCAGACCCCGGTAGCGCTCAGTGTCAACAAATCGATTTCAATCTGACCTCATCAAAAAAAAATGAAAAAAATGAAAACAAGTCAACATTCTTACAAGATGGCAATGGCCAGACGCAGTGCTCGCGGCGTTTTGCTTATCCGCTACTGTATGTTCTTTGCGCTCCTGCTGATGGGCGTATCTGCAAGTTTTGCGCAGGTAACCAAGACTTCGACCGGTTCAGGCAACTGGAGCACCGCCTCCACCTGGTTGCCCGCTGGTGTGCCCACCCTGAACGACAATGTCAGGATCCTGGCGACGCATACCGTGACCT
>JBBAJN010000111.1:0-10254 GCA_040404045.1 Chitinophagaceae bacterium
CCAAGCCAGGAGATACACCTTGTCCTACAGCAACCTGGTTGGCGGCGGAGTTTGGTCAGCCCAAACTAAAGCCAACAACCTGGGCTTCTACCTGCAGGACGACTGGGCACTGAACGACAGGTTCACCATGACCTATGGCTTCCGGGTGGATATCCCCTATTTTGTTGGAAGTGGATTCGTGAATACAGAAGTTGACAATTTCAACTTTGTTGACGAAGAAGGAAATCCAACCAAGGTCAGCACATCAAAACTTCCATCTGCCAAGGTGATGATATCGCCAAGATGGGGTTTCAATTATGATGTATCAGGCAACAAGAAAACCCAGGTACGTGGTGGTATCGGTTTGTTCACTGGCCGTCCCGCCTTTGTGTGGATCAGCAACCAGATGGGTAACAACGGTGTGCAGGCGGGCTCCCTTACAGCTGACAACACCAGGGCATACCCCTTCAGCCCGGATGTGACCAGGAACATTCCCAACATCACCAACCCCGGTCAACCAGCGCCTTCTTACAATATTGCCTCTACGGAAGAATCTTTCAGGTTCCCACAGGTCTTCAGGTCTAACCTCGCCATCGACCAGAACATCGGTTGGGGTATGATCGCGTCTGCTGAGATCCTGTTTACCCAAAGCCTGAGCAACGTTTACTACTACAACGCCAACCTCAGGCCAGCAACCACTAACTTCTCCGGACCTGACAACAGGCCCAGGTACAATACCTTTGGCACCAACGGTACATTGCTTTCTGGTGCTGCATTCAACGCTGCCAGCCGGATCAACAACAAGGTTACTGATGCTACCGTGATGAAGAGCGGTCCTTATGGCGGCTCGTTCATGACCACATTCAAAATTGAAAAGCCCATCCGCAGCAAAGGCTTTGGCTTCATGGCAGCGTACACATACGCCAACGTAAAAGATTATATCAGTGCCGGTTCTATCGCTTTCAGCAGTTGGAGGGATAACAGGACCGTACGTGGCAATAACGATTATGGTATTTCTTTCAGCGATAACGAAACCCGTTCACGACTGATCACCAACCTGAACTACCGTACTGAGGTCTTCAAATCTGCTGCCTTACAGATCTCCCTGTTCGGCCAGTCTCAAACCCAGGGCCGTGCATCTTATGTGATCTCTGGAGACATGAACGGCGATGGCCTCGCTGGTAATGATCTGATGTATATCCCCAAGGACAGGTCTGAGATCACCTTCCAACAGTGGACCAACGGTACCACCATCATAACAGTACAGGAGCAGCAGGATGCCCTGGAGAGGTATATCAATAATGATGATTACCTGAGTGCCAATCGCGGTAAATATGCAGAAAGGAATGGCTTGAAACTCCCCATGGTAACCCGTTTCGACCTGAGTGTCCAATTGGAGCTTTTCCGCAACATCGGCAAAGAACGCCACACCATCCAACTTCGCGCAGATATATTCAACGTGGGTAACCTGTTCAGTTCAAGTGCAGGTGTTGGTTACGTAGTCAACAACACCGCCCTCCTGAATGCGCGCGGATTTGATCCAGCCACCGGCCGCCCCATCTATCGGATGAACCTGGTGAACAACTCACTCAATTACGACACGTACAGGAAGGGAACCAGCCTGATCGACGTATGGCAGGCACAGTGGGGAATACGTTACTTTTTCTAAAGAAGATGTCTTCTACATCTGATGTAGAAAAAATGTGATGAATGTGAGAATGTGATGAATTAAGATAAAAAAGAAAAAGCCTTCGAGATACTCGAAGGCTTTTTCTTTTTCAAGCAGATTTTCAGTCAGCTTTATTTCTTCTTAATTTTTGAAATTGTTTGACCGATGGATGTTGTAGGCTTGTCCATATCCTTAATGGCAAACTCAATGGCTTCCCGTATCAATGATTTTACTTTGGGATTTCTGTAGTCGCTTGTTGTCTTTACGTCAATATGCCTGATTAAATTACCTGTCCCTGTTAAGAGTTTATTGGGGTCTTTCAAAGCTGTCCCTTTATTGAACCCCAGGTTAAGGTGGTTCGTATAGATTGGCAACATGCAAAATGCATCTGATAGCTTGTCAGAGATGGAAAAAACAGCAGTCAGGGCGTGGGTATGATACATAAGCTCGTTACAGTCTGGATAGAGTTCCAGGATGTACATTCTCAGATCCTTAAATAAGTCAATTAACTTCTGGTCTTTGAGGTCCAAAAAGAATTCAAAGTCCGGGTGTATAGGTCTTGATGTTTTCATCTCACGTGCAAACTGTTAACGTGCATTTATTCAAACTGCAGGACGATGCAGTCACTACCCCATATTCGTTGTTTTTAAGTTTTGCCGAAGGCAAATCGTAGAAACATCGGCATGGTTCTTCCCCAGGTGGGGACATCGTGCCGGCCATCGGCCAATTCTATATAACTGATGTCGCGATCTTTCTGATAGCCCTTCTTCTCCAATTCTTCTATGAGCGCAAGGGTATCATCGATCGAATCGATGATACCGTTGTTATTCCGGTCCGCCGTTTCGTCCAGCGAGCCCGTCTGGAAAAAAAACTTCAGCCAGGGCGCATGTTTCCCTGCCCTGATCCGCGCATGCATGATCCGGTCCTGCTCCTCAACATATCCATCGTCCAAACCTTTTGACCTCCACCACAGCGACCCGCTGAATACCCCCACATGGGAGAATTCCGCCGGATGGTTCCAGACGATGTCCAGCGCCATCAGCCCGCCCAGGGAAAAACCCGCAAAGGACTTACTCTTGAACTCCGGCACATGATAGAGTTTTCTGATATGCGGTAGCAGTTCCTCGAACACAAAATATGTGTACCTGCCTGCCTTAGACCCCCGGTTCTTATAATCCGGATAACCCGCAGTACCATATTCATTCTTCCTGTCCTTACCGGCATGTATAGCCGCAAACATCACCGGGCCGATCTCCCCGGCTTCGTACATTTTTTCCAGGATCCCCAGAAATCCCATCGTTTCCATATCCTGCCCGTCATTGATCAGCAACAGGCTCATCTCCTCCGTGTTGTCAACATGGGTAGGAAGAAAAAATTCCACCACTACATCCCGGTTCAGATGCCTGGAGTGGATATCATGTCGCTCTGTATGGACCAGCGCGTCTTTCTTGATCACCATAGTGCCAAATATAACCCAGTGCGGCACAAAAATCAGGCAGGCTTATTTGTTTTTTTCTCCCGTTAAAAATATATTTGATTAAAGCCCATTCCCCGTAATTTCATAAGTGACTCCAAAAAATCAAAGCATGAAGAAGATAGGTGTATTGTTCGGCAAGGAACGTTCGTTTCCGGAAGCCTTCGTAGACAGGGTGAACAGCAAACAGGTACCGGGCATCATGGCCGAACCCGTTTCGATCGACAAAGTGGTGCAGGGTGAATCAAGCGGTTACGCCGTGATCATTGACCGCATCTCGCAGGACGTGCCTTTCTATCGTGCTTTCCTGAAAAATGCGGCCATCAGCGGCACCGCGGTGATCAACAACCCTTTCTGGTGGAGCGCCGATGAGAAATTCTTCAACAATGCCCTGGCCACCAAGATAGGGGTACCTGTCCCTAAAACCGTGATCCTCCCTTCGCGGGATCTGCCAGACGATACCTCAAACGATTCATTTTCCAACCTGGCCTATCCGCTGGACTGGAAAAGCATCTTCGAATATGTTGGTTTCCCGGCCTATATGAAGCCCTTCGCCGGCGGTGGCTGGAAGAATGTTTACCGGCTCGACAGCATGGACGATTTCTTTGAAAAGCACGCAGAAACGGGCCAGCTCGTAATGCTACTCCAGGAAGAGATCGTTTTTGAAAAATACTACCGCTGCTATTGCATCGGCGGCAAACATGTCCGCATCATGCCCTATGAGCCGCGCAACCCCCATCACCTCCGCTATGTGGCGAGTTTTGAGACCTCGGCCGAGGAATATAAGATGATGGAAGAGATCGCGCTTCGTATCAACAAATACCTCGGGTACGATTTCAACCCCGTGGAACTGGCCATGCGCGACGGTATCCCCTATGCCATCGATTTCTGCAATCCTGCTCCGGATGCAGACATCCGAAGCGTAGGACAGGAGAACTTCGACTGGGTGGTGGAAACCGCAGCATCTTACGCCATTGAAAGGGCGCAGGCCCAGCAGGACGGCCTCGACAACCTCACCTGGGGCGAGTACGTGAAGCGCAGTGCCGCTAAAACACCTTTGGCCTGATCCCATAACAACTAACCCATGGCAAATTTCAGCTATAAGCATTTTACACTCGGCGTGGAAGAGGAATACATGGTGATCGACCCCGTTACGCGGGAACTGAAAAGCCATGAGCAGAAGATCGTGACCGAGGGCCAGAAGATGATCAAGGATAAGGTCAAGGCAGAAATGCACCAGGCCGTGGTAGAAGTGGGCACCGATATCTGCAATGACCTCGAGGAAGCGTTCAAGGACGTGACCACCCTGCGGACCACCATCTCCGGCATCGCGGATAGCCTCGGCTACAAAATGGGCGCGGCAGGCACACACCCCTTCTCCCATTGGGAAAGCCAGCTGATCACCGATCACGCGCGCTACCGCGAGATCGTGAACGAAATGCAGGAAGCCGCGCGCAGCAACCTCATCTTCGGCCTGCACGTACACGTGGGTATGCCCAGCAAGGAAATGGCCATTCACATCGCCAATTCCGCCCGCTACTTCCTGCCGCACGTATTTGCCCTGAGCACCAACTCCCCTTTCTGGGAGGGTCGCCTCACCGGCTTTAAATCGTTCCGTACAAAAGTCTTCGATAAATTCCCACGGACAGGGATACCCGACTATTTCGACAGCTACAGCAGCTACGAGAACTATGTCAACATCCTCATCAAAACAAACTGTATCGACAACGCCAAAAAGATCTGGTGGGACCTTCGCGTACACCCTTTCTTCGGCACCGTAGAGTTCCGCATCTGCGACGTACCGCTGACAGTAGACGATACCATCGCCATCACCGCTATCTTTCAGTGCCTTTGCGCCAAACTCTACAAGCTGCGGTCCCAGAACCTGAATTTCATGATCTATCCCCGTCAACTCGTGAATGAGAACAAGTGGCGCGCATCAAGGTATGGGATCGATGGCCAGCTGATCGATTTTGGTAAGGAAGAGGAAGTGAATACCCGCGTACTCATTTATGAGCTGCTCGATTTCATCGATGATGTAGCCGATGATCTGGGCGCGCGCGAAGGCCTGAAACTTGTACAAAAGATCCTGGACAACGGTACGGGGGCCGACAGGCAACTGAAGGTTTTTGAAGAAACCAAGAACCTCGTCAACGTGGCCGATTTCATTTCCGGCCAATTCCTGGCACGACTGTAACCGAAGCCCAAAAAATTCATTAATTTTGGCGCTGATCATGGCGGAAAAATCTTTTAAAGTAGCCATACTGGACCTGTACGCAGGCGTAGAGAACCAGGGAATGCGTTGTATCAGGGAGATACTTAACCAATATGGTGAAGCCAATCACCTTGAGATCAGCTGGGACGAATTTGACGTGCGCCTGAAAAACGAAGTTCCTGATCTTTCATACGATCTCTACATCTCCAGCGGTGGCCCCGGCAGTCCCCTCGAGTCAGAAGGATCCGCTTGGGAAAAGGCCTATTTCCACTGGTTGCACCAGGTTGAAAAATGGAATAACGACCCCGCCAATCTCACCAAAAAACATGTTTTTTTCATCTGCCATTCTTTTCAACTGGCCTGTCGTCATTACAAACTGGGGCAGGTGACCAAACGCCGTTCAACCGCCTTTGGCGTGTTCCCGGTACATATGTTGCACGATGGCGCCAACGAACCCATTTTCGAAGGCCTGAACGATCCCTTCTATGCCGTTGACAGCCGTGATTACCAGGTCACCCGTCCCCACCACAACAGGCTCAGGGAGATGGGCGGCCAGATCCTCTGCATTGAAAAAGAAAGGCCCCATGTTCCGCTGGACAGGGCCATTATGGGCATTCGATTCAATCCCTATATGATCGGTACACAGTTCCACCCCGAAGCAGATGCCATCGGTATGAGCATGTACCTGCAACTCGAAGAAAAAAAGAAAACGGTGATCGCCAACCATGGTTATGAGAAATGGGAAACGATGATCGACCACCTGAACGACCCCGATAAGATCCTGTGGACCTATTCCCATATACTGCCTAACTTTCTGGATCTTTCCGTGAATCATGTATTAGCCATCCACCAATAACACACGCATGGTAGAGCAACTCAGAGAAGCATATAACAGGAACTTCACCGTTGAAAAATACCATGCTTTCCTGGAAGACCTGCACAGCCATTATCCCGGCGCCATCGATTTCCGGATCTCCGAAACACCGGAGTTCATTCCCAAATGGTTTGGCGACAAGATCATTGATGCCTGCGAACATATCATAGACCTGATCACGGATCCCAAATTCAAGTCCGCCACCGAAAAGGCCATACCCGCAGGCGAAGTGGTGGCAAACGAGAACGACCATTCCCATTTCATCGCCCTGGATTTCGGCATTTGTGAAAACGCAGCCGGTGAACTGGAGCCCCAGTTGATCGAGATGCAGGGATTCCCCACCCTGTTCGGCTTCCAGGCTTTCTACCCGGAGATCGTTGAAAAACATTTTCCCATCCCATCCAACTACAGCCATTACTTCAATGGGCATACCAAAGAAAGCTATACCCGGCTGCTTAAAGAAGTCATCGTGGGAGATCAAGATCCGGCACATGTGATCCTCCTTGAGATCAAGCCCCATGAGCAGAAGACGAAGATCGACTTCTATTGCACGCGCGACCTGCTGGGTATCCAACCCGTATGCATAACCGAAGTTTTTGCCGAAGGCCGGGATTTGTTCTATATACTAAATGGGAAGAAAACGTTGATCAAAAGAATTTATAACCGCATCATATTTGACGACCTCCACGCGAACAAGGATAAACTGGGAGACATCATCGATATCACACAGGACTGGAACGTGCAGTGGATACCCCATCCCAACTGGTTCTACAGGATCAGCAAATACACCCTGCCCTTCATCCATCACCCGTTTGTACCGCAGACATTTTTCCTGCATGAACTGAAACAGCCGCCTACGGACCTGGAAAACTATGTGCTGAAACCCCTGTTCTCCTTCGCGGGCCAGGGCGTGGTGATCGATGTCACGCAGTCCGACCTCGATAAGATCACAGATCCCGAAAACTGGATCCTGCAGAAAAAAGTCAAATACGCAGACGTGATCAAAACACCCGATGGTGGCGCTAAAGTGGAGATCCGGATGATGTATGTCTGGAAAGATGGCGAAGCAAGGCCCCAACTGGTGACCAATCTGAGCCGACTCAGCAAAGGCAAAATGATCGGGGTCCGATACAACAAAGACAAAGAATGGGTAGGCGCTTCCGTTGCCTACTTCGAACAATAAACAAGATGGATCATATCAGCAATATCAGGGCTAAACAGCTCATGGAAGGCATTACAGGACAATACATCCATGGCAACCAAACCACATTCGGTGTGGTGGAAGTCAAACAGGGAAGCCTGCTGCCCCTGCACCAACATCCGCATGAGCAGATCACATTCATCCTCGAAGGTGAACTGGAGATGACCATCGGCGGCGAAACCATGACGCTAAAGCCCGGAAACTTCCATGTGATCCATTCCAATGTACCCCACTCAGCCATTGCCCACGTGGACTGCAAACTGATCGATGTGTTCAGCCCGGTCAGAGAAGATTATCTAATTAGCTGATTGGCTGATTGGCTCATTCGTTATGCAGGATTTCATCAGCGAATCCAGCAAAAAAGAATTAGCTAATTAGCCAATTAGCCAATTGTCCTACTCCGCCACATTCTTCAAAGCACCCAACACGGCATATGCATTGCGGGTTACCAGCAATCCTTTGATGCTTTCCGCATTCCTGATCTCTACGAAACCTCCTTCTTTAGCACCGACCTGCACTTCAACCATATCAAATTTCTCCTGTGTTGGCGAAATGAATACATAGTTCCGGCCCTGGTAATTGACCACGCCGCTTTCGTGGACGGCCATGACCTCGCGCGGCGACACTTTGATCCGCGATTGCAGGAACATCCCGGGCTGCAGGTTCCGAGGATGTTCTACAAAATGGCAATGCACGGTCTCACTCCTGTTCTCATCCACATTGCGGGTAACAAGGAATACTCTGGCGCGGTATTTTTTCGAGGGTTCGTTAATGAAATTCAACTCCACATCCTGACCCACTGAAACCCGGGACACATCTTTCTGAAAAATAGTCAGCGCGGCATGGATGTCACTGGGATCGATCAGCTCAAACAATACATCGGAAGGTTGCACATATTTTCCCGTATTCACCAGCACCTTTGAAACAAATCCGTTGATGGTTGAATAGATGGGTACACTGCGGGAAAGATTTTCCGTACTCAGCTTATCCGGGTTGATGTGTATCAACCGCAGCTTCTCAGCCATGGCCTTCATCATCACCTTATGGCTATTGTAATCCGAAGTGACCTGCTGGAAAACTTTTGCAGCATTGACATTGTTCTCATTCAACTCCTTCTGGCGCTGGTAGTCCTGCTCAATATATGTCAGCTTCTCCTTCCCGATCAGATAGTCCTGCTGCAGTTGCACCAGTGACTGGTCCTCGATCACACCTATCACATCACCCTTCCGCACCCGAAGGCCAGGCAACAAGGTGGTACTCTTCAAATATCCACCCATGGGAAAACTGACAGAAACAATGTTTTGCGGCGGCACATCCACAACGCCGTTGACAACAATCTCGTCAGACAGCGTCTTTCGCTGCAACTCGCCGATCTCAATCCCGGCATTCCTGATCTGCGCGGAGGTCAGGGTCAACGATTGGGGCTCGTCCGACAGTTTCTCAGCCACAGCCGCTTCCTTTGGGGCCGACTGACAGGCTCCGAGTACGATGAGGCTTATGATGAATACATTCCTGGTCATATTAATTTCCATTTAAATAATCCAATTCTGCGGATGCCAGTTTTAGCGAAAGCAGGGCATCCAAATACTGCATTCTCAGTCCTACCGCCTGGTTCATCAGGTTGATCCATTCCACATAACTGATGTCACCGGCCTTAAAAGCCAGCAAGGCTTGTTTGATGATCTGGTCAGATTGAACCAATCCCGTTTTTGTATAGTGATCGATGATCTTCACGTATTTCTCATATTCTGCCTGCAACTGCGCTCTCCTGTTCTTCAGGCTTTCCCGGGCATGATCTTCATTCATTTTTGCCACTTCCACATTAACCTCACTGGCCTGCACCCTTGCCCGTGTCGCCCCATTGAATAAAGGCAGACCTACCCCCAGGTTATAGGAACTGAACCTTTCACCTGAACCGTAATACTTCTGGTTGATGCCATCCGCTGTTTGCCAACCCGTGATAGAAAGATTATTATAGCCCAGGTTCAAATCCGGCAGCAGCGCACTCCTTTCATTCTTTGCTTCTGCAGCATGGACAGCCTGCCTCGATTTCCAATAGGCTTGCAGGGGATGCGTATTTCCACTGCTGTCAAACCCACCGAGCCTGGTTTTCTCGCTATTGGCCAGCGGAAGCAGCGGCTCGTCCATCCTCAACAGATAGTTGTTCCTGGCTTGTAAAATGTGCAGGTCACTGATCAATTGCTGGCGCTGCAGGTTCAGCTTTGAATACTCCGTCTCTGCGGATGTTTTTTCCAGCATGGAAGTCTCGCCCGTCTTATACCTGAGCGTAGCCGCATTCATGAATCCCTGGTATGCAGAATCCAGTATAGCCAACAGTTCAAGCCTTTCTGCCAGGTCCTGCATATGATAATAATTCAGCCTGACTTCTCTCTTCAGTTCTGCTTCTTTCAACAGTACATCGACTTTGCCCGACTCAAAATTGGCCAGGTAAAGTTCCCGCCTGCTTTTATAAACGCCAGGCAGTTGGAACGATTGGTTGACATAAAACCTGGAGTCGCTGTTGATGCTGTTAAACTTGCCGTACTCCACTCCCACGGCGGTTCTGGGAAGCTCAAAGGTTCGCGAGGCCAGGGTCTCCCAGTACGTGGCCGATTTTCGATTGACCTGAAGCGACAGGTTATTCCTGGTGGCCATGGATAGCATGCTGTCCAGGGACACCTGCCTTCCCTGCTGTGCGAGGGAGGGCAAGGCGATCATCAGCAACAACACGGTGACCATGGGCGCCTTATTCGCCTTCCGCTCTCCGGAGAACCAGTAATACAATAGAGGCAATACCACCAGGGTTAGCAAGGTTGACGAAATAATGCCGCCAATCACCACT
>JBBAJN010000112.1:0-10206 GCA_040404045.1 Chitinophagaceae bacterium
GCATTCTCTTCATCCGTAATCGAATTGATTTGCTTCAGACTGATACCGGGTAGGTCATTGACATACAAAGAAGATGGTGGGGAGGAAGTCCCCCCACACCATCTAATTCCGATATAATCGGTTAGGCAACCCATCCTAATTAGGAGTTAGTGATTGAATAACGAAGAGTACCGTTACCACCCTGAATAACATCTGCACCATCATAAGCATTTGTTGGAACAGTAAAGATTCCATAACGCTTCTTGATGAGTAACAGCGTACCACGTGCGTTAGCAACATTTGCCTCAGCGATGTAACCGTTACTGATGTTTGAACCGAGATCATCTGGGCAGTCAATATACTTCACTTGAAGATCGAATTGCATATTGCCAAGACCGTTAGGAGTCCAGCATTGTACGCGAGGATCTGTGATAGTAGTGAAGAAAGAAGCACCACGCTGACCAGCGAATGCACCTACGTTGTCTAAACGCTCGATCAGATGAACTGATCCCGGTGCAAACATACCGATATGCTGCGCTCCCCAAGTCGAACCAGTTTGACCTGATCCATAGAAGGTGAAGCCCATTGCATTGGCCATAGCCAAAGGATCAAATCCATCAGCAGAAGCAAGTCCACGATATTTGTACTGAGTAGAAAATGCATGCATCAGACCGCCAAGCGCACCTACGATAACTGGGTTACCGCAGAATTCGTTTGCTTCAGCATCCATCAGGAGTTTGGTCAGACCCGTTCCAAGATCGTTAATGCTTACATCCTGCTTGATGTTAACAGCTACGGCTGTTGCATTACCAGTAGCTTTGTGCTTCCCGAAATTAGAAGCCATCGTAGTAGTTGCAACGTTCTCGATCTTTTGATACAGACCATTCATTGCGTGAAGAATCGAACTAAGGTGCTGACTCATTAATTGCGTAGCGGGTTGACCGATAGCAACAGTACGAGATGCATCTTCGCAGTACTGACGAATAGTATCGTCGGTGATCCATACACCAGTCTGAACGATGTTGTCAACAGTTACGCTGGTTTCTCTGAACGCTGGGATAACGTCAACCGCACAGGTGTCAGTAGTAGATACCTGAGATACCGTAGTACGTGGCATATACTTAACGTTAGCCGTACGGTAGTGACCGCCCATATTTGCGTCGTTCAGAACTGTCGGACGATCAGGCGATGTAAGTAACATATTTAAGAACCCCGGAACAGTTACTTTTTGACCGGGATAATTTTGCCCTGCGACTGACTCTAAGTGCAATAACAGGGCTTCACAATAACCATTTGGCATTTATTGGTGTATTAAGAAGTTAGTCAATAATTGTACAGGATAACGTCCTGCGGCATTATTGGCTTTCGCCCGAAATTATTGCAGCCTTAGCCGCCTATCATTGTATCAGTTCAATCTTATGACAATGCACCGGCACGGAAATCAGCAAGAGCCTTACTGACCTGAGCCTTAGCGGTACTATTGCCCGGTAACGGTTGCGCTACGGGTTGAGGCGTCGCCCCTTGCACCGGTGCTTTCGTTACTTTGAGCAATTTATTCTGAGCAAGTACTCCCTCTGTGAATTGCTTCACATCGACTTGCTTGTTGTCAATCGTAAATGGCAGGTCAGGAGTTTCTGCGTTGACCAGTTTCAGACCGTCATCGCTGTACACATACTTGCCACCTTTATTCTTCAGTTCACGCTCCCAAACGTTTCGGGCAGTCTGAATCTGAATCTCTTTGTCCAAGTCCATTGCGTAATCGTAGTTACTGAACATGGAGTTAATTTCTTTGTCAGTTAAGGTCGAAGTCCATTTCGCGTTAACCTGAGCAATATCATTGGCGCGAGCCGCCTTTTCAGCATTAACCAGTCCAGTTAACTCATTGATCTTATCGATCAGGGCTTTCTTTTCTCCACCGGTAGCAGAGATAGATTTATCTTTTAGATCGGATATAGACTGAGCAAGCAATTTAATTCGGTTGTAACTATTCTGCTCTGCAAAGATACCGGTTTTAGCATCCTCATCGAATCCATATTCATCGAGTATTTCTTTAACTTTTGCATCAACACCATTCAGCGCAGTAGCGGTGAAATGTTTTTTCACGTTACCATTGATCTTCGCCTCTGACTCGGTCATCAGGTTTCGATTCAAAGTTGAAACGAACTCTGAAGGAATTTGTATCTGCGTTAACGCAGCATTACTCACAATCGTTTTGAGCGATTCATCGGCTATGTTGAAACCGGTGCGCTCAGATAATTGTTCAATGAGTTCTAATAAGTTCATATTATTTTGAATTGGTTTTCTTCGGTTGTCCCTCAGCGGCTACTTCGATAACAGTCAATTTCGATTTAATCTTTGCTGCTACTTCTGCATCATTTTCTCCTTTAGGCCTGAACGTACAAATACGATCTACGCCCTTCTTAATTAGCATCTCTCTGACGTTCTGCTCATTGACATCGGGAAACTCAAACCAGAGCAACCCGTCTTTATAAACTTCGATCATTTTCTGCATATTGCAAATGTAATAAAAATACTACAATTAATCCGGGAACTGATCTCTATATTTTTTTGGTACGGATGAAGTCGGTACACCCGTTAGTTGATGGTTACAGTTATACCCGCCTCTGAGAATCTTGAAGTTAGCCGGATTCGTCCCCTCGTACATCCCCTGCGGCAGGTCCGTCTTGTCGTATAACGGTACTGACTTACCGCAAATCCTACCGCTCAGAAGTTCAGGTATCTGCGACTGGTGGATATATTCCATACAACCACCCGACCGGCTCGCCTTGATCAGTTCAATGCAGAACGGTCTGGAAGTCTTACGGAGCGATCCAGAATAGACAAACCACTTGAAGTCCAGATCGTCTGATGCCATTGCATTATACTGTGCGCTATACTGGTTCAGGGCATCCGTAGTGATCTGAGTAGCATACTTAGTCAGCGCACCCTTACCCGAATCCGATTCAAGCAGAAACGCCCTGACCTGCTCGGTAAATTCTTTGCGGCTACCCCCAGACGTTACAGCCTGAGTCAATATCGACCGTACCGGATTGGATATATTGACACCTAACGCTTCCTTGTTGAGCGATTCCACCACGTTTTGGATCGATAACTTACGGATTTCTTCAAGTACTTTCGGAGCGGTGAACTTAGCTACGACAGAGGTAAAGTATTGATTCTGAATGGTTGCTACCTTGTCGTAAGTTTCTACCAGCTTGTCCAGTTCCTTAGAATACTGACTATCGAAGATCGTGTTAGTTATCTCCTGCTTGATCTTACCGATCAGCCTGATATTCTTCACATTCGGCTTAATCCGTCCGGTACTATCCGTTTCAAGTTCAGACGATAGTTCCAGAATACGAGCGTACAGATCCTGCTCAACCTTGGGCATACGACCGTTGAACCGATCGAGCGATTCGGCTATCGTATCTTCCAAATCTTGTATGATCTTGGCAGGATCAGCCATTCAATCCGGTATCAGGTGCTGCTAATGGTGTACGCTCAGGGGTGATCTGTTCAGCCGCATATCCTGACAGAACCGCCATCTGTTCCAGATATGTCTGTTTTGTAAAATCTGGAATCTCCTGCAAAGCACGATGAATAAACTTGGATATGTTGGAGTGGATCACAAAATCGGTCTGACTGATCGCATCGAACGTCTTAGCCGATGCTAATTCATCCACGCTAACCCCTGCAAACGGATCGAGTTTCAACTGCAAGATCACCGCATCACGACTCATCTCGTCGTGGAATTTCTTACCTACCAACTCCATCTGAGCCGCATTGATAATAGCCGGATCCACGTTTGCCTGACTAAGTGCCTGAAGTTCCTGCACCAGTACATTGCCGTTGAGCATATCGAATCGGTCAGGTACGTTGATATATGGCAGGAGGGAATTGATATCATCGGTTACGCCTGAATATCTCCAAGCGCAAATATCATAAGCGACCTCATCCATAATTCGCACCACATCCTCCGCAATAGAATGCACGAAGCTATTGAGTTCTTCACGGTCAACCTGCTTCGATACCCCTGACTGCGACATCGGGACTTCAGCCAGGTATTCCATATTGATCGAACTGAGCGCATCGTAAATATGCTGCTTAATTCGCTCATCCTGCAATCGGGCGATACCGGTATCTTTCTCCACGTATCCCATCGGAGGGGTAGGCATCTGAGGCTCACCGGGACGCGGTGGAGCGATTACTAAATGCTCATAAGGATTCAATGGCAGCAAACCTTTGCCACCGCAAGCAGGGCAGGATATTGGCGCACTATTCTCACGAGGAACTGATCCGATACCACGACAGGTCTGACAGGCTTGAGGCTGCAAACTCCACATCGTAGAGTGAATATGCTGCACGATTTCAGCGTCAAGATCAGACGATTCACGTAGGGCTATGTTCAGCTTCGGGACGATACTATTAAGCCTTGATTCGTTCAGCATAGTATGGCTACTCATTGCCACGTTCACACCATACATAAACCGAACCGGCATATAGCCAAGCGGATTCTCAATGTTCAATACCTCGCTTATCATTCCACCCTGACGATGCACATCGAATGCCTGAATCGTATCGGGCTGAATCACCCAGTACCGACCGCCATCGGTGTAGTAGTTTCCGTCATTTTCGTAGTGAATCGGATCTTCATCGAGCAGAACGAAATAGCGATCAGACTTGTAGTCGAGTACCTGAGCCGCATCGAATATGCGAGGATATGGCTTGAGATATTCAGCCGATTCGACCTCTAACGTCTTGGGATAGGTGAATATGCAAGAGTTAGCATCGGTCAGGTAGTTCTTGAATGCAATCGAAAACATCCAATTCGTGATGCTTCCGTGCTTCGGAAAGTCACGCATTAGATAGACTTCAGGCGTTTCATCCTGAGCAATTCGGGCAGGTAGTTCTTTGGGGAATTGAATCAGCCAATCGCCAGACTTACGGATCTTCATCAGCGTATTATACACCTTTGAAAAAATCGGCTTGGTAATTGGCTCAAATGTTTTCTTACGATACTCCTGAATCTCTTTGGTTTCCCCCGGTCTACGCGTTTCGATCAGATGCTCCGGGTACTTACCATCGGAGTGAATTTGAAGTGCATCGGCCATCTCGACCGAATCGGTATAATATTGATGACGCACATTGGATACGATGTACGGTTCTAAGAATTTAGCTGTTACTGATGGCATTTGTATATCATATTACTGATCTTTCTGGAAGGTACTGTCTTTTGTGTCCGACCTTCAAAGTAGGCACACCAGTTTTATAAGCAACATTCGCGCAGAATTCGTCATAGATTTTCTGCTGCATTTTAGGTATTTCTTTACCACCGACTGAGAATCCGAAGAACTCACGCTTGATATCCATTGCTGACTTATGCTGACGTTGAGCCGGCAGCCAAAAGGTAGGAGCGTAGGGTATTTGGTGCGGATTTATTCCCGTCTTATTCATTGCGAGGTTAAAGAATGGCTCATCGGGTCGATCTCCTGCGAACTGACGCATCGGTAGCTTATCATCCTTATAGAACTTCATCGCTTCGGTGAAAATCTCACCAACCGCCTCAGATCGCTCAAAGTAGATAAACTCACTCGATAAGTCGATCCAATTCTTCGTATCGGGATAGGATTGCTTGAGCATATCCTTGTCCACCCATTCCGAGATGCCCTTGTCAGGATCGTTGTATCCTCTGTTAGCCATTGCAAACTTCACCCCCTTCATACCGTCGAACCATTGCGATACGTTCTGCATCGGACTGATAATCGTATCGGCATCCATAAACAATGTGCGCTCGTACGGGCTAAGTTCAAATAGCTTGAATTTAAGCATCAACGGTAGGACTTTACCATTGAACTTGTACCAATTATCCTCAACCATAATGATCTTATCGAACATCATCAGATGAGATTCGTCAAGATGTGAGATTCCATCCTCATCTGCTATGAGCGTTACGGGCATACCCATATCGTTAGCTTTAGCCGATAGGCATAGATTCCAAGCGAATCGACCGTATAAGGAATGCTTGCAAGCGATAGTAACGATTCCGTATTCTCTCATTATATGCAGTTTCTGTTGAATATTACTGATTGCTTTGTTTGCAATTCGACCTGCGACTGAGCGAGATTCAGCTTGCCACGATCAGACCATTCAGGCTGATAGTCTTTGATAGGACAAAAATACTCAACTCCATCCAGAGTTAAGTTATCGCATAGCAGTTGTGTATTGATTGCATCATGAGTAGGCTCATCGCAATAGTCGAAGATGCAGTTGTAAACCTTCTCAGATCGTGCAAACGGTCTACGCTTAACACCATCCGACCCCTGACCATCTTCACCTTCATTCTTGTAGATCGGGTTGAAGCGAAGGAGTCTGAGCCTCTGACTCAAACTAAACTGATTGGAGAAATCGAATCCAAACGCCTGATCGTCGCAGGTGGCATCGACCAGAACCGTACACTCATGCTCACCTGTCGTGTAGTTTATAACGGTATCGGATAGATACGATTTGTCCTCCGTACAGCAATCGTTGAACCTGATCCGATAGCATCCGTCAGTCAGTTCAAAGTCATTCGGCTCACCACCCACCTCACCCGGTATAGACTGCGGGTTGAATACCATTTCAATCTTATTGCCTACATAGTTCGGTATATATCCGGTCGCAGCAGGATTGCCCGTATTGGCATCGATTACGTCGATTGTATGGCAGTTTGCGTAGAGTTTACCCGATACGATACTTATCGTACCATCGAAGTCAGCGTCAGTAAAGAATTGCAGGTGATCGGATCCTACGTCATCGGTTATATACTCCGTAAACGTGCCGTTAGTATTACGGATTAGTCCTGCATTAGTACCAAGAACGGGATAGATTTCACCGGCAGTTTGACCTGAGATTGTGTAGGTTAGTTGAAGAGTGTCACCCATTGAAAGGGTTGAAAGTAGACAGACTGAAATAGTGGCTTCAGGAAATGTAGGCGCACCGTATAGATCCCATCCAGGTTGACAGGTATAAAATCCTATACCTCCTGACTGACCGTAAGTCCATGCAGGTAATCCTGTGGCAGCATCTCCTGGTACATTATTAGAAGAACCCAAAGTACTCCAGCACTCTGCAACCTCTTGCAGACTTATATTATTCATTCTTACAAAGTCACCATCTGTTCCGGTTAATCCGATTTGTATTTCATTGTAAATTCCTGATTCACCAGGATATTGCACGTACATTTCATTGATGCCAACATTAGGTAAACCTTGATAAAGTTTATAATAACTTGAAGACCCCTGACAATTTATATAGAATACACAGGAACCCTGAATAAAGGAGTTAACTATTTCAAAGGATAATTTATAAGTCTTTAACGATGTAGCAATTCCACAATATGACGGAGGTATTACCGTCTTAGTCAAAGTCCCCTCATTGTTACCCCCCGCATCGATAAACAATGTTGCATAGCCATTCCCAGGAAACACCGTTGCATCTACTGCAGTCCATTCAGTAGCCGAAGTGAACTCTGAGTTAACTAAATAATCCCCTACATCATTCATATCAGGATCGCACACACTACCTTCCTCGCCATCGCACGGAGTGTTTTCGATCTGTAACTTCCATTTCTCTTCGCCCTGCATCAGCATAGCATAAGACCTGTTGTCATTATTCAAACAAGGTTGAGCGATGTTACCGAATGTGATCGGTTGGTTTGGTATGAATTTAGGCATTACGTTACGTTGTTATTGATTGCATTTGATTCTAATTTAACCGATGCAGTTCCTTTGATCCAGTTGTATTTCAGATCGTTCACCCATCCGTAGCGAGGCGATCTCCCAAACATACTGAACTCGATCAGATCACGGCTATTGTCTTTGAGATATGTGAATTCGGTTGCAGTCATTGGATACTCAAATGAATGCTCGTAGGCGATATAGTCGTTAATGTTACCGATCTGAAGATTTGGGTTATCCGTACTATTACCAATACATCGGAAGTAACTGCCTTGGTTGAGCCTGATCGATTCGGTTATGGTTAATGTACCTCCGACTCCTCCGGCTAATGTAGTCGTGAAATAAACATTTGCAAAATTAGCTATGATTTGAAGCGATAGAATATCTCCTGCTCGTAAATATTTGCTGAAGAAAAAAGGCTGCGATGCGGTCGTATAGATATACGGTGAATGAGTTGTATTGTTAGCACTATAAGTTTTGCTATACCTACCACCCCATCCCGTCCCCACCGGTATGTTGTTGTCAATTGAACCACCACCCGAATCAAATGTATCGTACTCTAATCTAAGTGCAATAGCATTGGCGTTGAGTAGTGGATAGACTGTTAATTGTTCTAAACCAATAGCGGTAATCGTTCCGGATGGAATACCTGTAATTGTAAAGTCAGCAAAGACTTCAAAATTATAGAATGCATCAACAGGAGCAGTAAATGTATTGGCTGCCGCCACCGGCACTATCATATTTGCTATGTACACACCGTTAGGATCGTTTCCGGGTGGGGTAGAATCATCATTGAATCTTTTAACCAGCGTACCCGTTGCAGCGTTATGAGTTACCACACCCGCACCCGTGATAGTCACCGTTCGGGTAGTAGTTTCTGTGGTGGTCTTAAAAGCGTAGAAGTTCGATGGCGTACCGTTGAAATTGGCTAAGGCAGAAGAAGGTATTCCTTTAGTATATCGGTAAAGAACATTGATATTTCTGAGCAAATCGTTATAGAAGAAATCCGTACCTGAATTGAATATATCGGTAGCAGTAGCTACTCCAGTAGTCGGATCAATGTACGTTGTAGTGATCAGAAACAAATCCTCATCATACACAGCCGAAGAATTAGATATGCAATCTTCAATGACATTGGAACTGATAACCCAGCTACTAACTAAGTCTAACTCGTTGTCAATGTTGCAGGTAATATCATTCCATAGCTGCTCCTCAATGTACCCGATGATAGGCTGCGTTTCAGGAAAACTCTGCGATGGGTCAACGTTAGTCGATCCGACTTTGACAGATGCATATAGTTTATCCTCATTAAACTTAGTCGTAATCCCTTCAATATTTTCAAATCGAAACGATCCGGTTGATTGATTAAAATAATCTATTGATTCGATCCTAAGCGTATATACTCCAGCCGATTCAGTAACGGCCATACCGATCGGGATTTTCTTCTTTACCTCTTCATAGAGTTCCTTAAAACTAAACAGCGTTAAGGGTGGTGAATTATCAATATCGCCCGTTCTGAGTTTTAATCCCGATGAAATAGTCAACCCTTCCCAATCACCACCTACATTGAATGTATCCGAAACGAATTGCACCGTATTGTCGGTCATAAATGCTATCAGATAACGAAAAGCATCCCATACCCTTACTGTATAAATTCGTTTTTTAAATGAATTACCGACTACTCTGTGCATATCAATCAGATAATCGGTTACAGGTGTAATCGCCACACCTCCCTTCGATACGCCTGCGGTTAGATCAGCCTCAATAGCCTTGTTATTATTCACCATCGCATAGAACGATCGATCTTCGACCTTCGTCTTAATGCTGCAAATAGCCTCATTGATCTCGCACGTTGACAAAAATATCCTGCCAAGATATACATCGGTTGCTACCGGCTCGTCATCAGTAACGGTCAGTTCAACACTACCACAGAATCCACTTGTACCAAGCAACTGGGCGAAGTAATTGTAACCCGTACCGATCCATTCCAGCGTAGTATCCGTAGTAAGCAGCAGCGCATCGATCGATTTGTCACGGGTTAACTTGAGCGTGAAATCTTCCCAGTTAGCCGGTGCATCGACCTGAATCGAATCGAGATAGAACTTTACCACTTACGTCTGATATTCATTGTATCGGTTATACTCGCTGCAATCTGTTGTGCAAGCTGCTTAGTATTGTCCAGCTTCACCGTCTTATTGTTTCGTATCGATCGCTCCACGCCACTCATATCCACGTTAACCGATGCACCCCGACCTGAGCCGGATGATCTTGAACTGCCTCGCACCGATTGAGTGATATAGCTATTCATGATCTGAGCCGTACTGATATTGGTAGGCTTGTTTACTATCGATTCATTGAACTGCTCACCTGCTGCCATCAGCAACGCATAACGCATATTCGGAGTCATCTGAATGAACTGAGTTAATTCATCCGCACCTACCGATTCGTGGAATATTGCGCTGATAGGTTCCTTGTACTTACGATTCACACGGGTCGGAATAACCGCCTCGCC
>JBBAJN010000113.1:0-10202 GCA_040404045.1 Chitinophagaceae bacterium
GAGCTGTGGTTTACTTTCGAAAGTATCTTTGCCACAGGAAACAATGATCATCAGCAATAAACCGGTCAGAAAGTAATTTTTCATCAAATCTGATTAACCATCAAATGTAATTTATCCCGTTTGAATAACCTAAGTGACCATAGCAAATTAGCCGAAGGCCTGTTTGATTTTAACATTTCCGGGTTTGACCAACTGGCGTTGAAGGTATTCAGGGTCCAGGCCGAGTTTAACCCCGTTTACCGGCAATACGTTGAATTATTGGGTGTTGACCGGCTACAGGTTTCGTCGGTAGCCCAAATACCCTTTCTGCCGGTTGGGTTTTTTAAGACCCACCGGGTGGTCACCGGAGATCTGGACCCGGCCATCATTTTTGAAAGCAGTGGAACCACGGGCATGGTCAACAGCAGGCATTTTGTCAGGGACCTTTCTTTGTACCGCAGGAGTTTCCTGGAAGGATTCAGGCAGTTTTATGGCGATCCTGCCGACTGGTGTATAATCGGCCTGCTGCCATCCTACCTCGAAAGAAGGCATTCCTCGTTGGTTTATATGGTGGATGAGCTGGTTAGGATCAGTAAGGTAGCGGAGAGTGGGTTTTATCTGTATGAACACCAGCAGTTGCACGATACCATCATGGCCCTGGAAAAAAGGAAACAGAAATTGCTATTGATCGGGGTGACTTTTGCCCTGCTTGATTTTGCGGAGAAATTCCAGATGGCATTGGAACATACCGTGGTCATGGAAACGGGTGGGATGAAAGGCCGACGTGAAGAAATGACCCGTTCCCACGTGCACGAATTCCTGCAGTCAAAACTGGGTGTAAATAACATCCATTCTGAATATGGGATGACCGAGATGCTTTCGCAGGGTTACTCTTCAGGCAACGGGATCTTTCATCCTTCGCGCACGATGAAGATCCTGTTGAGGGAAGAAGACGATCCCCGCGCTGTGTACGATGTATCCGCTGAGATGATCAAAGGCATCATTAACGTCATAGACCTGGCCAATATATGGTCATGTTCTTTTATTGCCACCGATGATGCCGGTAAGCTATATCCTGACGGAAGCTTTGAAGTCACCGGCAGGGTTGATCACAGTGATATCAGGGGTTGCAGCCTGATGGTGGTATAAGTTTTTTGTTTACATTGATATCTTAAATGTCTCCATGTCATTAGCAGAAAAAGTAGGGCAGGTATACCAGCAGGAATTTTCAATCACACCACGGATTTTCGCGGCGCCGGGCCGGGTCAATATCATTGGTGAACACACCGATTATAATGGAGGGTTGGTGCTACCGGCCGCCATTGACAAGGCCGCTTACCTGGCTGTGGGCCCTGCCCAACAGGGGAAGGGCAAATGGATCTCCGTTGATTTTAATGAAACGGTGGAGATCGATTTCAACAACATGGCAAAATATGGAAAAAGCTGGGCCAACTATCTCTTGGGCATTATTGATCAGTTCCGGAAACTCGGCCACGAGCCTGCCGCTTTCAATGCGGTATTGGCTTCAGATGTTCCCATAGGCGCCGGCCTGTCTTCTTCGGCAGCCATTGAAACAGTAACATCCTTCGCCATCAATGCATTGGGCGGTTTCGGGTTGAAGAAACTGGATCTGGCACTCGCCGCGCAGCGTGCGGAACACGAGTATATTGGCCTGAAGGTGGGTATCATGGATATGTTTGCCAGCCTGTATGGGAAAAAGGACCACGTCATCCGTCTGGATTGCCGGTCCCTGGAGCACGAATACTTCCCGCTGGAACTGGGGCAGTACAAGATCGTACTGTTGGATACCGGCGTGAAGCATGAACTGGCATCCTCTGAATACAATATCAGGCGTCAGCAATGTGAGGAAGGCGTGAGTATGTTGAAAAAGCATTACCCCGGCGTCACCCAACTCAGGGATGTTACTACAGAAATGCTCGAGAATCACCGTTCAGCGATGGATCCCTTGATCTATAAGCGTTGCTATTTTGTGGTGGAAGAGAATAAACGGGTTGACAAGGTTTGCGAAGCGCTTAAGCAGGGTTCGCTGGACCAGGCGGGGCAGTTGCTGTATGAATCGCATGCGGGTTTGCAGTACGATTATGAAGTCAGCTCAAAAGAGTTGGACCTGCTGGTGAAGCTGGTGAAGGACGAAACCTTTGTACTGGGCGGCCGGATGATGGGTGGTGGATTCGGGGGCTGTACCATAAATATCATACACCAGGATGCGATCGATGCCTTGATCGCCAGGATCGGTCCGGTATATAAAGAGAACACCGGCATAGAACTTCATGCCTATGAAGTGGTCACTGGTGATGGTGCGCGGGAGATTTCATAACTTCCCGCAAAAAGCCATATGAAGTTTTTCTTTTTCTTCTCAGCATTCGTTGTATTGAATTCCTGCATACTTTCAGAACATAAAGAAGATGCAATGACAAAGAACGACACCAACGATCAGTTTTCGGACACGCTGAATAACGAAGTTGTTGAATTATACCGGCTGAAAAACGCCAACGGCGTGGAAGTCCTGCTCACCAATTACGGTGCCAGTGTTATTTCCCTGCATGTGCCTGACAAGAATGGCAAAATGGACGATGTGGTATTGGGGTACGATAGCATCCAGGGTTATTATCATGGCAAGTCATATTTCGGATGCATTGTTGGTCGTTATGCCAACCGAATTGCGAAGGGCCAGTTTCAACTGGAAGGACAGACCTATACGCTCGCAAAAAATAATGGCCCCAATTCCCTGCACGGTGGATTGAAAGGATTTGATAAAGTGGTGTGGTCAGGCAAACAGCAAGATTCCGTGTTGACCCTTACGTATGTGAGTAAGGATGGGGAAGAAGGCTATCCGGGCACCGTGACCATCTCGGTCAGGTACACGCTGACAAACGATAACTCGCTGGTGATGGATTACAGCGCCACCACAGACAAAACCACGATCCTGAATGTGGCCAATCACAGCTATTTCAACCTGGAGGGGCAGGGGAAAGGCGATATACTGGATCATGAACTGATGATCAATGCGGACGGATTCACGCCTGTTGATTCCACGCTGATCCCAATTGGTGAGATCATGAAAGTGGCAGGTACACCATTTGATTTCACCACCCCCCATAAAATTGGAGAGCGGATCAACGACACAACAGACCAGCAGATCAAGGTGGGTCTGGGGTACGACCATAATTTCGCCCTGAATGGCAAGGCTGGTGAATTGAGACTGGCGGCGAGGGTCAGCGCACCCGTTTCCGGCAGGGTATTGGAAGTATTGACTACGGAGCCCGGCGTTCAGTTCTATTCAGGGAACTTTCTGAATGGTTCGGAAAAAGGCAAGGGGTCCGTGTATGGATATCGCTCTGGATTTTGCCTGGAAACCCAGCATTTTCCTGATTCTCCAAACCAGCCTGCGTTTCCTTCGGCTGTGCTGAAACCCGGGGAGACATTTGCAAGCACAACCGTATTCAAATTCTCTGTAAAGTAAGCCGCGCCTTTTTATTTTTATACCATCAACAACATTATGGGAAGATATGTATTGGGCTTTGATATAGGGTCTTCGTCTGTGAAGGCCGCCCTGCTTGACGTAGAAACCGGCGCTCCTGCCGCCATTGCATTTTCTCCATCATCCGAGATGCCCATGATGGCCCCAAGGCCGGGCTATGCAGAGCAGGATCCTGACATGTGGTGGAACGAATTACTGAATGCCATAGCCTTGCTCAAGAAACAGGTGAGTTGGTCTCCCGATGAGGTGGTTGCCATTGGGATTTCATACCAGATGCATGGTCTGGTTTGCGTGGATGATCAGTTGAAACCGCTGAGGCCTTCGATCATTTGGTGCGACAGTCGTGCTGTGCCCATCGGTAGTAAAGCATCGGTTGAGTTGGGAGAAGAATTTGTGTTGAAGCATTACCTGAATTCACCTGGCAATTTTACCGCATCAAAGTTAAAATGGGTCAAAGACAATGAGCCGGCAGTATATCAGAAGATCCACAAGATCATGTTGCCCGGTGATTATATCGCGGCAAAATTATCCGGCGAAATTGCCACTACCGTGTCCGGGTTATCTGAAGGGATCCTCTGGGATTTTGCGGAAGCCAACGTTGCAAGGGACCTGCTGAAATATTATGGTATTGAGGAATCTTTGCTGGCCATGCGAGTACCTACATTCGGGCTGCAGGGTGAAGTCTCTCCAGGCGCTGCTGCATTGATCGGTGTTGCGGCTGGCACGCCAATTACCTATCGGGCCGGTGATCAGCCGAATAATGCGTGGTCGCTAAATGTGCTGGAGCCCGGCGAAGTGGCTGCAACGGCCGGAACCTCTGGTGTGGTTTACGGGGTGACGGACAAAGTGAATTTTGATCCTAAGTCGCGCGTGAACAGTTTTGCCCATGTCAATCACATGAGTCCCGATACCAGGCTGGGCATTTTACTCTGCGTAAATGGCACCGGCATTTTGAACAGTTGGCTAAGGAAGATCTTTTTCACAGGGATGAGTTACGAAGAGATGAATGCGCAGGCGGCAAGGGTATCACCCGGTGCCGACGGTGTCATGTTCCATCCGTTCGGGAATGGTGCTGAACGCGTATTGGAGAATCGTGAGCCAGGAGCAGCGATGAGTGGACTTTCATTCAACCGCCATCATGCCGGCCATGTGCTGCGCGCCGCACAGGAAGGGATCGTCTTCGCGCTGCAATATGGAATGGAGGTGATGAAGGATATGGGTATGGAGATCAATACGGTCAGGGCAGGCCATGCCAATATGTTTCTAAGTGATGTTTTTGCTACTGCTTTTGCCAACACCAGTGGTGCGAAACTGGAACTCTATAACACGGATGGCGCAGTAGGCGCAGCCCGTGGTGCTGCCTATGGCGCAGGGATCGTGGCTAACCGCGAGGAATGTTTCCGGGGCATGGTGAAGATCAGGGAGTATCAGCCTTCAGCTGGGTTGCAGGATGCGTATGCAGAAGCCTATGCCGCCTGGAAAGAACAAATGAAGAAATCTTAGTAATGAGTCTGGGAGGACCTTGGGAAGGAAAATGGGAGAAGCGCTGGCATCCCCTCCGCCAGGAGTGGGTGGTTTATGCGGCCCATCGGAACAGCAGGCCCTGGAATTTTGATATCATAGAGCGTGCCGTTAACCTTCAGGATTATGATCCTGCCTGTTATTTGTGCCCCGGCAATACAAGGGTCAGTGGTCAACGAAATCCTGATTATCATGATGTTTTCATATTTGAGAATGACCATCCGGTAGTGGGCATGTCTGCACCTGATTTTGTGTCGCACGATCTTCATCAGGGCTTGTACAGAAGGGAAGCTGCAAAAGGGATCGCCAAGGTGGTTTGCTACGATCCACGGCATAATGTTACACTGACGGACCTTGACGTGGACGCCATTTCGCGGGTGTTTATAGCGCTGCGGCAGGAGATGGTTTTTTTCGCAGAACACCCGACGGTCAGTTCGGTCCTCATTTTTGAGAATAAGGGCGATATTGTGGGTGTCTCCAATCCCCATCCCCATTGCCAGATCTATGCCACGGATTTTGTATTCAACGTGAACCGGAAAGAGCTTAAGGCCATGGATGAGCATCATGCGGCCAAGGGCAGGAATATTTTTGAAGATATCATTGAGGCCGAGACTAAGGATGAGGTCCGGATCATCGCGGAGAATGACCAGGCCATTGCCTTCATTCCCTACTTTGCGCGCTTCGCTTATGAGACCTATATTTTCCCCAAGAAGCGCCATGCCACGTTGATCACCATGAGTGATCAGGAACTGTTGGGTCTGGCAGAAATCTACCAGCTGGTAACGAGGGCCTACGATGCCAATTTCAACATGCGGTTCCCGTATATCATGGCCATCGACCAGGCCCCGGTGGACGGTGGTGACTACCATGGTTACCACATGCATCTGAATTTTTGTCCCCCCCTCCGCCAGCCCGGCTTGCAGAAATACCTTGCCGGTCCTGAGACCGGCGCGGATACTTTCATGGCCGACACCATGCCCGAGGAAAAAGCAGCTGAGTTGAGACGGTTCACAGGAAGATCAAAAACATGAAGTAATAGTTTATGATGAAGTTGGGAAATAAAGAATTAGCCAATGAGCCAATTAGCTAATGAGCCAATTAGATCGAGCCAATTAGCTAATGAGCCAATTGGAATAGCGCCTGGGCGTTTGGATGTCATGGGTGGTATTGCCGACTACAGTGGATCCCTGTTGTTGCAGATGCCCATTGCTGAACAGACCAGGGTGGTGCTGCGCAGGCGGAAAGACCGGTTGATCCGGGTGCAGTCCGACATGGAAGCTGACGCTTTCATCATTCAAAATGAAGAAGTAGAGGGTATCCCTTACCGTGAGTTGGGGGAACGTTTGCTGCTAAGGCCCGGTGGTTCCTGGGCAGCTTATGTGATCGGTTGTTTTGCCGTGTTGCAACAAGAGCAGGGCCTTCAATTTGAGGGCGTTGATCTGGAGGTCAGCAGCGGGATACCGGTTGGTAAAGGGGTGTCATCTTCCGCTGCCCTCGAGGTGGCCACCATGCATGCCATTTCAAAGGCTTTTGGGTTGATGTTGGATCCGATACAGCTTGCCGTACTGGCGCAGAAAGTAGAGAACCACGTGGTTGGTGCATCGTGCGGGTTAATGGACCAGCTCGCGGTTAATTTGGGACGTAAGGATCACCTTTTGCCGATCATGTGTCAGCCCCACGAGGTTTTTGATCCGCTGCCGATCCCTGGGGGTGTCCGGTTCTACGGATTGGACAGTGGCGTTCGGCATGCAGTAAGTGGCTCATCCTATAGCGACGTCAGAACCGCTGCTTTCATGGCCTTTACCGTGGCCATGATGAAGTCCGGCATAAGCAGGGATAATCTTAGTGCATCTGGTATACCCTTTGGCGGTTTTTGGGCCAATGTATCGCCAGAGATGTTTGCAGAAACGTATGAGCCCCTGATACCATTGGAAATGACGGGTGCTTCATTTCTTGAAAACTATGGTGTTCATATAGATCCAGTGACAAAGATCGATCCGGCTACCACATATCGATTGTTGCTGGCGGCCCGCCATCCCGTGATGGAAAATCATCGTATCCGTTTGTTCAAGGCTGGCCTTGAAGGCTATTCGGGATATGGAGACAAGGCTGCATTGCTGGAACAGTTGGGTGCACTGATGGTTGGGTCTCACCGGGGGTATGAGTCTGTAGGACTGGGTGAACCCGTTACCAGCAGGATCGTAGAACTTCTGCTGGTAAAGGGTAAGGGACGCGGGGTTCACGGGGCCAGGACCAGTGGCGGTGGAAGTGGTGGAACCGTGGTGGTGATGATCAGCAGCAGCGAAGGTTTGGACCTGTTGATGAAGGTCAAGGGAATGATTGAAAATGAAACGGAAAAAGAACTTAAACTGTTTGAAGGATCATCAGACGGCGCACATTACATAAATTAACTATTTTCATACAAAATCTTAAACAGCATTCTATGTCATCTGTAACGCTTGGTAACAAGGAATTTTTTCCTGGAATTGGACAGATCAAATTTGAAGGTCGTGAATCAGACAATCCGATGGCTTATAAATGGTATGATGGCAGCAGGCCCATCGCGGGTAAGACCATGAAGGATTTTTTTAAGTTCGCCGTATGTTATTGGCATACCTTCTGCAATACTGGCGCCGATCCATTTGGTCCGGGTACCAGGCATTTTCCGTGGGACAGTGCCGCGGATCCCATGCAGCGGGCTTATGATAAGATGGACGCTGCATTCGAGTTCTTCACCAAACTGGGTGTTGATTATTACTGCTGGCATGACATTGATCTGGTGGACGAAGGCGGTAATATAGCTGAGTACGAGCAGCGGCTGCAGAAGATCACAGATTATGCAAAAGAGAAGCAGGCTGCGAGCGGGGTGAAATTGTTATGGGGTACCGCTAATGTGTTCTCCAATCCCCGCTATATGAATGGGGCCTCTACCAATCCTGATTTTGGCGCAGTGGCTTATGCCGGGACCCAGATCAAGAATGCGCTGGATGCCACCATCAAACTGGGCGGTGAGAATTATGTTTTCTGGGGTGGTCGTGAAGGCTACCTCAGCCTGTTGAACACGGATATGAAGCGTGAAAAAGAGCATCTTGCCCGCTTCCTGCACATGGCCAAAGATTATGCAAGGAGTAACGGATTTAAAGGCGTGTTCTTCATCGAACCGAAACCATGTGAGCCCACCAAGCACCAATATGATTTTGATACTGAAACCGTGATCGGATTCCTCAGGCATCATGGACTCGACAAAGATTTTAAAATAAATGCGGAAGTGAACCATGCTACGCTGGCTGGCCATACGTTCCAGCACGAACTGCAGGCAGCTGCGGATGCCGGCATGCTTGGCAGTATTGATGCCAACAGGGGCGATGCGCAGAACGGTTGGGATACCGACCAGTTTGCCATGGATCTCAATGAGCTGACCGAGTGCATGCTGATCATCCTCGAAGCGGGTGGTTTCGCAGGCGGCGGTGTGAATTTCGATGCCAAAACAAGGCGTAACTCCACTGATCTCGAAGATATCTTCCACGCCCACGTGGGTAGTATGGACGCTTTTGCCAGGGCAGCCATTGTTGCGGAGAATGTGTTGAGCAAATCGGCTTACAAGCAGTTCCGGAAAGACCGCTATGCATCGTTTGATTCGGGTAAGGGCAAAGAGTTTGAAGAAGGAAAATTGAAACTCGAAGATCTCCGCGCTTTTGCGGTGGCCCATGGTGAGCCTAAGCAATCCAGCGGCAGGCAGGAGTGGTTGGAGAATATCATCAATCAATACATCTGAAATGAGGATCATACTGACAGCGTTCCTGTTCCTGCTGATGGCCTGCGGCGGCGGTGATGCCGCTAAGGTTGCGGACCTGGTTATTGAGAATGCAAATGTCTATACCGTCAATACTGCCCAGCCCCAGGCCCAGGCTGTTGCGGTGAAAGCGGGCAAGATCGTTTTTGTAGGCAGCAACGAAGACGCGAAGAAATGGAAGGGAGAGAAAACAGAAACGGTCGATGCGCAGGGTAAGTTCCTGATGCCCGGGATCATCGAAGGTCACGGGCATATTACCGGTATGGGTTCCATGCTGATGAGCCTTAACCTGATGCACGCGAAGAACTGGGAAGAGATCGTGCAGATGGTGGCAGAGGCCGCGAAGCAGGCCAAGCCCGGAGACTGGATCGTTGGCCGCGGCTGGCACCAGGAGAAATGGGACCAAGCGCCGGTGAATAACTACATGGGATACCCTTATCATGAGGATCTTGACAAGGTGGCTCCCAACAACCCGGTGTTGTTGACCCATGCCAGTGGACACGGGTCCTTTGTGAATGGAGTGGCGCTGAAAGCCGCGGGCATTACCAAACAGACAGTCAGCCCTTCCGGCGGAGAGATCGTGAAGGACAAGGATGGCAGGATCGTAGGTATGCTGGAAGAAAAAGCCCAGATGTTGGTTGGTGGTGCGTATAGTGCCTGGGTCAGGCAGCAGCCAGAAGAAGAGCGCAATGCGTTATTTGCAAAACAGATCGCGCTGGCGGAGAAAGAGTGCCTGAGAAATGGGGTAACCAGTTTTGTAGATGCAGGCTCATCATTTGGAGATGTGGCGCAGATGAAGAAACTGGCGGAACAGGGGAAACTGCAGATCCGGCATTGGATGATGGTGCGTGAACGTATGGATGCGCTGAAGCAAAACGCGGCGGTGTTCCCGATCGTGGATGCGGGCGATGCGCATTTCACGGTCAAGGCCATTAAAGTTTCGCTTGACGGAGCCCTGGGTTCTTATGGCGCCTGGTTCCTGGAATCCTATGCCGATAAAAAAGGTTTTTTCGGTCAGAATACGTTTGATACCACCGAGCTTAGGGATATCGCTGCGTTTGCCTGGGATAAGAATCTCCAGCTCTGCGTGCATGCGATCGGAGACCGCGCGAACCGGGAAACCATCAATATCTTCAGTGAGCAGATCAGGAAGAACAAATCCAAGGATCACCGCTGGCGGGTGGAGCATGCGCAGCATGTGAATCCTGCAGAGATTCCCCGCTTTGCGGAATGGAAGGTCATTGCCTCCATGCAGGGCATACATTGCACATCGGATGCTCCTTTCGTGGTGAAGCGGTTAGGTGAAGAGCGTGCGGCGAACGGTGCATATATGTGGCGTGCCTTCATGAATGGCGGCGTACTGGTGAACAATGGTACCGATGTGCCTGTGGAGGATATCGATCCATT
>JBBAJN010000114.1:0-10146 GCA_040404045.1 Chitinophagaceae bacterium
CATGCTGTTATGCCTATTCTCGGGAATGAATCGCTTCAGTTCCTGCGCACCGATATTTTTTTCTTTCGATAGTACGGAGACCTGTTCGGCAATATTCTTTAGTTCCCTGACATTACCGGGCCAGGTGTAGGAGAGGAGCGTGGCTTTAGCTTCGTCGTCCAGCTGAACCGGTGACGTTTTATACTTCTCGGCGAAGTCCACGCTAAACTTACGGAACAGGAGCACGATATCTTCTTTCCTGTCGCGGAGCGCTGGCACCCTGATGGGTACCGTGTTCAGCCTGTAGTAGAGGTCTTCCCTGAATTTGCCGTTCTGCGTGCCATTGTAGAGGTCTTTATTGGTGGCTGCAATCACACGGACATCTGTTTTCTGCACCTTCGAGGAACCCACCCGGATATATTCGCCTGTTTCCAAAACACGAAGGAGCCGGGCTTGGGTGCCCAGGGGCATTTCGCCGATCTCGTCAAGGAAAATGGTGCCACCGTTCACCGTTTCAAAATATCCTTTACGGCTGTCCATGGCCCCGGTAAAAGATCCTTTTTCGTGTCCGAATAATTCAGAATCGATGGTGCCTTCAGGGATGGCGCCGCAGTTGACGGCAATGAAAGGGTTATGTTTCCTGGCAGACAAGGCATGAATGATCTGTGAAAAAACTTCCTTACCAACACCGCTTTCGCCATATATCAATACCGTAAGATCAGTATTGGCGACCTGCTCCGCCACCTGAAGCGCGTAATTCAGCGCTGGTGAGTGTCCAATAATCCCGAACCTATTTTTTATTTGCTGCTGATCCATGCGCTTAGATTATGGTTCCCAATAATGTTCCCTGCGTGCAGTCGTCTATCTTCACCATGGCATAGTCCCCCGGTTTCAGGCTATTCCCGGCTTTCGGGAATACCACCACTTTGTATTGACTGTTGCGTCCCATCCAGTGCTGGTCGCTTTTTTTCGAGTTCCCTTCGATAAGCACTTTTGTTATTGTGCCGAGATCTTTCTTGTTGCTCTCGAAAGACAAGCGGTTCTGCATCGACACGATCTCATCCAGTCTTTTCTTCTTCACGTCGGCCGGTACATCGTCAGCGTATCTTTTTGCTGCCAGTGTGCCCGGCCTTTCTGAATACATGAACATGTAGGAATAGTCGTATCCGCTCTTTTCCATAACATCCAGCGTGTCCTGGTGATCTTCGTCGGTCTCGGTACAAAAGCCGGCAATGATATCAGAGCTCAGGCTGCAGTCTGGCATGATCTCCCTGATCCGCCTGACCCTGGCCAGGTACCATTCCCTGGTATAAGTGCGGTTCATCAGTTGAAGGACGCGCGTTGAGCCACTCTGAACGGGGAGGTGAATGTACTTGCAGATATTCTCGTGTGCTGCCATGGTATGGAGCACATCATCGGTTATGTCTTTTGGATGGGATGTGCTGAACCTTACCCTCAACAAGGGATCAATGGTGGCAACCATCTCCAGCAACATGGCAAAGGTGACGTCTCCGCCCGTTTCGGGGTTATGCCAATAATAACTATCCACATTCTGCCCCAACAAGGTAACCTCCTTATATCCTCGTTCCACCAGATCCCTGCATTCTGCTACAATGGAATAGGCGTCCCTGCTTCTTTCGCGGCCCCTCGTAAAAGGAACTACACAAAACGAGCACATGTTGTTGCAACCCCTCATGATGCTTACAAAAGCATTAATGCCATTACTGTCAAGTCTTACCGGTGCAATATCCCCATAAGTCTCTTCCCGGCTAAGCAGTACATTGACGGCTTTCTGCCCGTCTTCCGCCTGCCCGATCAACAAGGGCAAACTCCGGTAGGCATCCGGACCTACTACGATATCAACTAATTTCTCTTCTTCCAGCAACCTGGTCTTCAGCCTTTCGGCCATACAACCGAGCATACCGATCACCAGGGATGGATTGGATTTCTTTAACCTTTTGAATTCGGTCAGTCTTTTTCTTACGGTCAGTTCCGCTTTTTCACGGATGGAACAGGTATTCAGGAAGATCAGGTCAGCCTCTTCCACATTACGTGTGGCGCCAAAGCCCTCGCTTTCCAGTATTGATGCAATGATCTCACTGTCGGAAAAATTCATTGCGCAGCCATAGCTTTCGATATAAAACCGCTTTTCAAACCCAGGGTTCACCACGGAGGACGAATAAGCCTCTCCTTGCCTGGTTTCGTCATGCACCTGATTCACTGCTTCAAGCATAGATCCTGTTTTTTGTGGGGCATCAAAAATACGAAAAAACAGTGACAGTTTGTCATATTTGATCCGGTTTTGGGCTGTTTATGGTAAATTCATAGCTTGAAATTGTCACGCACTTTAATATTTCTGTTTTTTATAATATCCACTTTGGTAAGGGCCCAGGCGCCGGATGGAGCTATTGAGGGCAGTTTGATCGATTCTGCCAGCAGACAAGGCGTGAATAACGGTAGCGTGGAACTTAAAGGCTATCTCGGAACCATCAGGACCAGGCTGTCCGACAAAATGGGTTTTTTTAGTTTTGATTCCCTTCCCGATGACTTTTATAAGGTCAGGATCAGCTATGTTGGATTTGGCAGCATCGTCATGGACAGCATCCATATTCATCCCGGTAAAAAGGTGGTTCTCCTCGGGGAGATTAACCTGAAGCCAGCGGCCTCGAATATGGATGCCATCGTGATCTATTTTGAGAAGCCCCTGATCCAAACTAAGGAAGGCAATATAGTTATGAATGTGGGCGAGTCGCCACTGGCGGCAGGTTCAACCGCAGCGGATCTTTTACGCACTATGCCACTTGTGAGTACGGACCCTGATGGGAAGGTTTCCGTAAGGGGCAGGGAGCCCAGGATCCTTGTGGATGAGAAGCCTGTGGAATTGAACGGACAGCAACTCAGCGATTTTCTGGAGTCATTTCCCGGTGGCATGATCGATAAGATCGAAGTGATGACCAATCCCCCGCCGCAGTTTGCGAACGAACCAGGCGGTGTGATCAATATCACTACCCGCAAGGGTAAGGTAGGTGTCAACGGCAGGGTAGCCGTCTACGGGGGCACACGCGGGGAACTGGGGGGTAATTTCAGTTTAAGTTTCAGGAAGAAAGGACTATCCATGAACCTCTCAGCGGGTACAGCCTACAACGAATACCGTAGAAATGGACAGGGTATCCGCGAGAATTTTTACACCGATTCTTCCAACCAACTTCATACGGCGAGTAATAACTTGAACAGATCTGCACGACCCAACGTCAGGTTCAGCATGGAGTACGACCTTAACGCGAAGAATAATTTCAGCCTGGAATTGCTGTATAATGGAAACGATTTTACAAACGATGGACTCACCAGTTACAAAAATTACAATAGGTTAGAAGAACTTTACCGGATCTCTGAACGCAACATCAGGTCAGACGGGGTCAGCATAAACCCTGCCATGAATCTAACCTATACGCACAGGGGAAAACGACAGGGTGAACGCCTTCGCATTTTTCTTAATGCCAACAGCAGTTGGAATAACACGGACAAGTTCTTTGTGCAAGAGTATTTTGACAGCAAATATGTGCAAACAGGTCCAGACTCCGTACAGTCGCAGTTAAATGCCACCAGGAGCAACGGTATGAATGCAAGGATCGCGTACGACTTCCCATTTAATAAAGGCAAAACTATCATTTCCACCGGTGGCTACCTGAATCACAACAATAGCAGGGTCACCATGGATTCGTATTATCAGCTTGCTACAGGCGAGGACGTACTCAGTCCACTGCTAAGCAGCGACCTATACTTTCAGCAAAATATACATAATCTGCGGGCCTCGTTGCGGCAACAAATAGCCAAGGGGTTCCATGTAACCGGCGGGATGTCTTGGGAGGCTACTGATATTTATTTCGACATCTACTCCCAACAGAAAAAGAGTTCCAATACCTACACCAACGTGCTTCCTTTTGTGACCATGAACAAGTCCTTCGGTAGTGGGGGAACAATGAATGCTTCATATCGCAGTTCTGTGAGAAGGCCCGGAATCTGGGAGATGAATCCGGCGGTTGACTATACAGATCCCTATAACATCCGTTTCGGCAATCCCGAGTTGAAGCCTTCAGCGTCTCACAACTTTGACTTTGTGATGGGAAAAGCGATCAGCAAGTACTACTATAATATCGGGCTTGGTTATAACATAGTGGATGATATTTATGCTACTGTCAGGACCCTGATCGGTTCGGGGAAAACAACGATCACATGGCAGAATATCAGCGCTAAAAAAGAATATGAGGTGAGCGGTTGGGGTGGATACCAGTTCTCAAAAACTTTCCGGGTTAATATCAATGGAGGATATACCTATGCGGTGTATAGTGACTATGACATCAGGGTCAATAAATACCGGAATGGTGGTTCTATGAACTCTAAAGTCAACTTCACCTTTATACCGGGGGATCTCTGGAACATCAGTGGTAGTATGGACTTCAACAGGTTTGCTAATCCCCAGGGCACGGTGAGGAGTACCGTGGGGATGAACTTCGGATTGCAACGTAAATTCCTTCAGAAAAAGTTGCTGGCTACAATGAACCTGGTGGATCCCTTCATCCAGCAGACTTATGACAACCTCACCGTAGGCCCCAATTTCAGGGTGATGAGCAACGGGGTTACCGAAACCAGGAATTTCCGCCTGACACTCACTTACCTGTTTACCGTCAAAAAATAGAAGTCTATTGTGCGGGCGATCCTTCAGCCCGAATGGGAATTTTTTTGCCCAGCCAGCTTTCCTTAACAGGAATCAACCATTTTGTTTGAAGTTCTTCGAGTGTTAATACCGTGTTGTTGAAGTACAAGGTATCGGCATTGATAAATCCATTTTCAACGGCATAATTCAATTGGTTCAACGGGAGCATCTGAATCCTGTCCTTGATCACAAAAGCCAGTAAATGCCTGTCGAACAGATTCACGCTAAAGCTCTTTTCAAATTCTTTGATGAGCCTTACCGAACTGTCTGTACTGCAACCACTCACACCCGTAGCGGATTCATCTGCTGCCAGGATCACGAACTGTCCAAAGAATAATGTGCCGAAACCCTTGACCGGGTCACCATGGGAGTTCCATGCCGCCACAAATTCGTTCAACCGGTCTTCAATTGTCAGGGCTTCACTCAAACTAAACAGCCTGTTGGACTGGTAAACCCATACCCTTGAGCCAGGATGGAAGTTTTCTGGAAGGAGATGTTTGTATTCGAGATTCATCGGTCAAAGATAACAATTATGCCTGCTCATCCTGCATGGAGGCGGCTATCAGTTCTGCAATATCCAGCACTTTCACATCATCTTCTTTTTCCCTGACTTTTACTCCGTCTGTAAGCATGGTATTGCAGAATGGGCAGGCCGCTGCGATGATCGTTGCGCCAGTATCAATGGCCTCATCCGTCCTTTCCTGGTTTACGCGTTTGTCACCCTTTTCCTCTTCCTTAAACATCTGTGCGCCACCGGCCCCACAACAAAGTCCGTTGGTACGGCACCGTTTCATTTCCACTAATTCGGCATCAAGGATCTCCAGTACCTGCCGTGGCGCCTCGTAAATTCCATTGGCACGCCCGAGGTAACAGGAGTCGTGATAGGAGATCCGCTTGCCCTTGAAACTCCCACCGCCTTTGAGTTTTATGCGGCCTTCGTTGATCAGAGATTGCAGGAAAGAACTGTGATGCACCACCTCGTAATGACCACCCAACTCAGCATATTCATTCTTCAGGATATTGAAGCAGTGCGGGCAGGTGGTGACAATTTTCTTTACGTTATACTGGTTCAGCACCTGGATATTCTGGTAGGCCATCATCTGGAACATGAACTCATTCCCGGCCCTTCTCACGGGGTCCCCGGTGCAGGCTTCCTCGTTGCCCAGTATGGCATAATTGATCTCCAGTTTGTTCAAAATGGTAGCAAATGCCCGGGTGATCTTCTGCGCCCGCTGGTCGAAACTTCCGGCGCAACCCACCCAGAACAGAATATCCGGTACCTGTCCTTTTGCTATCACCTCTGCCATGGTAGGAACCTGCATATCATATGTTTGTTCAAATATAAAGAAGAGTGGCTGGTTTTGTTTTAAATCAAACCTAATAATCCGTTGGACCCAATCCCATCAGAATTTCCATCCCGGCGTGCATCGGCTACCCCCAGGGCGGTTAAACCCTTGGAAAATTCCTATATCTTTGCCGATCCTTTCTAACAAAAGGTCCTTTCATATCATTAACAACAAGATTTGATGCAATTGCAACTTGCCGTTAAGAAAGTTTTTGAACAGCTGTCGGGGTCGCTGAACATGCTTGCCCCGGACCAATACTCATCCCCCTGTGATCATCTTTCTGCCTCCTCCATTGGCCAACATGTCAGGCATATCATCGAGATGTTTCAGTGCCTTGAAGCGGGATATCAAACAGGTGTGGTGAATTACGAGAACAGGAAGCGGGATCGCGCAGTGGAGACCGACCGGGATCTGGCCCTTGACTTGTTGGCGGAGATCCTGGGTGGACTTTCCAAACAGGATAAACCCTTGTTGCTGGAGGGGGCATATGATGAAGAGGCATCCTTCCCTCTGCAATTCCCAACAAACTACTACAGGGAGATCGTTTACAATCTCGAGCATACCATACATCATATGGCCCTTATCCGTGTTGGATTGAAAGAACTTAAAGGCATCGATATGCCGGAAAGCTATGGGGTGGCTTCGGCGACCGTTAAGCACAGAAAAGCATGTGCACAGTAAGTTTTATTCCATCCCGCAGCGGTATTTTCCTGGTGTCTAACCGGGATGAAAAGCATGACCGGAAGGATGCCCTGAGCCCAGTTTGCTATCCATTCCCGACAGGCCATATCACGTTTCCCAAAGATGCAGATGCGAGTGGTACCTGGATCGCCATGCACGAAAATGGCCATGCTGTCGTGCTCCTGAACGGCGGGCTTGAACCCCACGATCCCCAGCCGCCATACCGGCGCAGCAGGGGACTGATCTTGCTGGATATACTTGGCCATGAAGACCCCCTGTCTGCTTTTGAAGACATTTCCCTGGAAAATATAGAGCCATTCACCGTGGTAATGTGGATCGATAACCGGTTGTTTGAAGGTATTTGGGACGGCCGGGTAAAACACTTTTCTGAGAAGGACAGGAACTTACCGCATCTCTGGTCTTCCGTGACACTCTATAATGAGGCCACCAGAATGAAAAGAAGGAGTTGGTTCGATCAATGGCTGGCATTGAATGATGGACCTGTCTTGGAAGATATTTTGCGATTTCACCAGTTCACAGGCGACGGTGATGCCAGTAATGACCTGCTGATGAACCGTAACGGGCAAATGTTAACCGTGAGCATAACCGGAATGCAACTGGGTTCCGGCAAAGGTGAAATGGTATACCTTGACCTGAAGAACGGCAAAAGATCTTATTTTCAACTGGCATATAAACAACCGCAGATCAGCTGACCTTAATGGGTAAATTTTTTCATCATCCTTTTTTCATCCGGCTTTTCAATTGGGAGTACTGGCCATTCAACGCAGTATATGTGTGGACCATGCCGGCATGGGCATTCTTCTGCCTTCGGTCAAGGTCCCTGTTCTTCTTTAGTGCATCCAACCCTTGCATTGAGAATGGCGGGCTCATCGGGGAATCGAAGAAAGACATACACAATATCCTTCCACGGGACCATTACCCCGCGACAGTTCATTTTGATGCAGGTACTCCGGCATCCCGGGTGCTGGAGACATTAAGGGAACAGCGACTTTCTATTCCGCTGGTCGGCAAACCTGATATCGGTGGGCGGGGAAGGGGTGTTAAGATCCTTCGCAACGAACAGGATATTTCCACTTATGCAGAAAAGGCAACCATGGATTACCATATCCAGGCCTTTATTGAATATCCGCTGGAAGTAGGCATCTTTTATCACCGAATGCCCAATGAAGAGAAAGGACGGCTCACGGGCATAGTCAGCAAAGAATTTCTTACCGTTACCGGTAATGGGAAGCATAACCTGCATACGCTGATCAGGAATGACAAACGGGGGATCATGTACCTCTCCAGCCTGGAGAATATGCACCGTGAGAACCTGGACAGGATACCTGCAGCAGGAGAAGTTGTGCTTTTGTCAGAAATCGGGAACCACGCCCGCGGTTCGAAATTCCTTGACCGGTCTTCCTGGATCGATGAAGCATTGACCAATACCATAGACCGGCTCAGCAAACAGATCGACGGTTTCTATTTTGGACGTTTTGATATCCGATACAATTCCCTTGAAGAACTTAGAAAAGGGGAGAAGTTCATGATCATCGAACTGAATGGCGCCGGTGCCGAACCCACCCATATATACGATCCTGAACATTCCATTTTTTTTGCCGTCAGGGAGATCATCCGCCACTGGAATATCATGGCTCGGATCAGTAAGATGAACCACGACAGGGGAGTACCCTATCCTTCGTTTAGGGAAGGGCGACAAATATTCCGGAAAGACAAAGAGGCTTCCAGGAAACTGGATGCCATGTCTGCAAATATTTTATAGTAAACCATGAAACCATTTCTACGAGTATTCATGACCGGTATGTTCATCAGTTTCCTCGGTACGTTGCCCATGGGAACATTGAATATTTCTGCCATGCAGATCTCCGTAACAGACGGGGTAAGGCCCGCCCTCTATTTTTCTATGGGAGCCTTACTGGTAGAAGTGATCTATGTCCGAGGCACCCTGGTGGCCATGGGCTGGTTCCGCCAGCGTAAAAAAATGTTGATGGCCATGGAATGGGCCACTCTTATCATTGTTCTTGCCCTGGCTGTTTCCAGCTTCTACACCGCCATTCATCCCTCTGTAAGGTCAAATCCCATCTTGTCCAATACTGTTCACCGGTTCTGGCTCGGTGCGGGCCTGAGCGCCATCAATCCCATGCAGATTCCTTTCTGGTTTGGCTGGAGTACGATACTTACCTCCAAAGGACTTCTGAAGCGCGAGAACAATCATTATGTCCCTTACGTGGCGGGGATCGGCATCGGTACCTTTCTGGGGCACTGCATATTCATCTTTGGTGGTAAACTGTTGGTGGAGTCTCTGAATGCCAGGCAGGATATCATCCAATGGGTGATCGGTGGTATTTTCCTCGTCACCGCAGTAATACAGTGTTTGAAACTCGTTAAACAAAAAGACTCCATCTCACAAATGAAAAAGGATGGGCATTTGGAATAAAGTGGTTGATGTGCGTGCGCTTTATCCCGCTTTCCAGGCGTCACGCTCGTCCGGCGAAAATTTCCAGGGGGCAAAATTATTTTCCGTGTTGCTGAACATGCCGCTCCATTCCTGGGGAACGTTGCTTTCTTCCATGGCCTGGTAACGCCGCAACTGCAGGATGATGTCTAACGGGCTAATGCCAACCGGGCATGCTTCCACGCAGGCATTGCAGGTGGTGCAGGCCCTGATCTCTTCCTGGCTGATATGGTTGTGCAGCAACGTCTTTCCGTCGTCTTTGAACTCCCCATTGACGTTGATGTTCTTACCAATGATCTCCATTCGGTCACGGGTATCCATCATGATCTTTCGTGGCGACAATACCTTGCCTGTTATATTCGCGGGGCAGGCAGACGAACATCTGCCGCACTCGGTACAACTATATGCATCGAGGAGGTTTCTCCAACTGAGGTCAAAAACGTCTTTGGCGCCAAATCGCTTGGGCGGATCGTCGGCATGGGTTGGCGCCAACTCTGGTTGCATGGCATAAAGCACTTCCTTCTGGATCTCAGGCATATTATTCATCTTCCCCTGAGGATCAAGCCTCGTATAGTAAGCATTAGGGAAGGCAAAGATGATATGCAGGTGTTTTGAATAAGGAAGATAATTCAGGAAGGCAAAAATGCCCAGGATATGGAGCCACCAGGACGCCCTTTCCAGCCCCACCAGCGCACCGTCACTCAGGCCTGCGAAAAGCGGATGCAGCATGGACGAAAACATGAAATTACCTGTTGCATGCTGGGCGTAGGGTGCAACACCCCTTGCCTGCAGCAATGTGTCCGTAGCATTGATGGTCAGGAATAAAGACATCAGCACGATCTCGGTAACGAGGATAATGTTGGCATCATGTCGAGGCCAGCCTTCGAGTTCCGTTTGGTTGAGTCTCCTTAATCGGAGGATGTTTCTTCTTGCTAGGAATATGACGCACA
>JBBAJN010000115.1:0-9891 GCA_040404045.1 Chitinophagaceae bacterium
ATCAACAACCAGCTGAAGCAGTTGGAGAACCAGGCCAAGAAGGCGGAGAAATATTTTGAGATCAAGAAGGAATACAAAGAGAGCAGCATCGAACTCGCGAAGGCTGCCCTTGAAGGATTCAATCTGACCTATAAAGAACTGACCGGGCAGATGGAAGCTGAGACCAACCGCAAGGTGGAACTGGAAGCGACCATCGCTTTGGAAGAGGCATCGATCGAACAGGAGAAAGTCTCCTTTATCGAGCAGGAAAAGAACCTGCAGGATATGCAGCATTCTTTCAACGAACTGGTGAATTCAGTACGCGGAAAGGAAGGAGAGAAGAATCTCTCGGTCCAGCGTCTGCAGTACCTGCGCGAGCGGGAGGACACCCTTCGTTCATTCCTGGAGCGGGCCGATGGCCAGCTGAAGGGGATCGAGGAGAGCATCAGCTTTACTACCCAACAGATCGGCGAGGAAGAGTACAAAGTGCTTGAACTCGAAGAAAGGCTGGATACCCTTCGCCAGGATACCGAAGTAAAAAGGGCGTTGTTCGACGAGAAGAGGTCGGCCATCGAAGAGATCCGCAAGAACAACCAGGCCCTGCAACGCCAGCAGTTCGACGCAGAGAAGCAGGTTGCCGTGGCGGACAGCTCGATCCAGAACCTGCAAAGGGCCATTCACCAGCTCCACGAAGAGCAGGAGAACAGGCGGATGCTCATTGAGCAGGTGAGCCGCGAGAAGGCCGACAAAGAAGCAGAACTCGCTGAGAGGCGTACGGACCTGGAGCAGCTGCAACAGAAGCATGAGTTCACCAAAGAGCAAATCCTCCAAACCCAGGCCGTGGTAGAGCAACTGCGCAACCAGCTGGCTGAAGAGAACCGTAAGCTCGATGCCCGCAAGAATGAGCACGACCTGTTGAAGAGCCTGATCGATTCCATGGAAGGTTATCCTGAGAGCGTGAAGTTCCTGCACAACAATACCAACTGGAACCATCATGCCCCGATCCTTTCCGATATCATCTATGTTAAGGAAGAGTATCGCGCCGCGCTTGAGAACGTGCTGGAGCCCTACCTCAACTATTATGTGGTGAACGACTTGCAGGAAGGCCTGACCGCTGTGCACCTGCTGGACGCCAACCAGAAAGGCAAGGCGAATTTCTTCCTGTTGGATAAGCTGAACGGCGTTCCTGCCGAACAGCACGAAATGCATGAGATCCCGGGTACCCATCCCGCATTGCAGGTGGTGGAGTACGATGCCAAATACAGCAACCTGCTGAAATACCTGCTGGGCAATGTGCTGATCGCGGAAAGCGAAGACGCGCTGGCCAATTCAAACGGCCACGTGGTGATCGAGAAGCATGGTAAATATGTAAAGGGGAAATACAGCCTGACCGGTGGCAGTGTAGGTTTGTTTGAGGGTAAGAAGATCGGTCGTGCTAAGAACCTCGAGAAACTGGTGGAAGACATCGCCCGCCAGGAGACCGTGGTGAACGAATTGAAAGCGAAGATACAGGCCCGCCATAACGAGGTGATCAGCTTCAACGAGCAGTTGAAGGAAAACCAGATCCGTCAAACGCAGGACCAGATCAACAGCCTGGTCAGCCAGGTGGTGGGTCTGCAGAGCAAGCAGGAGAACCTGCAGCACACCCAGGAGAATAGCGAGAAAAGGATCGCCGACCTGCAGGACCAACTGCAGCACCATACGGACAGCATCTCAGACGTGCGCGATTTGCTGGAGAAGTTCAACATCCAGTTGGAAGAGCTTTCGGGCCAACTCCAGGGCGTGGAACAGGAATATGGCCAGGCCGAACAGGAATACAGTTTTGCCAACGCCTCCTTCAACGATGCCAATATCCAGTACACCCGCCAGCAGAGCAGGGTGAATGCCTTGAAACAGGAGTCTGAGTTCAAGACCAATCAATTGAACGACCTCCGCCTGCAGATCGAGAACAGCAGCAAACAATTGGAAGATGCGGCCGGGAATATCAACGAAACTGCTTCTTCACTGGACCTGGTCCAGGAGACGCTGGTTCAGTTGCTGCAGGAGAAGCAGGACAAAGAAAAGACATTGAACGAAGCCGACCAGGCTTATTATAACCTTCGAAATGCCCTGAACGAAAAAGAAAGCGAGCTCAGGCACAAAGTGAAGGACAAGGAAATGGTGGACCAGTTGCTGAATGCCATCAAGGACCGGGTGAACGAACTGAGGTTGCAACTGGCCGGTATCAAGGAAAGGCTGAACGTGGAGTTCAAGGTCAATATCGATGATATCCTGGACGAGGCCCGTAAAACGGATGATACCCAGGAAGAACTGCAGGCTGCCTGCGACCGGATGAAGAAGAGGCTGGAGAACATCGGTGAGGTGAACCCCACGGCCATCGAAGCGTTCCAGGAAATGAAGAAGCGGTATGAGTTCATTATGGAACAGAAGACCGATCTCGTCACTGCAAAGGAAAGCCTGATGCTGACCATCCAGGAGGTGGAACAGACGGCTAACCTGAAGTTCCAGGAGACCTTCAACCAGGTACGCGAGAACTTCCAGAAAGTCTTCAAGGCGTTGTTTACCGAAGAAGATACGGCTGATGTGATCATGGAGGATCCTACCAACCTGGCGGAAACCAGCATCGATATCATCGCTAAGCCCAAGGGTAAGCGTCCCAGCTCCATCACCCAGTTATCGGGTGGTGAGAAGACGCTGACCGCAACAGCCCTGCTGTTTGCCATCTACCTGATCAAGCCGGCGCCGTTCTGTATTTTGGATGAGGTTGATGCGCCATTGGATGATGCCAACGTACATAAGTTCACCAACATGATCAGGCAGTTCAGCAAGGAGTCACAGTTCATTATCGTGACCCACAACAAGATGACCATGAGCACGGTGGACATCATCTATGGTGTGACCATGCAGGAAGCGGGTGTGAGCAAGCTCGTGCCTGTAGATTTCAGGAATTTAGCGCAAGTCGCGAATTAAAGATAGTTAGGGTTAGCAAGTCTTAAAGAGCCACCGCAAGGTGGCTTTTTTGTAGGGCCTGGAACTCGAAAAACGGATACCATGATAGCATTTGAAGACGCAAGTATACAGGGCCTGGTGCTGCACCATGTGTCGGCCGATGAGCCCCGCACGATCATCAGCGATCACCTGTTCAGCTTCGGGGGTGAAGACGAGGATGCCGTGATGAAGAAAGTATTCCTCAAGCCTTTTGCAGGTAGCGCGTTCACATTCGAATTTGCCCATGAAGTGGGGCTGGAGTACAATGTGCTGTTCAACCTCGTCAGGGAGATCCAGGCCGGTGGCGACCTGGTTGAAACTTCCGGCGGCATCATCAGGCATCTCATCGCATCGTCCACCCACCATAACATCAAGGATGGCGATGTTTTCGTTTCGAAATTCCAGAACCTCAAGCTGGATAACGAGTATTTCGATGCCGTGGGGATCTATAAGTACGAAGACAAGGACAGCTTCATGGAAACCTCGTTCCCGAATAAAAAGTCGGCCCTGACCTTTCGCAAGGGCATCGGTAGCAGGAAGCCTGATAAGGCCTGCCTCGTGGTGCTGACTGCGGAACCCTATACCATCCTGGTGGTGGATAACAACAGCGCCGACACGGAATACTGGCACGCGGATTTTATCAAACACCGACCCAAGAACGACCATGTCAACAGCACGAATAATTTCCTGACAATCACCAAGGATTTCATCGCGGGACAGATCCGCAATGAATTTGATATTACCAGGACCGACCAGATGGATCTGTTGAACCGGTCCGTGGAATACTTCAAAACCCATGACCAGTTCAGTAAGGAGGATTTCGAGAAAGAGGTTTTTTACCACGATAATATCATCGAGTCTTTCCGGAAGTTCGACGAATCCTACCGCTCCCAGCATGAGATGGAAGTGGCCGATGAGTTCGAGATTTCCCGACAAGCTGTTAAAAAGCAGGCCCGCATCTTCAAGAGTGTGCTGAAACTCGATAAGAACTTCCATATTTACATCCACGGCGGCCGCGAAATGATCGAGCGGGGTGTGGATGATGATGGCAGGAAGTTTTACAAGATCTATTATAACGAGGAAAACTAATGTTTTAATGACCAGCAGCACCAAGACCATGCCGCTTAAGAAGTTGATCGTTTTTCTGGCTGTTGCGGCAAGTGTTGTATTGCTGTGGGTGGTGTTGAAGCCCCGTGAATACACGGGGCCTTCTTTTGAGCCCAGACCCCGCACGCAATACTGGAAGTTGCCGAATGGCTCCAGTATCGGCTACACAGTGATCTCCAAAAGGATGGAGAAGAAGCCCTATCCGGTTGTGTACCTACATGGAGGTCCGGGTGGCCATATCACCAATGGACATATCCAGGCTCTGGCGCCTTTGGCCGATTCCGGTTTCAGGGTCTATTTGTACGACCAGATCGGCAGCGGGCATTCTGACCGGCTGGATGATATCAGTGACTATACGGTGCAAAGGCATGTGGATGATCTGCGCGAGATCGTAAAGAAGTTGGGTGCTCCCAAAGTGATCCTGATCGGGCAGTCATGGGGCGCCATCCTGGCCACCCTGTTTGCTGCGGAATATCCTGACCTGGTGCACCGGATCGTGTTGACCAGCCCCGGCCCGGTATTTCCCTTGATTCAGCAGTTGGCCGACCTGCCCGTGCCTGACAGCATTCAATTGAAACCGCCGGTATTTAGCAATGAGATGGGCAATCAATTGGCGGCCAACTGGCGGACCAAAGCCATGAAGTGGATGGCCATCCATGCCGGGCTGAGGCTCGCTTCCGATAAAGAGGCTGACCAGTTTGCCAGTTATCTGTCGCAGCTCGTGAATCGTTCCGTGGTTTGTGATACCTCACGCATCCTTCCCGCAGATGCGGGCAGCGGGTATTATGCTTCCATTAAAACATTTCAATCGTTGCTGGAGATGGCTGATCCCAGGCCCAAACTTCGGGCAGTTCAAGCGCCGGTGTTGGTGATGAAAGGGGAGTGCGATAACCAGAAGTGGGGCTATACCAAAGAATACCTCGAACTCCTGCCGCACAGTGAGCTGAAGATCATCCCGGGTGCCGGACATGCCATCGAGATAGAGCAACCCGGCATATACATTCACACCATCGCCGATTTTCTGACGGCTCCCTGATAAGCATTTCTCCCTTTTCCACATATGTTGGTCTTATGATCCTGCTGGCTTAAATTGCCCATTCGGTGCTAAAACCGAAAAGGCTTATGAGACGTTGCTTACTCCTCCTGTTCTTCATGTCCGCTTCTTTGTTTTCCATGGCGCAGAACATCGTGATGCGCGATCCCGAGATCGAAAAAATGGTGAAGCAGGTGTCTGCGGATTCGCTTCAATCCTACATTAAAACCATGGTGGGCTTCGGCACCCGCAATACGATGAGCCTGGCCAACGATCCCAAACGCGGTATTGGCGCGGCGAGGAATTGGGTGCTCATCAAGTTCCAGCAGTTCGCGAAAAATTCCGGCGGCCGGATGACGGCATTTATTGATACCACCACGCTGCAACCCGATAAGCGGCGCATTGATACACCCACCCTGTTGGGCAATGTAGTAGCCACGCTGAAGGGCACCGATCCGAGCGATAAACGCATCTTCGTGATCAGCGGGCATTTGGACAATATGCGGAGCAGTCCTACTGACAGGCTGGGCGATGCACCCGGCGCCAATGATGATGGCAGTGGCTGTGCTGCGGTGATAGAATGCGCGCGCATCATGAGCCGACAAAGTTTTCCGGCCACCATAATTTTTGTGACGGTGAGCGGTGAAGAGCAGGGTCTGCTGGGCGCCAATTTCATGGCTACCAAAGCCCGGCGAGATAGCCTGAACATCGAAGCCGTGTTGAACAATGATATCATGGGCAGCAACAATTCCAGTGAAACGCTGATCATCGACAATACGAAGATCCGCGTGTTCAGCGAAGGGCTTCCCGCTTTTGAAACGGATAAACGTGCCCGCGCGATCCGGCAATTGGGACTGGAGAACGATGGCAAATCCAGGCAGCTGGCGCGCTACGTGAAAGAGATCGGTGAGCGCTATGTAGACAACCTGGAAGTGGTGATGATCTATCGGAACGATCGTTTCCTGCGGGGCGGGGATCATACGCCATTTGTCGAAAATGACTATGCGGCCGTTCGTTTTACGGAGATGAATGAGAACTATTTGCACCAGCACCAGAATGTACGCGTGGAGAACGGCGTGCAGTATGGCGATCTGCCGGAGTTCATGGATTTTGAATACCTGCGTAAGAATACTGCGATGAACCTCGCCAATCTCGCCAACCTGGCCAAGGCCCCAGCTATGCCGGAAGAGGTGCGGATCGATGTGCGGAGACTGACCAATTACAGCTACCTCAATTGGAAGGCGCCAAAAACAGGAAAAGTCTCAGGCTACTTTGTATTGGTCCGCGAAACCACCAGTCCGGTTTGGCAGAAAAAGATCTTTACCACGCAGCTTGAATATCAGTTGCCATTTTCGAAAGACAATTATTTTTTCGCCGTACAGGCTGTTGATGAGGGCGGGCACGAAAGCTTGCCGGTGGTACCTGGTGTCCAGGGCCGATAACATTCAGAAACTTCTAACGTAGTGAATATGCAAACGCAACTCAGCCAGCAACAGATCGATGCTTACCGGGAAAATGGTTTCCTGCTCGTGGAAAATTTTCTCAACGAAGAAGAGCTTGCATGTTGGCGGAGCGCCGTAACGGAAGCGATACAACAACGCAACGGAAGGAAGTTTGCGTTCAGCGATGAGAAGACGGGTGAGGACGATGGCATCAACAAGGAGGCCGATTATTATGGGAAAGTGTTTGACCAGATGGTGAACCTCTGGCAAACGAGTGATCAGGTGAAACAGATCATGTTGGATAAGCATATCGGGAAGATGGTGGCTGACCTGGCGGGCTGGGAGGGCACCCGGATCTGGCACGACCAGGCACTGATCAAACGCCCCTGGGCCAATCCAACCTCATGGCATTTGGATACGCCGTTCTGGTCATTCTCCGACAGGCGCGCCCTGTCGATTTGGGTAGCGCTGGATGATGCCACATTAGAAAACGGCTGTATGTATTTTATTCCCGGCTCTTACCATACCACTACGTTCGATAATCCCGGGATCGGTAAAAACATGGATGCCGTATTTGCGATGTATCCCCAGTTCATCAGGACAACATCAGTAGCCGTGCCGATGAAAGCAGGAAGCTGTTCTTTCCACAATGGCCTGACCATCCACGGCGCCGGTGCCAATATGCCCAATGGTTTCCGCCGGGCGATGACCTGCGCCTACATGCCCGATGGCGCCAAATTCAACGGCATCAAGAACATCCTGACGGATGAACAGGTCAGTAAGTTGAACGTGGGTGACCTGCTGAATGATGAAGCGCAGAATCCGCTGATTTATTCGGGTAGTTAGATGCCTAGGTTCCCTGACTGCCAAGCTCATTCCAGGACTGCGATCCTGCCTCTGCTGCCGGCCAGAAAGACGCGGTTGCCTTTTTTTGCTTTCTGGCATACATGAAAGCTTTCTTTACTGATCAGGGTCCAGGTTTTTCCGCCATCGTTGGTGATGTCAACGCCGCTGGTACCGCAGGCAATGGCTTTATCACCGTCAATGAATTCAACGCACGACCGATAGCCATGCGGTGGCTGGGTGGGGTAGGTCCAGTGCTTACCCAGGTCCGTGCTGATCACGCAGTTTTTTTCTGTCACCGTATCTCGGGTAAAGTCCCCACCCACCACGATCATCTTTGGCTTTTTGGGAGGCACGTTCCAAATCGCGATCGAATTAGCGCCCGTGCTTTCGCTGCCCTGCAGCAGTGGCAGATCGATCCATTTTTCGTGCAGGAGAATCCTGGATCTTTTTCCCCCCGTGACAACGATCGCTTCCAGGGCGTTGAAGCGTCGGATATTGGTACCGCTGGAAGCGAACATCGCTTCGCCCGGTTCTACGGCAGGCAACTTATTGGGATGGTAACGTTGCCAGGTAGTCCCGTAGTCGGCTGTGCGGGCCACGTAGATCTTTCCGTCTATCGGATCACCCACAACGATGCCATTCCCATTTTCCCAAAACTCCATGGCGTCCAGGAACATGCCTTTGGTACTGTCTGTGTACACCAGTTTCCAACTCTCCCCACCGTTATAGGTTTTTAAGATCAGTCCCGGTTCACCCACGGCAATGATCACGGCGGATTTATGGTCAAACCCCTCAATATCCCGGAAATCATTCTTCTCAAAGCCTTTCACCTGGTTCCAGGTCCAGCTCGCTCCGCCATCGACCGATAGCCCCACCATACCGCCCGAGCCGCTGGCCCAGATGATCTTGTCGGACACCACACTCAATCCGCGGATCGAGATCTTGTCTTTAGTGGTCAGCGTAGTAATGGTTTGGCCCGCTGACACGGAGCATATACAGAACAACAAACAGGTTAAAAACAGTTTCATCCTTCAAAGTAAAATTTTATGGGCTATTGGTAAAGACTCTTTTTATCTTTCGGAAATTTCGGGCCGAAAGGCTACAAACGATTGTGAACCATGAATACATTCCCATATGGCACCGGTGAACTGACGGTGCCGATCGCCCTTGATATAGCCGCCGGCCTTACCAGGGGGATCATCGAAGCCGATGCCCGGCAACAGATCGAGCGGTCGAACCAGGAGGTGCTGCAAATTGTGGCCGACGAAAAATTGGTCTACGGCATTACCACCGGATTCGGCATCCTGGCCAACACCCGCATCTCTGAAGAGGATACCCGACTGTTGCAATACAAGATCCTGCAAAGCCATAGTGTGGGCGTGGGAGATGCCATTCCGGAAGAGATCGCCAAGCTCATGCTGATCACGAAGGTCCATGCGCTGGCCAAGGGCTTCTCCGGGGTGCAGATGCAAACCCTTGAACGGATCTGCTGGCATATTGACGAGAACGTGATCCCCGTTGTTCCTGAGAAAGGAAGCGTTGGGGCCTCGGGCGATCTGGCCCCGCTGGCGCATTTGTTTTTGCCGCTGGTGGGTCTGGGCGAATGCGTGTGGAAAGGAAAGCGGTATGCTTCGGTTGACCTTCTCCGTGAGTTCGGGATGCAGCCCATCACGCTGGGGCCTAAAGAGGGACTGGCCCTGATCAATGGGACCCAGTTCATCCTTTCTTTCGCCGTCAAGGCCGTACAGGTCCTGCACAATTGCCTCGAAGGTGCCGATATCATCGGGGCGATGAGCCTGGAGTCGCTCACCGGCACCAAGGCGCCGTTCGACGAGCGGCTGCACGCCCTTCGTCCATTCCGCGGCAACCAGGTGGTGGCACAGCGATTGAGGAAACTTTTGGCGGATTCGCAGATCATGGACAGTCATCTCGACTGCGGCCGGGTGCAGGATCCCTATTCATTGCGCTGTATGCCGCAGGTGCATGGAGCCACGCGCAATGCCTGGCTGCATTTGAAAGAACTGGTGCATATTGAATTGAATGCCGTCACAGATAATCCCATTATATTTTCGGCCGACGATACGGTAAGTGGCGGAAATTTCCATGGCCAGCCGCTGGCCTTGCCGTTGGACTATGCTTGTTTTGCCGCTTCGGAAGTGGGCAATATTTCCGACAGACGCTGCTACCTGCTGCTGGAAGGCAAATGGGGACTGCCCATGTTGCTAATGAATAACGTGGGTCTCAATTCGGGCTTCATGATACCCCAATACACAACGGCAGCTCTGGTTACGGAGAATAAGACGCTTTGCTTCCCCGCCAGTGCCGACAGTATACCCACTTCACTAGGACAGGAGGATCACGTGAGCATGGGCAGCATCAGTGGCCGAAAATTATTGACGGTGTTGGATAACCTGCAATACATCCTGGCCATAGAGTTGATGAGTGCTTCGCAGGCCATCGAATTCCGCCGGCCGCTGAAAAGCAGCGCCCTGCTGG
>JBBAJN010000116.1:0-8001 GCA_040404045.1 Chitinophagaceae bacterium
GCATCGAACCGAGGGCACGACTTCTCCACCCCAGGGAAATCCCGATGGCCACAAATTTTGGCATCGGGATATTTTTTTAGCCAGTTCCAAAGAACCGCGGCAATCGCCTTCCGCTGAGCCAGGGTGCGATTATCATTATGCAAGCCGCCGATCCAGCTGACGTGCAAGCAGGATTTATTGTGACGAGCAACGCCATTGGCGATTTTGGAATCAGGAAGCAGCTCAACCACCTCCCCAGAGGCCAAAATAATTTTATGATAGCCAGGAGCCTTCCACTTCAAAGTTTCCGTCCAGTAACGAAGGATCGAGGCAACCGAGGCGTTGTGCGGGGTGGCCGTGCAATGAACCACCAAATGCGTGATATTTCTCATAACATTATTCTTCGGGATTAAGCAAACAGAAAAAATCGACGTAAATACCCCCAGGGCCCAGGCTGGTGCTGGTACAGGAAGCAGGAGCAGAGGAAACCACGACGTTCGCGGAGGCATCACGCTTCGACGGATCGTAGCCCAGGAGGTCCACGCAATACCGATAAGCAGGCAGCACGCGATCATCCTGGTGAAAACCACAGCGCCTGACCGCAATCATAAGCCGCTCCAGGGCAGAGCGGGAAACCAGGGGAGAATTGTCCATGGCGTAAAATTACCAAAAACCGCAAAACCAAAGCGGTAACGCCCCCTAAAAAAAAATAATAATAAAAACGACCGATAAAGGCGCAAATGGCTAAATAGGTCGTAATGTTGCTGAACCAAACAACGCCAAAAACCTAAACCACCAAGCCATGAACCAGATCAAAATCAGCTACGAGATCAGCCTGCGGACCGCCCCAGAACTTCAATGGATTACCAGGGAGCTGAAAAACCAGGAGCTCACCGCTACCAACGTGATCACCTTCACCCTGGACAGCAACAGCGAGCAGGACACCGAAGATCAAGCCCAGCAAATCCAAACCATGCTCGAGAACGGCTACGACCTCGAGGTCATCGGAACCAAAACCATCGAACTAAACTAAACCAAACCAACCAACCCCAAAAACCAAAGCCATGAAACTCACCATCGAAATCGCACAGAACCACCCAGCGCTCCTCCACTTCAACATGATCCAGAAGGACCTGGAAGCCAGGGTATCGGAAACCAAGACACCCAGGGAGCTGATCAACACGCTCACAACCGCCTTCACAGACAGCGACTACTACTTCGGATGCGGAGCCAATCACCTCTGGATCCACCACAAAGCCGATCCATGGAGCAGGATAGCGATCGTCCACTTCCCACAGGAACCAGGGCAGGGATGGACCTGGAGAAAAATCAAATAAGAACCACAACGGACCAGGGGCGCGGCTGGCCAACGCGCAGAACCAAGCAAAAACCAAAACCGTGAAAAACCAAATAACCCCAGAGCACAAAAACCTGATCATGGACCTCCTGAGCGAAATGGTCGCAAACGAGCCGGAATTAATGGACGCTATCCAGGTACCAGTCCGCCGCTGGAACAGACGCGACAAAACCTGGCACGACGGAACCAGTCCGATCGTCCTGAACCTGATAGCCGCCATAGCCAGAATGAACAGCTGGCGCGAGGACATCCAGACCTCCACCTGGAAAACAGGCCAGGAACCAAAAACCGAAACAGAACGGATCCACATCATGCGGACCAGGGCCAACCAGTACCTAAGCCAAGAGGGATTGAGCCTCAAACACAGCGAAGCCCTGATCATGGAGCTACGGAACCAGGAACCAGAAAAGCACCCCTAAAAAAAAAATAATAAAAAAAACGAACGAAGGAGGCGCAACTAAGAAAAACGTCCGTACTATTGCTGAACCAAACCACACCAAAAAACTAAACCCAAAACCATGACACACCAAAACCAGATCCACCACACCAAAGCCCTGGACGCAGCACGCAACGGCGAACTAGCAATCACCGCCCTGATCGGACTCTACATCAACCGCTCCTGCGGAACGGACTGCACCCCAGTAGGGCGGGTAATCGGCACCAAAGGAACCAAGACGCTGATCCTCCAGCCAATAGAATCAAAGCTGATCAACAAAGAGGACCTGAAATTCAACGTCGGCGGATTCGCTGCCCACTGCGAAAACCAGACCGAGCAGCGCTACGAGCACAACCTGGTAGGCAAACCCTTCGAATTCAGGATCTACAAAAACGACCACTACACCTGGTCCAGCGAGCAACCAGCGAAATTCTGGGATTACAACTTCTAAGCAAAACAGGAACCAGGGGCGCGGCTGGACAACGCGCAGAGCAGGAACAAAACCCAAACCCAAAGCCATGTCAAACCAAACCGAAACCACCACAACCCACAGCACGCCGCTCAGCGGCTGCATCGAGCTGATCTACATGAGGAAAGTCCTGGAGGCAACCCAGGAGGACCTGCAGCTCGACTTCAAGCTCATCCAGAATTACCTGAACGACATCACGGTCCTGGACCAGGGCGAATTAAACATGATCCTGCACCGCACGCTGGCAATGATACGCACGCTGGACTGCATGAGTCAAGCCCTGGGCCATCTGGTGGACACTGCCAGAACCAGAGCAGCCCAGGACCACACGAGGAAAAAACCCGGGATCCAGGAACCAGAAACCACATGAAAAAAAATAAAAAAAACGTACATAGCGGGCGCAAATAGAAAAAACGTCCGTACTATTGCTGAACAAAACCGACGCAAAATGAAAAACAGCAAAAACACCCCCAAAGCGATCCAGATCACAGAGCTGGTCCTAAGCGGCACCAAAGCCAACCTGATCAAAGCGATGGAGCTCGGAGCAACCCCAATGCAAATCATGATCATCCAGGCCGCCAAAAACTAAACCAGAAGCCATGAAAACCACTCCACGGAAAACCACAGCCAAGAACAGCAAAGGAATACCGCCGCCTCCCAGCCACATATGTGGCAGCCGCGGATGCTGGTGCAAAATACCAAGCCAACCAAAAACCTCAAACGACTAAACCAGAAGCCATGAAGCACATGATCCCACAAACAAAACTGACCTACCAGGTCGAAGGACTGACAGCTGAGGTAGACCAGGAAACAGGCGAAACCTGCTCAGGGGATACCATCTGGATCGGACGCAGGAACAGCTACGACGCCGCGATGAACCTGGCGAAAAAATCAGCTAAAAATTACTTCGAGATCCAGGTCAGGGCCCACGACAGCCGCACGGAACTGACCCACCATTGGTACCTCAAACTTCAACCAAGCGGAACCATAACCCAGGACCAAATACTCTAAACAAAACCAACCCACTAAACCAAAACCCAATCAAGCCATGAAGGAACTAAGCCCCGAACAGCTCGCCAAAATAGCCGAGCCGCTACCACCCGAAGCCATCACTCCCCACCCCCGAATAGCTGGCCTATCCGCCATCAAAGGAATCTTCGTCTCCGAGCGCCTCAACCAGGTATTCGGTGTCGGCGCCTGGGTCGTCAAAACCGACCTATCCAGCGAAATCACATCGGCCATCACCGTGACGAACGCAGGCCGTGAGCGGATCGAGTACACGGCGATCGCCAAGACCATCTTTACGGTACCAGCCCATGAAATCTACTACGAGTGCATCGCATCCAGCACCAACGGCGACCCAGGCGATGCCGCAAAGGGAGCAACCACGGACGCGATCACCAAGATTGCGTCCTGGATCGGAATCGGGATGGACGTCTACAAAGGCAAGCACCTGACGCCCATCACGCCAACCCAACCCAGGGCCATGCGACAGGAGGCACCTGTAGCGAAAAAGCCAGCAACCAGCACGCCGGCCAAACAGGAGGCCAAAGCGGACTTCGAGCAGCGCCTCGGCCTACAGCCTACCATCGACGAAGTGATTGAAACGGAGCGCCTACGCGAGAACTACAGGAAGCTCCTGCAGGAATACGACTCCAAAGGCGGACGCAAACCCTGGCCGAATTCCCAAGACCTCACCGCGGATCGACTCACCAAAGGAATAGAAGTTTTGACCTCCGAAATCGCAGCGCTATGACCAACGCATACCAAGAACTACCAGAGGCAATAAAGCAGGCGCTTGATGGCGCCTGCTGGCCCCACGCCAAAGCAACGATAAAGAACGAGCTGCTCGCAGCAAAGAGCATCCGCGAGGTGCGATTCGGCACGATCCAGGACCTGATCCTCTTCGGCCTGGAACCAGCGACGGAGCAGGACAAAACAGATCGGTTCCGCCTGGTCACCTACGGACACCTGATCCAGAAAACCTTCCAAGAAAACGACCTACCAAAATCCTAAAAACCAAAACCCTAAAAACCAAACTATGACCCAGAGTAAACTATCACTACCAGAGGGAATTTCCAAATCGGAAATCGGACTCTTCGTCGAGGAAACCACGGCCAAAATCATGAACGGCGAGCTGGATCCGCTGGCAGCCCACGTCCGCGCCAAAGCGGTCATGAAGGCGCTCGAGCTGATCATCAAGCAGACGGAGCAGCTGGCGATCGAGGAAACCTACAAGTACCCAGGAAAAACATTCCAGGCATTCGGAGCAGAGGTTTCCCAGCGCGAAGGAGCAGAGGCTCCCAACTGCGACATGGATGACAGGTACACGGCCCTAAAGCTGCAGCTGAAGGACCGCGAAAACCTGCTCAAGCACGCCTTCAAAATGGCCGGAAAATCGACGATTTACGACAACGAAACAGGCGAGGAGGTACCAATCCTGCCAGCCAAACTTACCAAACCATCCATCGCAGTAACCTTCAAATAATGAACCGACACGACCTAAAACTAAAGCTGATATTCCTCCTGACAGAGGAACCACGGAGCACGCTGCAAATCGCAGCGGAGCTCGGAGTAGCACGACGGACCGCCCAGAAAATGCTGGTGGACCTGGAGCGAGCAGGAGCAGGCGTAGTAAAGGTGGGCACCAAATACGGTGTCCACCTCGAAACAGGCTGGCCCTGGAAATTTGGATCCCTACAAAAAAACCAAGAGGAACCAGAAACAGAACAGGCATGCGAAGGCAATTTATAACCGCGGTCTGGGAGATAACCAGCGCCGATTGGAACGCAGCACGCGCAATGGTGGAACGGACCCAGAACAGGGATGGAAGCAAGTTCACAGGGAACGCAGAAACGATCCTGGACGACAACGGCGATCACCTGATCGACGGAGCGCTCGGCGAATATTTATGGCAGAAAAACGTCTGCCCAACCGCGACGAAGCTCACCCCAGGACCGCTCGGAACCGAAATAGGAGCGGACTTCCTGATAGACCAAGTTCGGATCGACGTCAAAACCAAGCGACGCAAAGGCCCCATGAAACCGTACTACATAGCCGAAGTCGATTGCACCCAGCGAGGACACCACGCCGATTGGTACGCCTTCCTAAGCCTGGACACCGAAAATTGGCTGATGGAATACATAGCTTGCATACCCAAGCGCGACTTTTACAACCTCGGATGGCTGATGCCAGAGGGAACCTGGATGGAGGCGCCCAACGGCCAACCATGCCAGGTCCTGAAATCATGCTACCACCTGGACGCAGAAACGATCTACCAAAACGCAATCACACTACCAAATCACTTCATAACACAACCAAAACCAAAAACAAATCAAACCATGGCAAACGCACCACAACCCAAAACCTTCGTCCTATTTCCAAATGAATGGGCGAAAACAGACAAAAGCCCCCAATACAAAGGGAAAATCACCTTCGAAGATGGAACGGAGGAACAGCTCGTCGGCTGGGAAAAAACCAGCGCAAGCGGAATAAAATACATCAGCGGGAAATTCTCACCCTTCCAGGCCGCTCAACCAAGCAGCGAAATCAACCAGGAGCGCACCCAGGGAACCCAGCAACCAACAGAAAAATCACCATTCTGATGTCAACCAACGGAATCACCTGGTTCAAATTTAGCCCAGCGCATTGGATCACAGGCCGGATTTACAGGCAGAGCGCAGAGGCCCAGGCCGCCTTCATCCGACTATGCTGCATCTATTGGACGCAGGGATGCCAGATGACAACGGAGCGAGCAGAGCTCGAGGCGGACGGCCAATACGAACTGCTGATCAGGCTGCGGCTGATCGCGGATGACGGAGGCGGAAACCTCCAGATTAAATTCCTCGACGAACAGGCGGAAACCCTACAGGAACGACGTGGCCAGCTCGTAGCGGCTGGCCGCGCTTCCTTCGCCAAGCGCCAACAAAAGCAGAGCACAGGTCCAACAGACGCTCAACCAAAGGGAACACCCGATGAGCAACCCGACACTAGAAAAGAAAAGATAAGAAAAGAAAAGAAAAATAATAGGTTTGAGGAATTCTGGCAGGCATACCCACGCAAAGAAAACAAACCCACAGCGGAGCGGGCCTGGGATAAACTGACCGAGGATGAACAGAAAATAGCCATCGCGGACCTGCCAGGATGGATCCACAACAGAGCAAACCAGGATCCTAAATTCCTACCTCACCCAGGGACCTGGATCAACGGACGACGATGGGAGGACCAAAAACCCGGCACCACAAACCAAAACCATGGATCCGACACAGACCAGCATTATTACTGAGCGACGGATGCTGGGCATCCTCCTCTGCGACGTAGCCGATGTAAGCGCTCTCATGGCGGAGCTAAGCCAGGATCACTTCACCCAGGGCAGAGCCGAAATCTTCGAGGCATGCAAAGCGAACTACGAAGCAGGAAACCCAGTCAATATCGTCACGGTTGGGAAAACCCTGGTGGATCGCAAGCAGGGAGCCCACCTGATCGAAATGACCAGCTGCACAGACGGAATTTACAACGCCCATAAATGGAAGGTCTATTTGGCCCACCTGGACGAAGCCAAACAGGAACGCGGCCTGGACGCGATAAAGCACGACCTGATGCGAGATTTTGACATCGAGCGAGCATTCACCCGACTAAAGGAATTGCAGGCAGCACAGGCCACGTCAACGACTTTTATAGCCCATGACATGCTGGTCGACTTTATGATCAAGCTGGAGGCCCAAATTTCAGGGCGCGTGAAAATCGAAACCACACCAACGGACATCCGACCCATAGACAGGATCCTGATAGGATTGGCCCCAGGGGAACTGATCTACCTGGGAGGACGACCAGGGATGGGCAAAACGCTCCTGGCCATGCAGATGGCCATGAACCAGGCCAACCAGGGGAGCGTGATCCTCTTCGTGACCATCGAAATGAGCACGAACCAGCTGATGACCAGGATAGCCAGCAACCTGGCCGAAGTCGACGGAGCGGCATTCCTCGACCCAGAGCAAAGGATGAACCAGGAAACCTTCCAAGCGATGGCCATGGCGATCGACACCGTGAAAAACCACCCGCTGCTCATCACTGATATGCCAGAGGCAACCATAGCCAAGATCGACACGGAGCTCCAACGCCTACGCCTCAAAAAGATTCCAGTGAAGGGCGTTTACATCGACTACCTCCAGCTCATGCAACCGCTACCAGATGACCGAACCAAAGGAAAAACCGAGCAGGTTACCAACCTAAGCAAAGCGCTCAAAGCCATGGTCAGACGGAACGAGGTTTTTGGAGTGGTCGTGTGCAGCCTGAGCAGGAACACCGAGCAACGAGGCGATCACAGGCCGATGCTAAGCGACCTGCGAGAGAGCGGCCAGCTCGAATTTGACGCGGACAAAGTAATTTTCGTGCACAGACCAGCGGAATACCTGGCAGGCGAGGAACGCAAAAACCAGGCAAACCACATGGAGGTGATCGTCCGCAAAAACAGAAACGGATCCCAGGGAACCGCCCACGTCAAAGCAATGCTCCAATACACCAAAGTAACCGAATACGGACCAAACGAAATGCCATGAAGCCGAACCCCCGATCCACGCTCCTGATCCTGATCCTGCTGACCACCTGCACAAAGGACCGGCCATGGACGATAATTGAGGCACGCACCAAAGGCTCCTCCTGCGAATACGTGCTGAGCCGCTCCAACGGATTCGGGCCCCAAGTAAAAACCATCACCGCGCCATGCGGCAAATACAAACTATTTCAAACCATAGAACCATG
>JBBAJN010000116.1:8101-9694 GCA_040404045.1 Chitinophagaceae bacterium
AAACCATCACCGCGCCATGCGGCAAATACAAACTATTTCAAACCATAGAACCATGGGCAAACCAAAAGAGCAAACCACGATAAAAAGCTGGATTGCAAATGCAAATTATTCCAAACTATACAACCAAAACAATAAAACCATGAGCAGACCTAAAGGGCAAATCACAATAGAAAGCTGGATTATAGCAAATGGCAAACCAGGCCAGCATTTTTATTCAGACAAAACCGATGGACATTTGACAGCCATAGCAAAACACCATCAACGGAAGATTTCAACAGAACGGATTATTACAATCACAACAGGAGGCAAACCACTAAAAGCAAATCGCATAACAAAAGCTACACTACTATGAATGAAATTATTGAAAAATACGAGGCTAAATTGGCATTCCTTAACAAAGCCATAGAAGCAAAAAAACCAATGCTGGACCAAAACGAATTGGAAATATTGGCTGAATTGAAAACCCTTCTAAAGGAAATCGTGACCGATTTACGAGCGATACGATCATTTACAAACGAAGCCAAAACCCAGAACCAAACCGAATAAAATGCCACTAAGCCCAGAAACCAGGCTGCAGGCTGCCTGCGTCAAATTATTCCACCTGATATACCCACAGCACGAAGGACGGCTGTTCCTGAACCACAATAACCCAAGAGGACCAAAGCACGGCCACCTTCTCCGAACCATGGGGCTCACCCCAGGCGTCGCAGACCTCACGCTCCTGGGCAACCAGGGAGCGGTCTTCATCGAATTCAAATCAACCAAAGGAACCCAAAGCAAAACCCAAAAACTATGGCAACAGACAATCGAAGCGGCTGGCTACCAATACCACCTGGTGAAAACGGTGGATCACTTCCACAAAATCCTGGCCGAAAATCTAAACGGATGAGCCTGGATTATCTGACCGCATGGCGCCTGGAACTGAGGCTCGAAGCAGCGAAATGCGAGCCGCTCAAAAGCAGCGATTTCAAACAGAAACCGCGAGTAAACTATGAGCACCTGGGAAAAGTCATCGAAGCCAGGGAGAACTTTGACTTAGGCAGCTGAGAGGCCCCGATAGCACCGACAGAACAGCGAAGGCACGACGCGACGGCGAAGCCAAACCCCGGCCCAGATGTCAGGAGATATCGGGAGATATCGGGAGATATCGGGAGATATCGGGAGATATCGGGAAACCAGGCGACCCGAGGCAAAACCGAGCAAAAACAGAGGCCAGTTGTCAGGAGATGTCGGGAGATGTCGGGAGATGTCAGGGGATATCAGCGAAGGAGGCGAACCGAAAGAAAGCGGACGCAGCGACGGCCAATAATCGCTTGCCGCGTAACTTTCGTGAATTTCCAATAATTACCCCCTTTTTGGCAAACATTCGGGCTATAACTTTCTCTGCGATATGATCCCTGGCCGCGCCCAGGCGAACCGAGGCCAGGCGAACCGAGGCCAGGCGGACCCAGGCCAGGCGGACCAGATGTCAAAAGATATCAGGAGATATCAGGAAGCCAGGCGGATCCAGGCAAAACGGACCAAAACCACAGGCCAGGTGTCGAAAGATGTCGAAAGATGTCAGGAGATATCAGGAGATATCAGCCAGGCAGG
>JBBAJN010000117.1:0-9673 GCA_040404045.1 Chitinophagaceae bacterium
CTCCACGATGTCATTATCTATGTTCACCTGAAGCCTGTCGCCAGAATGGGTAGGGAACAGACCTGTTTTTATGGAAACCAGTTTCTCCTGGGTGTTGAACCTGTACACGCGGTCCGCCGCCAATTCCATTCTACTATACTGGTTCTTCTTCATCTGGAAAAAGTGGGACTGGTTATACCCGGGAGTACTATTGCTCAGGTAAACAAAAGAAGAAGTATTCCAGACGATGGAAGCACCGGGGTTTGGTACCGGAGCAGTTCTCCAGTAATAGACAGTACTGTCTGCCAGGGTGAGGGAAGGCACATTGAACTGAAGCAATCCACCGGGCGACTGTATGGTCACTGTTTTCTTGAATGGCGAGTTGAACAGTTCAGTGGTATCCACTTCCATGGTGTATGACCTTGATGATGCAAGCGGGTTCGCTGCGGACGCATAGAAGGTGATATTGGGCTTATTGACAATAGCATAATTGTATGGCGAGATCGGCCTCAGTTCATCTTCTATGATCACAAATGATTTCGTGACCGTATTGTTGGATTCAGACCTTTCGTTGACCCTGCCATCCACATCCAGTGTCACAATGATCTTATTCTCGCCCTTATCCGTCAGCGGATTGATGGGCACAGAGAACTTCAGCGAATCTGCATTTCGAACGGCCAGCCTCCTTGCGTTGTAAATATCAACCAGGGCGCCTGAAGGCAGCTGCCTTTGTACGCGGACCCTGAATGAATCATTGGTGGCCTTGCCCAGATTCACGAATTTCACGGCGAGGTCGAAATTGTTATCCGCAACTGACACCGGCGTTGGACTCACCCGGACCAGGGGATCTTCAATGGCAAAATCGGGCAGATTGGCGACTGATAATTTCACTGCCGGATCGCCGTGGATACTGATCTGTTCCGCATGCATACGGGTATAAAAATCAGACAACGACGTAATCTGTACCATCCTGGCGAGTGCACCGCCCTGAACCTGCCCTAAAGACTTCCCATAGTGATCGGTAGAAAATGCCCTGTAAAAGCTATTAGTGTAGGTGTTAAGATAATTCACCAGGCCAAAATGCGTGCTGGCCAGGAAACCGATACTACCCTTGTCCCTGGTGAACACGTATCGTTCGGACAGGGTAAATGCCTGGCCCTGGGTTCGAAGGGTATCGTAGGAAAATACATTACCCGCATTACACCCGTTCACGATGAACAGCGGATACTTGCCCTTGTTGTTGTATTTCTCGGGTTCCTCGATATTGAACTCAAGGGTATTTGTTGACGAGTGACCAAAATACGTAAGGATGCCAAGGCCTTCTTCAAACAAGCCGGCAAGTTGGTCCGACGTCAGTTGCTCTGCGGCCAGCGCTGAGTTATTGCTGAAGGAAAAAACCTTCCCGCCGTAGGAAGTATCTTCCAGGATACCTTTATTGATATTCATGTATCCGTAGATGATCGATTGGAGGTAAGGATCACTGCCTCCTATCGCATGAACAACATTCTTCATCCAGGCCCTGTCCTTGATCGTATTGACTGCGTTCACCTGCGTCGATTCATATTCCTTTACTTTCTGCAGGTAGATATCGACCTCTTCGCCAGACACGGCTGCCAGGCGCCCGATGGGAATATCAGACAAAGGATCATAATTGGGTGAAGCCAGCAGGTTGTCAGACCCCGGCGAGCCAAATGTGGGGATCAGCGAGATCTCATTGGTGGCTGCAAACGATTCGTAGACCCTGTAATCATTGTATAGCGTGCCACGGCCCATGAGGAGAATGAACTGGGGTTTTTGTGTGTAGGTATCCCTTGCAAAGCTGATGAAATTCTTTACTGAAATGGGGTGATTCTTAATGCCGAAAGCAAATTGGTCGATGATCTGTTCAATGTCGTAGACCTTAGCATTGTATCCCCCACCCTGCGCTGACATCCTGTAATCCCTATAATTCTGCACGGGGTTGCCACCGGGCCCTGCAAACAATTTAGAATGGGCGATCATCAGGTAGTTCCCCTGGTTGGCAGGGAGTGCATAGTTTATGAAATTCCGGATCGCCAACTGGTTCACATTCCTGATCTCCGCAGTTTCCGCATTCATCAGCACCATTCGCCTGGGCTGGAAGGAGGGCCTTAAAGCAAACCTCACCACACCGCCGGATATGTTTCCAATATACCTTCGTCTGTTTGTGATGTCGTACAACACGGGAGCTGCCGCCCCTGCGTTGAAGTTGGTGATCTCCAGGTAATTTCCAGCCGGATTTGGGTTGAGCTGGAATTCAAAACGCTTGGTCCCGCCGAAATTAAAGGTCCTCGGGTAAGCGATCTTATAGTTAGACACCACCATCCTGTCAGTGGCCACGGTGGAGTTATTATTGATAACGATCTGCTCGCCACCGGCCCTGCCTAATAACGATACCGGGAAACTGGCCTGCGTTGTGGAGGCCGCGAAAAAATTGAGCGACTGGTTCATCACCTGGGTACCGTTGATGGTAACGCGCAGGCTGCGCTGGTTAAAGGCATTGCCCGACGCGCCAACGCTGATCACAGCAGCGGGTCCGGATGCGAATGGATATAAATTCTGAGTTTCTGTGAGTGGTGAGGCCGGGTAGATATCCCTGCTGCTCCATCCTTCCCCGGCATCGTAGGAGAAGAGTACACGTAGGCCTGCAGCAGCACTGCAGCAAAACCCGGATTGATCTGTTCCCTGTAACTCTGGACAAAAGTATAGGTGAAAAAAGCGTCGGCAGCCAGTGTGTTTCCAGCTACATTATTGGCTTCGTCAGTGAGCCTGAGATTGGTGCCAGTGGGGTTAACCGTTAGAAAATAGGCCGCGGTATCTGTTTGCAGGCTCCAGGTATTGTCAAGATGCAGGCTGGCCTGCCTGTACAGGCGGGTGTCTGCCCTTCCATCGTTCATTTCTCCATAAAACTCCACGAAATCGCTTGCTGCGGGTGCCCCGGTTGGCCTGGTAGTATAAACGGGTATTTCAACGCCGTTGCGAATCAGTTGAAGATGTTCGATCGGTGTGCTTCCGAGGCCAGCCTGCTGCAGGGTTGCAGCGCTGATCCGGTAAAGTCCGGAAGAACCCACTTTCAATTTGAAATAGGTTTTATTATAATCGATCCATTCGTTGTTGTACTGCGCTTCAGCGCCCATACCCAGGATCAGCAGCAATACCATTAACAGGTTCTTCTTCATGCCTTCAGTTTTCTTTTTTCTTCCTGACCAGGTTCAGTCGTAATGAGAAGATATGGGTATACAAGGGATTGGACTGGTTAGCCAGGTTGGTAAAGGCGTAATCAATGCCAATATGTTTCAGTTTGAATCCTACCCCAATGCTGGGCTGGTAGATCCAGACTTTCTTTTGGTTAAGGGTATCTCCATCGGCAAGCGCGCGCTGGAAATTGTATATCCCGGTCCTGAGGAAGATGACCTGCTTATATCCCAGTTCCAGTCCGAGACGCGGATCGATGCTGACCGGATCAGCACTGACGATCACATTCCGCTTACCATCGAAAGTGATATCCAGATTGGCTTCTGTCAACAGGCTGAAATCCTTTGTGAGCCTGAAATCGTAAGCAACACCTGCCACCAGGCGGGGTGCTGTCATTTCGGTTGACTTCACAGGGATATCGTTGTTGGTCAGGTAGAGAACTTCTTTTTCCTTTTCTGTAAAGTTGAAGGTCCATGCGTTGAAAGTGGTGGTGATATCCCGGGCGGCAAGACCCAATTTCCATCGACCCGTCTGGTATTGGATGCCGGCATCAAGCCCGAATCCCCAGGCGTTGGCGAAAGTTCCTACTTTACGATGGATCACTTTTGCATTCACACCGATACTCAGGTTCTTCTTCTCTGTTTTCTTCAGCGTTTGCGCATAACTGAATAGAAAAGCATAATCTGCGGATGAGAACGAGCGTATGTTGTTATAATTGATGGACCCGTCCGGCTCCACAAGGAAGAGCGTATTGGGAATATCATCTACCCCGAACCGCAATACGGAAACACCGATGGTTCTTTTCTTGTCTGTCAACGGGATGGCTAAGCTGAGGTAGTCATATTTTCCGATGCCGGCAAAATACTCAGCGTGCATCAGGGAGAGCACCGGGTAATCTTTGACCTGGGTGAGGCCGGCAGGATTCCAGTAGCCCGCAGTGCCGTCATTCACTGAAGCCACCTGCGCGCCGCCCATGGCCAGCCCCCGGGCACCGGCGCCTATATTGAGAAATTCATTGGAATATTTCCTGAACTGGGCCTTTGCACCTGCAACACAACACAGCAACAAAAAATAGCAGATTAGCTTTTTGATTGGATTCATCAGGTATACTTTCCGATAAGCAATGGTACCGGAACTGGTTGAATACCGGCACATTACACAAAAATAAAGGTTTAACAGGGCATCAGGCCTTTTTTTGATGTCAACAAATACAAAGCTTTTAAACGTCTTTCGCAGGCCTATATTGCCTGTTTTCATATCAGCCAATCTGTCATACATTTGCGCAAATTTGAATGAACCATGAATCTGATTGAAGAACTGAGCTGGCGCGGGATGTTGCAGGATATCATGCCTGGAACGGAGGAGCAATTGAATAAGGAAAAAACCATTGGTTATATTGGCTTTGATCCAACGGCAGACAGTCTTCACATCGGTTCCCTGGTACCCATTCTCCTGCTGGTTCACCTCCAAAGGGCCGGGCACCAACCCGTTGCGCTGGTGGGCGGCGCTACCGGAATGGTGGGCGACCCCAGTGGTAAAAGCGAGGAACGCAACCTGCTGGACGAGGCCAGCCTGAAGAAGAACGTAGACGGCATCCGCCGCCAATTGGAGAAATACCTTGATTTTGACCCAACTAACCCTTCCCGGGCTTCCCTGGTGAACAACTACGACTGGTTCAGGGACATTTCGTTCATTCATTTCCTCAGGGACGTTGGCAAGCACATTACAGTGAACTACATGATGTCAAAAGATTCCGTGCGGAAACGCATTGAAGGTGAAACCGGCATCAGTTATACGGAATTCGCATACCAGTTGATGCAGGGGTACGACTACTACTGGCTGTTTGAAAACAAAGGTTGTAAGCTCCAGATGGGCGGCAGCGACCAATGGGGCAATATCCTGACCGGGACCGAACTGATCAGGAGAAAAGCAGGCGGGGAAGCCTTTGCATTTACCTGCCCCCTGATCACCAAGGCCGATGGTGGCAAGTTTGGCAAAACCGAGAAAGGTAATGTGTGGCTGGACCCGGAAAAGACGTCTCCTTATCACTTCTACCAGTTCTGGCTCAATGCCTCAGACGCAGATGCAGAAAAATGGATCAAAATATTCACGCTCCTGCCAAAATCTGAAATAGAAAATGCCATTGCCGAACAACAGGCGGACCCAGCAAAAAGGGTGCTCCAGAAAAAACTGGCGGAGGAAGTAACACGCTTTATCCATGGGCAGGAAGAACTGGAAAAAGCCATCCAGACTACGGAAAAACTGTTTTCCGGCAATGCCGCCGAAAACATCAGGGAATTGAACGAAGCGGACCTGCTGTTGTCACTGGAAGGCGTACCGGTATATGATCTGCCCGCGGCCAGGTTCACTGAAGGCATAGACCTCGTGACGCTGCTCGCAGATACGGGCGTTTTCCCCAGTAAAGGGGAAGCCCGGAAAATGATCCAGGGCGGCGGCTTGAGTGTCAATAAGGAGAAGCTGACCGATCCGGCCAGCCTGATCAACCATACATTCCTGCTGCATGGCAGATATCTGCTGGTACAAAAAGGTAAGAAGAATTTTTACCTGATCAAGGCCGGGTAGTTATTTCATTTCTTTCAGCACCTGCCACATATTTTCAGCAACCAGTTTGTTTCCTGCAGCGTTCAGGTGTACGCGGTCTGACGTAAGGATACCTGACTCCTTGTTGTCTTTATTGTTCGCGAGGTTATAGTCCAGAAAGGATTTACGAAGGTCCACCAGGGGCAGGCCATGCTTTGCTGCCAGGTTACGGATCATCGCACTGTATTTATTCAGGTCACCGTCAAGCTGGTTGGAAAAATCGGTACGTTCACCAATAGCGGGGGGTGTGCACAAAGCCAGTTTGATATTTGCCGCCTTCAGCTTGGAGATGATGGCGGAGTAAAACTTTTCGAACTTATCGGCATCTGTCCCGGTGCCATGCGACTGTTTATGCCATACGTCATTGACGCCGATGAAAATGAATACCATATCAGGCTTCTTCGCCAGCACGTCTTCCTCCATCCTCAGGTAGAGATCGTACACCTTGTTGCCGCCGATGCCTGCACCGATCAACTCGTAGGCCTGATCCAGCTTTTGATCTTTCAACATGGTGTTCATAACGTCCAGATAACCCCCGGGGGCAACGCCCTGCTGGGTAACGGAATCGCCGAAGAATATGACTTTCTTTTTCCGTTGCTGTATGGTATCTGTAGCAGACATCAGCAACAACAATAGGATGGTAAAGAACCAGAAGGAACGACTAGTTTGACGCATGCAGAGCCTGTTTGGATCAAATGATAAAGCATCAAAATATAAAACTTTTAGACTTTCAGTTCTTTTTCGCCATCCAATTTCATAAAAAATTTTCGCTCCCTGACCTTGTAGGCATTCCCGTGTTCGCAGAAATGAACGATAAGGTGTTCAATACTAATGGGATTGCCCTCGGGAATGTCCGCAATATTGGTATGCCGAATATTGTGACCATCAATAATGATGACCAGGCCTGAACCTACCGCCTCCATCTGGTTCCCGTTGGTCACCAACATGCCCGTATCTTCCCCCAGACCGATGCCGATACAGGATGGATTACCGGACACGGCCTGTGCCAGCCTGGCAAAACGACCCCGTTTTTCGAAATGGGAATCAAATATCACATTGTCCATAAAGCCCAGGCCGGTAGTGATCTTCACTTCCCCTTTCAAGTGGGCCCGGGTGGCATTGCCCTCATAGATCATGGTCTTGCTCATGGCCATGGCGCCCGCGCTGGTTCCCGCGATCAGGAAATCGCTATGCAGGTAACGGTCACGTATCAGGTCAAGCAATTGGGTGCCCCCGAAAATGGTGCTGAGGCGCATCTGGTTGCCACCACTGAAGAGTACACAATTGGCTTCTTTGATTCGTTGCAGGTATTGCTCCTCCAGGGCGTCTTCCCTGTTTCGGATATGCATGAGCCCAACATTGGTACAGCCTGATTTGCCAAAGGCATCCAGGTAGTTATTCCCCACTTCATATGGGATCATGGAAGCTGTTGTGACAACCTCAATACGCGCATCACGCCCACCTGCCTCCTCAACGATCTTCTTCAGGATACCCAGTTCGAAGAAATTGAGGTTGTTCCGGTGCACATCCCCCCGCTCCTGATCCGCTCCTTTATCTTCCGCGCCACCGATCGCTAACAGTTTACCTTTAGGGCTCATATGTGTCAAAATAGATAAGTGCCGAATTTATAGAAAAAACTGATTGATAAAATTTTGATATATTGTCTGCCCCACCTTAATCATCATCTATGCGTATTGACGAAATAAAAGTACTGAGAGGACCAAACTATTGGAGCGTTCGCCGCCCCAAACTGATACAAATGAAACTGGACCTCGAAGAAATGGAAGAAAAACCAACCAACCACATTCCCGGATTTCTCGAGAGGCTGAAACAGATGTTCCCTTCGATGTACGGCCACAGGTGCAGCGTGGGCGCACCCGGAGGATTCTTCCAGCGCGTGGAGGAAGGCACATGGATGGGGCACGTGATCGAACATGTTGCCCTAGAGTTGCAGACCCTGGCAGGCATGGAATGCGGATTTGGAAGAACCAGGAGTACAGGAAATAAAGAAGGAGAATACTATGTAGTGTTCAATTATATGGAAGAAGATGCGGGCGTGTATGCAGCCCGGGCCTCGGTCAACATTTGCCAGGCCTTAGCAGACACAACAGCATATTCCCTGGATGATGACATACAGAAGCTCCGGGAGATCCGGGAGAACACAAGGCTCGGTCCATCAACCGGATGCATCGTGGAAGAAGCCGCAAAAAGAGGCATCCCCTATATCAGGTTGAATAAACAGTCGCTGGTACAACTGGGTTATGGTATCCACCAGAAAAGGATCAGGGCAACCATTGCTTCCACCACATCCAATATTGCCGTGGATATTGCCTGCGATAAGGAAGAAACGAAAATGTTGTTAGAAGCAGCTGAGATCCCTGTTCCACGCGGAACCGTGGTGAGAACAGCGGAAGGCCTGCATGATGCCATCAGGAAATTTGGTTACCCGCTTGTGATCAAACCGATCGACGGAAACCATGGCAAAGGCAACACCACCAACATCATGAACGAGGAGCAGGCCTTAAAGGCATTTGATGCCGCGAAGCATTACAGCCGGAGTGTGATCGTGGAAAAATTCATAACCGGTTATGATTTCCGGGCGCTGGTGGTCAATTATAAATTCATTTGCGCGGCCCTGCGGACACCCGCATCGGTCATCGGTGATGGTGAACATACCATCCAGTGGCTGATCGATGAAACCAACAAGGACCCTCGGAGGGGATTTGGACATGAAAAGGTGCTCACCCAGATCACGGTGGATGATTTCACCTGGAAGATGCTGAATGATAAAGGATACACCCTGGAGACCATTCCACCCGCAGGGGAACTGGTGCTGCTGAAACCTACGGCCAACCTGTCTACCGGCGGAACTTCCGAGGATGTAACGGACGAAGTGCACCCTGCCAACATCTTCATGTTCGAGAGGATCGCACGCATCATTGGTTTGGACATCTGTGGCATAGACATCATGGTACAGGACTTACGGTCCCCTATAAACGAAATTGGGGGTGCCATCCTCGAAGTGAATGCTGCGCCGGGGTTCAGAATGCATATTGAGCCAGCTAAAGGTTTGCCAAGGAATGCAGCAGAGCCTGTGATCGACATGTTATTCCCCAAGGGTTCGAGCGGGCGTATTCCCATTATTGCCATAACCGGAACCAACGGGAAGACAACGACTACTAGGCTGACCGCCCATATTGCGAAAAGCGCGGGCAAGAAAGTAGGCTATACAACTTCTGACGGGGTGTATATCCAAAATCAACTCATGATGAAAGGCGATTGTACCGGGCCTGTTTCTGCGCAGTTTGTACTGAAAGATCCTACCGTTGACTTTGCTGTTCTGGAATGCGCGCGGGGCGGGATCCTGAAAGCCGGACTTGCATTTCAACACTGTGATGTTGCCGTGGTCACCAATGTAGCAGCGGACCATATCGGTCTCGGCGGTATCAATTCTGTTGAGCAGATGGCCAAGGTAAAAGCGGTTGTCCCTGAAACCGTATTCCCCCATGGCTACGCCATATTGAATGCGGACGATGACCTGGTTTATGCGATGAAGGGGAACCTGAAATGCAACGTAGCCTTGTTCAGCATGAATGAAGACAACCCCAGGATCAAAGAACACTGCCAGAACGGAGGACTGGCCACTGTCTTTGAAAATGGATACATCAGCCTGTTGAAGGGCACCTGGAAGGTTCGTGTAATGGCAGTGAAAGATATCCCACTCACCTTCGAAGGCAAGGCCGTACATAATATTGCCAATTGCCTTCCTGCTGTGATGGCCACTTATCTTTATCGTGATATCACCATTGAAGACATCCGGGCAGCACTGCTCAGTTTTGTACCATCGTCCCTGCAAACACCCGGGCGTCTGAACTTTTTT
>JBBAJN010000118.1:0-9636 GCA_040404045.1 Chitinophagaceae bacterium
AAGGCTCGTCTGTATCCATTCTTCGTAAGCGGCGTCATCCAGGTTGTGTTTGCTCCTGTATTCGGCCACATAGACACTGGCTCCGTAGACCTCGATGATCAGCGGAAATTCAGGCAGGTCACGGTCGTACAACCGGTAACAGGAGATCCCCTGCCTTCTGGCCAGCCGGGAACGATGTCGGTATACCTTCTCAAGGCGGTTCCGAAACATCAGGTATTTGCTGCCGGCAGGTAATGTCATCCCGGCAAATCTACAAATGTTTAACTTTAACCATGGCGAGTGCAAGAAGACAACAGGTTGACACCGTATCTCTCAAGTTACATGGAATGCCGGCTGGGTTTGTTTTCAGAACCATGGAGGAGATCGAATCCATGCAAAAAGCGTCCAGTGCCCTTACTCCACACCGGCATAATTATTACACCATCATCTGGGTCAGGCAAGGCAGCGGGTTGCACCATATTGATTTCCGATCCTATGCGGTCAACGCGGACACCATCTACTTCCTTACACCCGAGCAGGTGCATCACCTGCAGCTGGACGAAGGTTCAAAAGGATATGTGCTGTTATTCACGCCCGACTTTCTGCATGAACATGGTCTATCGCAGCAATGGATAGAAAACACAGGGTTCTTTTTTAAGTGTGACGACATGGCTCCTTTTCATCTTGAACCGGGTATGGACGTCAACAACCTGGAACATCTGGTGCACCATATCCGTGACGAGTTCAAACAGGGAGGCGCCTATTACCAGGATGCCATCGCGTCCTGGTTGAAGTTATTCCTCCTGGAGTGCAAGAGGCTTTCCGCCAATATGGAGACCACGGTCATGGGGAAGACCAATTCCCGGGCCCAGCTGGTGAAACAATTCCGCAACCTCCTGGAGTCCCGCTTCAGGGAATGGCATAAAGTGTCCGAATATGCCCGGGAACTCCATATTACCCCCAATTACCTGAACGAAGTAATATCGCTGGAAACGGGCAAATCCGCCAAGGACTTCATCCTGAACCGCATCATGCTGGAAGCCAAACGGTATGCAGGATATGCGGAACTAAGTGCGAAAGAGGTGGCTTACGCACTGGGATTCGAAGATCCCAGTCATTTCAGCAAGCTTTTCAGGCAGCACCAGGAGCAGAGTTTCTCTGAATTCCGGGAGTTGACCCGTAAAAAATACCATTAGCACCATACTTTTTCCTTGACTGCGGTGAACCGCCGGACTAATTTTGTTGTTACAACATCAATTCATAAAACAAGTAAACACGTCAACAGAAACAGCATTAAAGACATCATGGGTCATTGATACCCTGCATAGCGAAGTAACCTTTAAGGTAAAACACCTGGTCATCACTACCGTAACCGGTCGTTTCAAGAATTTCAGCGGCAAGGTAGTAACAAGCTCGGATGATTTTACACAGGCTGAAATCACATTTACTGCGGATGTGGACAGTATTGATACGGGAGCCGAAAGCAGGGATACGCACCTGAAATCAGGTGATTTCTTTGACGCTGAGTATTTCCCCCAGCTCACATTTGTCAGCACGGGATTGGAAAAAAAAGGTGGTCATTATGTCCTCAATGGAGACCTGACCATTCGTGGTACAACCCAGCCCGTGTCACTGGATGTTGAATTCTTTGGGATCACCAAAGATCCTTTCTACGGCAAAACAAAAGCAGGTTTTGAGATCAACGGTAAGATCCACAGGAAGGACTACGCGCTTACCTGGGACGCATTGACTGAAACCGGTGGCGCTGTAGTCAGCAATGAGGTGAAGATCCATGCGAACATCCAACTTGACAGGGAAGACTGATCAGGAAATGCGGTAGAGGGTGATCATGGGCAAAACGATGAACACCAGCCAGATCAACGTACATAAAAATGTTTGTAAAACGCCGAGCCTCCTGAGGCCGGCGTTTTTTGTTTTATCTGTTTCCGGAACTTTCTTCCAAATGACCATAAGCCTGAACCATAGCAACAGGATCAAGATAGCCAGGGGATAATTTCGGGTCATGTAGATAACCAGTGCCAAGGCCATGGAACCCGTCACAATGAACAAGGTCTGTACCCATCGGCTTTGATCCGGGAACAGCACCTCGAGCATCTGCCCGCCATCCATCGGGGTTAAGGGCAGGAGGTTAAATGCATTCAGGAATATGAACATGAGGGCAAGCTGGTAGTAAATATGCTGTTGTGAAACAGAGTACAGGAAAGCGCTGATCATTCCCAGCATGATCCCGGGTAAAGGGCCGGCAAACAGCACGATCATTTTCCTGCCAGCATCTGCAGTACCCGGCTGGCCGGACACAAATGCGCCAAACAGGGGAATGAAAAGCATCCTGACATTGGTGTACCCAAACATTCTCATGGCAACAAAATGGCCGGCTTCATGTAAAATGATCACGGCCAACAGGAAGGCTATGCTTCTGGGATCAAGAAAGACCAGGTAGTACAGGGAGGCATACAGCAACAGGCTTAGCAATGTGCGCAAAGCATGGGCCGGCTTCATGCATTTGATTTGAACAGTTTTTCAAATTCCTCAACGGTGACGATGCCTTGTTTCCGCCAAACTTCCTTCCCGTTCTTATAAAGTATGAACGTGGGCATGGCCTCGATCTTATTGGTATTCATCAGGTCAGTGTTTGCTCCCCCATCCACGTAACGGACGATCACGCCGGGCATTTTTTTCACCTCTGCCATCACAGGTTCCATTTTCTTGCAGGGCGGACACCAGGGTGCGCCGAAGTCTACCAGTACCAATCCTTTATCTGCTGTAAATTTCTGATAATCAGAAGCGCTGATTCTGCCATCGTTGGTAGCGCCTTCCACAGGCTTGCCAGCTTTCTTCCATGCATTCATCCCGCCTTCCATATTGATGGCATTAAACCCCTTTTCGCGCAGAGCGGCGGCAGCCGAAGCGCTTCTGACACCACTGGCACAGTATACATAAACAGGCTTGCTCTTGTCCAGGTGCTGTGTACGATCATTGAACTGCGCCCTGTTATTCCAATCAGCCTGTAAGGCATTCTTCAGGAAGCCGGTGTTGTACTCCCCTATCGTTCTGACGTCGAGTATCTGGACGTCTTTACCAGAGATCTTTTTCTGGAACTCATCGATGCCCAATACCTGGGCGGAAGCGTATGGCATGGCAACCAGGAACAGCAGAACGATCAAGCACGATATCTTCTGGATCATAAGGCAAAAATACGGCTAAACGGAAAGCAGAGTGCGTTTTAGGGATGTTGTAAGGGTGGAACTTTAACAATCTAAAACCAGTGAAAATCTTCTGAGCGAGGCATTTTCAAAAACCCATCCTTAAAATGGGGCGGTGGCACTGCCATACGGCGCTTGTCCATATCGATCCAGGATCCGTCAACATTGATGGTAGCGGAGAGTTTGCCATTGCAGGTGACAACGTGCCTGATCGACCAGCGAACCATATTTTCCCGGGCTTTTGTCAGGTGAAGATCGATCTCAACCTGGTCCCCGAATTTGATCTCCTTCCGGAACGAACACTCTTCCCTTAAAAGAATGGGACCGATCCGGTTCTTCTCAAGTTCATTTTCGGTAATACCATGCTCTATGAGAAAGCACATCCTGATGTAAGCCCCCAGGTCATAATACCTGGAATGAAGCATATGGAAGTTAGGGTCCAGGTCAGACCAGCGAATATCAATTTTCTTACTATACTCCATCCGGCGCATTATATAAGAGCTCATAATACTGATGAGCCATCCTGTTTGAGTCAAACTCAAATCTTACGTCACGCATGCCATTCTTAACGATCTGCCTCCACGTATCTGGGGCATCATAATAGGCCGGCAGGATTTGGTTGTTGAGTATCTCATAGATCTGGTCAAGATCATACTGATCCTGATCATGCACAGTCATCTTTTCGTAGTCAACCGGTGGCACAACGAATCCATTGTTACCATGATCGATGAACTCTACGATCCAGCCGTCGTTGGTAGAAAAATTGACTGCACCATTCATGGCAGCCGTCATACCGCTTGTACCGGAGGCTTCACGCGGAACCCTGGGATTGTTCAACCAAACATCGGAGGCTTGCTTGAGGCGCTTACTCAGGTACAACTCATAGCCCGTGCAAACGGCCACATTATCGTAAGCTTTACTCAGGTGAACCAGGTAATTGAAATCACTGATGGCAGGATAATCAACGGGGTAAGGCTTACCCGCCCATATGATCTGTACGGGGTATTTTTTATTACTCAACAATTTCTCAAACCTGGCTTTGTCCCTCGTGATCAGGTCTGCGCGCTTGTAGCCTGCAAACCTCCTGGCCCAAACGATGGTGAACACATCGGGATCCATAAGCTTGCCAGTCTGGTCGGCCACGAGATCAAATGCCCTTTTCTTCAAATATCTTTTACGATCGATGAATCGTTCTTCGTTCTGTTCATCCATCGCATAATAGAGCTGTTTATCGGCCCAGTAACTCCAGTTCTGGGAGTTGGTGATATGGATGATGTTTGCAATACCCGGATACTTACCCCACATTTTCCTGCTCACATGACCATGCAATTCAGATACTGCATTAGACAACCGCGCAAAGCGGAGGGCCACCAGGGAGTGGTTGAACTGGTCATCGGTTATACCGGTGAGTTGCCTTACTTCATCCAAACTGAAACCGTTGAAATAAGTCATCTTCTGGCACAGGTGGATATCGTGCTTCTCATTGCCCGCCTCTTCCGGGGTATGGGTGGTAAACACCAGCCTTTTCCTGACTTCTTCCTTACTGCCAAATTTCTTGAGAAGGTGGAACACACAGGAGACACCGTGTGCCTCGTTCAGGTGGTACACATCAGGATGGTAATTGATTATGGCAAGCAATTTGGCTCCGCCGCTTCCCAAAAGGGTGAACTGCGCCACTTTGGTGGCCACATTGGCGTCATAGAGCCTGTGTGTGATCGTTTGTGAAACATAATCGTTCTCAGGCACATCTGTACTCATCAGGAAAAGAGGTGCACTGCGGAAGGTATCAGGATGCAGGTACCATACTTTTACCAATACAGGGGCATCGTGAATATCGATCTGGAATTTAATTCCTGTATCCTGCAGAAAGTTGTAGATCTTTTCATTCCATTGAACATGGAGGGTTTGATCCTGGTTGCGGCCCTGGTCATAATAACCGTATTTCCAGAGAATGCCGATCCCGATCAGGTTTTGTTTAAGCTGGAACGCGCTCCGCAGGTGTGATCCTGCCAAAAAGCCCAAACCACCGCTGTATATTTTCAGGGCCTGATGGATAGCGAACTCCATGGAGAAGTAAGCCGACTTCGTATTGTATCGTGGATCTACGGAATAGGGTACGTTGTAATGGGTAAAGTTAGACATGGTCAGGGTTTCCTTGCTTTATTTAAGGGACGCAATATAAACGTAAAATGGCTAATAAGATTGCCGGTGTGTCGATTTTACGCAAAGAGTTTGGTAAAATAAGCCTACTTCGAGCCGGCCTGGGTTTTCTTTTTTGCCCTGCTCGCCTTTTTAGGGTAGCTATCGTTGAAGAAACACCTGATCCCCCGATGGTTTCCGCAACCACTCAGTTCTGTGATGGAGACCTTACCGTTCTCAAACCTGAATTCCAGTGAACAGGGATCTCCAGCAGCTGAATATCGGGCGGTAGCGGCCTGTACCACATCGGCCTCACCCTTGAGCTCTCCAATACACTCTCCGTTATTCTTTTCGAAATGGATAAAGAAACTGAGTCTGTTCGGTTTTGAGCCATCCCTAACCGTGACAAAATTTCTCTTGTCCTTTACATAATCGCCGGTCCATTTAAAACTAGCCGCCGCCGAATCTATTGGATTATAGACTTCTGTGTCTTCGGGGACCTCATTGGATTCCATCAGGATCAAAGTGAATGTTCCAACATTATTATACACATACACATTTCGGGAATAGTAAACCTGTCCGTCGCGCGTCTTCTTTTTCCTGTTCCGGGAAATGGTGAATTTCTTATCGAGCGAACCCTCCAGTTCCACATTTCTATCCGTACTGTTGTTCACCAGGGGCATACCCGCTTTGAACAGTTTATCCTTATCAAAACAAACGATATAGGCCACCTGCTTTGCGCCTGTTGCTGCCTTGATCACCAGGTAATGGTCCTCGTTCTTGTCTTCCGCCCGGCCGATGGCATAAAACTTTGGTTTGGAACCCTTAAAATCTTTTTTGTACAGGGTATCCGGAATGAATTCCTGGAGCAATTTGGCGCTAATCAGCGCTGAATCCCCCAGTTTATTATCCAAGATGGTGTCTTGCAGGGCGAAAGGCAGTTTCAGTTCCGGGAATGACTCCACGAACTCCCCGGCAGTAATGGCCTCATCACTGTTCAATGACTTCTTGCCCGACTTACAGGAAAAAAGGACGGCAATAAAGAAGAGGCAAAGCAAGATCCTGATCATGCGGTCAAGTTAAATAAAATCCACCAAAGACCATGCCTGCAGCACCAGTATGGAATATTTGATACGAATAAAAAATATTTTTTAGATTTGTCTAAATTATTTTTTCTTCCATGACGTATTCAACCAGCGAGGAGAATTACATCAAGGCTATTTACCACCTGCAGGGAGATGAGGGCATGGTGACCACCAATGAGTTGTCAGCCGAGTTAAAGACCAGGCCGGCATCGGTGACCGACATGCTGAAAAAACTGAAAACCAAGAAACTGCTGAACTACGAGAAATACCAGGGTTTCCGGCTCAGCAACGACGGACGGAAGGTGGCCCTCGGGATCATCAGACGCCATCGCTTATGGGAATTCTTCCTGTCGGAAAAGCTCAAATTCAGCTGGGATGAGGTGCATGAAGTGGCAGAGCAACTGGAACATGTCACCAGTAAGAAACTGATCGACAAACTGGATGAATTCCTTGGCTTTCCGAGGTTCGACCCGCATGGCGATCCCATCCCGGACCAGCACGGAAAGATCGCCACGCACGAAAGGGTTTGTATCACGGTCATTCCACTGAACCACGTAATGGAAGTTTGCCATGTTGGAAACCAAACGGCGGAAATGCTGGATATTCTTAAACACAACGATATTTCCATCGGTACCCGGCTTGAGGTCAGGAAGAAATTCAACTTCGACAACAGCCTCGAAATCAGGATCGGCAGGCACCAGCCCTTTATCCTAAGTGAGGCTGTCGCCAGGCATGTATGGGTAAAAAAAATTGAACGCTCATGATCATCATTGAAAATTTTGTCAGGGAAGTAGGGCCCGTATGGGCGGCCCTCGCAGCCACCACATTCACCTGGCTGGTAACCGCTGCCGGCGCGTCACTGGTGTTCTTCTTTAAAACCATCGACAGGAAAGTGCTGGACATCATGCTTGGCTTTACAGGCGGCGTGATGGTAGCGGCCAGTTTCTGGTCACTGCTGAACCCAGCCATAGAAATGTCGGAACGCCTCTACCCCTCCATGAAATGGATGCCGGCCGCAGTTGGATTTCTGGCGGGATCGATGTTCATTTTTTTGCTCGACAAATACATGCCACACCTGCACATCAACTTCGGCGAGCACGAGACTGAAGGCATGAAGACCCAGTGGCGAAAAACCACCCTGCTGATCCTGGCCATCACCCTCCACAATATCCCGGAAGGACTGGCAGTTGGGGTTCTGTTTGGCGCAGCCGCAAACGGAATGCCCGAGGCCAGTATTGCCGCAGCCGTAGCGCTGGCATTCGGTATCGGCATCCAGAACTTCCCGGAAGGCCTTGCTGTTTCTGTGCCCCTGAGGCGACAGGGGATGAGCCGGCTTAAAAGCTTCTATTATGGACAACTGTCGGCCGTAGTGGAACCCATGGCCGGCGTGATCGGCGCGGTGGCCGTGATCTATATGCAACCCATCCTCCCCTTCGCCCTGGCCTTTGCAACCGGCGCCATGATCTATGTGGTGGTGGAAGAAGTGATCCCGGAAACGCAGCGCGACAAATACACGGATCTTGCGGTACTGGGATTCATCGGCGGTTTTACCGTCATGATGATACTGGATGTGGCCCTGGGGTAAGGATTGGCTTATTGGCTCATTGGCTCATTGGCTGATTCTTCAGGCCTTTGTCCTTAGTAGTCATCAGACATTTCTCTGAATACCTGTTCGGGGGCGCCCCCATCATGAAAGCTGACAGAATGTAAAGAATGAGCTAATTAGCCAATGAGCCAATCAGCTAATTGCTTAACTTCACCCTCCCAAATCAAACAATAATTAGATGGCTGAAAAAATCAAAGTTGCGAATCCGGTTGTAGAACTGGATGGCGATGAAATGACCCGGATCATTTGGAAATTCATCAAGGAAAAACTGATCCTCCCCTATGTGGAAGTGGATATCAAATATTACGACCTTGGCGTGGAATACCGGGATGAAACCAATGACCAGGTGACTGTAGACGCGGCCAATGCGATCAGGCAGTATGGTGTGGGCATCAAATGTGCAACCATCACCCCTGATGAAGCAAGGGTCAAAGAATTCAACCTGAAGCAAATGTGGAAGAGCCCGAACGGTACCATCAGGAATATCCTGGACGGAACCGTTTTTCGCGAACCCATCGTTATCAAAAATATTCCCCGCCTGGTGACTACCTGGGATGCACCGATCATTGTTGGCCGCCATGCTTTCGGCGACCAGTATCGGGCCACCGATTTCGTTGTACCCGGCAAAGGAAAACTCACCATCAAATTTGAAGGCGAAGACGGAAAGGTGATCGAACACGAAGTGTTCCAGTTCAAAGGCCCCGGAGTGGCCATGAGCATGTACAATGTTGATGAGAGCATCATCGGATTTGCACGCAGCTGTATGAATATGGCTTTGCAAAAAGGATGGCCGCTGTACATGAGCACAAAGAACACCATCCTGAAAAAATACGACGGCCGTTTTAAAGATATCTTTGAAGAAATATATAACAACGAGTTCAAGGCCAAGTTTGAAGCTGCTGGCATCACCTATGAGCATCGCCTGATCGACGACATGGTGGCCAGCGCGCTGAAATGGAATGGCAATTTCGTTTGGGCATGTAAGAACTACGACGGTGATGTGCAAAGTGACACCGTAGCGCAAGGTTTCGGATCATTAGGTTTGATGACCTCCGTACTGGTTACGCCTGATGGCAAAACCATGGAAGCTGAAGCGGCTCACGGTACCGTAACCCGCCACTACCGCGATCACCAAAAGGGGAAACCCACCAGCACCAATCCCATCGCGTCTATATTCGCATGGACAAGAGGCCTTGCTTTCCGTGGCAAACTGGATAACAACCAGGCACTGATCGATTTTGCAAATGCACTGGAAGCGGTTTGTATTGAAACGGTTGAATCCGGCAAGATGACGAAGGACCTTGCTGTATGTATCCACGGGAATAAAGTAAACCATGGTGACCATTACCTGTATACGGAAGAATTCCTGGATGCCATTGACGAGAACCTGAAGAAGAGATTAGCTTAATCCATAAAAAAAGTCAAAAGTCAGAAGTCGGATTAGCTCTGACTTTTGGCTTTTGACTTTTTGATTTTTATGAAAGAGAAACTTTCACTGTTAGCCGCCGAATTAGAAGGTGATCTGCATACAGACCAGCGGATGAAGATCCTCTATGCCACCGACGCATCGGCTTATCGTGAAATGCCCCTCGCAGTTGCGATC
>JBBAJN010000119.1:0-9635 GCA_040404045.1 Chitinophagaceae bacterium
TTAACGGCTGCGCCGCGTTCGTTTGACCTCATGTGTTATAAAAATTTCCGTAGTATCCGTGATATTGGTCTGGGAATCCAGGTGGCAAATCCAGGCCGAGTCCACCCATCCTGGTCCTGGTATCCAGCACCATCCCTGTGTTGTAATTCGTCGGGTTTGGGTAGATGGTATCGAGCGCTGGATCTGGTTGGTTAAATCCCGGGTAATCCTCGCGATGTTCGATCAGGAATCTGGTTATTCGTTCGCTGTACCATTCAGCGTCGTTTTTCATGCGGTCCGTCAATCGAGCGATTTCTTCCATGCTCATGGGCGTTGATTCTTCGCTGGTCCTTCGCACCATTCCTTTGTTCATGAATCGGAATGCCAAAACGGTAGGCAGCTCGTAATAAATCCACTGGATCAGCGCTGGTTGAATGTAGTCGTCCAGGAGCGTTTGGTTTGCTACGTTGACTGAATTTCCTGTGATTTGTGTTATCAGCTCGTTGTATAGCGTGCTGCCCAGGACTGGTTGGATCCGCATTTCCTGGGCTTTGACCAGGGTTGGTCTGATCTGGGCGTAGTTTATGTTTTCATTCAGGATGCTCGCGTCCAGGAGATTTTGTTCTGTAATAAATAGCGCTTTCATGCTTCGGTTTTTTTATTTTCGCTTGACGACGACCTGCTCCCAGGTGTGTCTGCAGCTGGGTGAATTCACTCCGCTTGGTGTTTTCCACCAGCCTCCGCGCCTGGTCCAGACGTTGTAATTCATCATCGTGCTTATGCTGTCGATTTCCGCCCTGGTATAGATTTTCCCTGCGTCGCTTGCGTTTTGCATGATCTGGCAGAATCGCCTGGAGGTTTTTAGGAATGCGTTGGTGTATGGCTTGATCCAGGCGTAGCGGTAGCGGGTTTCCAGGGCGACAATTTTCTTTGCGTCTGCCTTTGGGATCCCTTCCTCGATTCTGATTTCAGCAATTTTTTCCTCGAGCGCTTCACCTGTGATGTCCGTTATGGCTTCGGCCAGGGGGTAGCGTTTGTTGGCCAGGAGGTAGTCCACGCGGGTCATCAGCTTTTTGGTGCTGACACCGAATTCCTTTGCCATCTCTTTGATGCTCGCGGTTCGGTTGGTTTTGCGGTAGTCGATGATCCGCTGGTCCAGGGCTTTGTCCTCTGCGCTGAGCTGAGCAAATGCCATTTTCTGGTTGAAGTCCAGCTGGGGTGCGATCGGCTCCGTTTCGCTGAAGTAAATCAGCTGTTTTGTGCCCAGGATCTCGTATTCGCTAGCGTCGCTCCCAAATCGCATCACGAGCGTTTCCAGCGCTTCGTAGTGCTCATCGGTCCATTCCTCTGCTTCGTGCTGATTGGCTTCGTCCTGGGGCGTCTGTGTGGCCTGTGCGAAGGATTGCTTGTTGACTCCCAGCAGCGTGTCGATTTGCTGTGTGTTCAGCCCGAATCCCGATGCCAGCATGGTCCTGGCTACTTCCAGGGTGATTTTTTCCTGGATGTAATGGCGGACGATCCGCATCAGGTTCTGGTATTCCCTGCCTGATAATTTGCGGATCGCTTCGTTGCTGGCCATCTGTTGAGCCGGCTCCGCTGGCTGTCCGTTGGTTGTAGTTTCCGTTGCTGGTTCCAGCGGTGGCAATCCTGCTTTTTCACGCAGTTCCTCGGGTGTCATTATACCGATCATGGCCTGTTCGCTCAGGCGCTCGCTGATCGGCTCCGTTGGGATCAGCCGCAGCGGTGCCACCTGATTAAATGAGGCGAGGTAGTTTATCTGTCGCTCGATCCGCTTGGTCCTGTCGTTGATGTAGGTGTTTTTGAAAAGTTCGTATGCCTCGACGATTTCGTTTCTTCCTCCCAGCTGGCCTTCGGTTTTTATTCCGAAGAGCATGGGGTTGGTCACGCGGTGACTGACAAAAATTTCTTGCTGGATGGCGCGGTTCAGAATTTCGAACTGCTTATCCATGTCGCTTGGTGTCAGCGGTGCCAGGGTTGGTGCTTTGGTGACGTCATCGTTGAAGCTGACGACGAACCTACCTGCGTTATCGGTTCCGCTAAATTTCCGTTTGATTTGTCGCTCGATGTCGGCCTGTTCCTCGGGTGTTGGTATTCCGTTGTTAAAGTTTATGAGGTAGCCGCCCCAAAAATTGTTTCGCAGATTCTGGTTGTGGAAGTTGGCTACCTGCACGTCCGCTTCGATCCAGGCTAATCCTCCGAGGTATTCTGGTAGCGGGTAATATTTGACTCCTGCGCTGTAGACGCGGTAGTAGTATAGCTGCTTGCCAATCCGTTTGTTTGGGTCAAATTTTGGGTATTTGCAGATTTCGTCTGGTCTTGGAAATTTCTGCACCATTTCGCTTGTGTACCATTCTGCTACCTGGAATTGGTCGTCGTCTTTGTTCATCCTGATTTGCTCGAAAGGCACGTGCGCCAGAGCGCCTATGCTTCCGTTTTTCGCCCAGGTTACTTCGATTGCGAATCCGTTAAAAATTTCAAAATCCAGCGCGAGCTTTTCGGTCAAATCGTTCAGGTCGTCCTGTCCACAAATCGTGTCAAAAAATCTTATGAACTGCGCTTGCTGTTCCACGGTTGCCTCTGCCTCTGGTTGCCATCCGTTGCCCAGAATGTAGGTTACTTTTCCGTTGACGATCGCGTTGTGTTTGCTGCTCCGTCTGTAATTATCCAGGAGGTAGTATGGGTATTCGTTGACCAATCCGTAGCTGATGAAGTCCGCTTGGCGGTTTTCCTTCATGATCGGAACTTTGTGTTCGAATCCAGGCCAGCTGGTAAAAAAATGTTTTATGCTCATACCGTGTGGTAGGTCAGGTTTATGCTGTTTATTGTTACGCCGATGGTGCCTGCTGGGGCGTTGCCATAAATGCTGATTTCGGTGGAGCCAAAAATGTTACCCAGAAACTGGCAGACAACGCTGTGCTGGTGCGTGCCGCCTGTTGTGGTTTCGGCCACGCTGATGGCTTGAACCACGTTGTTGAGCGCTATGTAAAATATGACTCGCCTGCTCGCTATGGTTGTAAAATGAATGACAGCCTGAATCATGCCTGTCACCTGCGCTGGTGTTGAACCTGTTGTTATGGTAGCGTTGGTGCCCGCATTGCATTGTACGGCCAATTGAGCCACGGTGGTTACGGTTACCTTTGCGTTGGTTGTGCCCAAATTTACAGACGTGCTCCCACCTGTTACGGCGGTGCATCCTACCTGCCGCTCCGCCAGGATCAGGGCGCTATCTGCCAGGTCCTCAACCATGGTGCCCACCCGCACTGCGGTGTTGGCGCCTACAGCGGTTTCTGTTTTAATTACGTTTGCAGCCGCGTCCAGCGTGGCCCTGTTTTGTGATGCCATGGTCAGTTAAATGTGGTGTCAAATGTTGGGTCAAAAATTCCAGCTCCGTTGTATGTCACGTAGGTTTGGCTCCCTGTGTATGCGATCAGCGTTGTTGCTGTTTGCGTCACGATTCCCAGGCCCGTTTCCACGATCTGGGTTGCCGCGGCTGCGGTGCTGTTGGTGTCGTAAACGATGTATCGAAATTGGCCTGTTGGAACCGAGCCGAGCGCAAATGTGAATCGATCAAATCGCAGCGGGTATGTCGAGGCGTTGCTCGATTTGAGCAGCGTTATGGTGCTTATGGTGTTTGTTGCCAGGTGCCTCATCAGCAGCTGGTATCGGTCGCCTGCTCCTGCTCTTTGGTACCAGGTCACCGTGATCGTATTGTTTGCGTTCGGGGTTAAAACCAGCATACCTATAAATGAGCAAAACCCGGTTTTTTACGTGAAATCGTCGTAGCACCAGATTGGCGTCTGTGGTCCTACCGAGCTTCCTTCTAAGTTGCACGAAAAATATTCGCGTGCCTCGAGTTCTGTCATTCCGTCGCGTCGCCTAAGAATTTCCAGGCATTTTGCCACGGAATAAATAATTCGATTTGTTTCTTGCTCTACGCCCAGGATCGCTTCGTTGAATCCGTCAGCGGTCAGGTATTCGGTTTCTGGGTTTGCCTCTGTGATTTGGTCTATCATATGGTTTGGTTTATTGGGTTGGTTTCCTGCCTGTGGTTTTGTATATCGCTGCTCTCATGGAGCCGGCTCGGTCCATGTCAAATTCCCTGAGAACGTCCGCCTGCAGCGCTGCTCCCATTTCGGCCACCATCGCTTTGTCGTGCATGAGGTCGCGGATGTGTTTGTACCAATTCCTGGGCTTTTTGTGGGGCACCAGGAATCCGTTCTGTCCGTGCTTAATTACGTCGCTGTATGGGATCAGGTCGCTGCAAATAATCGGTTTCTTCATGTAGCCTGCCTCCACGATTTTGAGCTCGGATTTGAGCTTATTGAAGGTGGTGTCGCGCAGCGGCGCCAGGGCTACGTTGATGTAATTGTAGCCTGTCACGTAGCTGTAAATGTCCGCGGCGTTTATTCGTCCGTAGTTCGGGTTCTTTCCGTTCCAGCTCATCATGCGCTCGTAGTCCGCGTAGGTTGGGTGCCCTGCTGCCCATCCTCCCAGGTAGAGCTTGTATTTTCCGTCGAGGCTCCTGTCCATTCCGAGCAGGTCCAATCCGCTCTGCATGACCTGGATGTCCTCTTGGTGCTGGGCTGCTCCGAACCATCCGAATTTCACGATTTCGGTGTCGCGCTCCATGCTTGGGTCTGGGGTGTATTGGGCGTATTTTAAAAATGGGCAGTTCGGCAGGACCACCACGTTCTTGTTCAGTGGGTATATTTTCTCTGCCAGGTGCTTCGTGCTGCAGGTCACCACATCGGCCAGCCTGATGTGGGCTCGGATCGTTTCCGCGGTTTTCCGCTCCGTGTAATCTTTGTAAAATGGATGCCCGCTTTCCAGCACCCAATAATCGTCGATGTCGTATAAAACTTTGGCGCCGAACGCGGTCAGCCCTTCGTAGACCTGCTGGACCAGGTCGGGTGTTCCGTGCAGCCAGAATCGGTTGACGACGAAGAGGTCGACCGTGGATAGCTCCGCTGGGGAAACCGTGGCCAGGTCCGCCACCGAAACGAAGTCAAATTCCGGGTATTTTTCTGCCAGGTGCGCGTTTGGTAGCTCCAGGCGGTACAGGCTGCACCCTGTTGGGTGCGCGTTGTAAACGATGCAAATCTTCATGGGCCAAAAATACAACAGCCACCCCGAACGGCGGGATGGCTGCTGTGGCCCTCTAAACTAAACCTGGGGTAAATTTACAATCCGCCTCCGTTGGTTGCACCCGCCATGTTACCCGAAGCCGTCAAATTTGCGAGGATGCTTCCGCTCACCGCGTACATCGGGAATCGTTCCAGGCCCTGGATCGTGGTGCTGTAGCCGCTTCGGTCACCGAACGCGGTCCCTGTGTCAGCCGTGGCCGCGCTTACGTCGGCACCGTTTTCTGCTCCGATCAGGTAGTGCTGTCCGTTGTAGTCCGTCACGATCGCTACGACGCGGCTCCGTGCCATGAACATCAGCTGGTTTCGGACCTGGACCTGTAATTTGTTAATCACGAAGTTCACTTGCTGGTCGTAAAAAACCGTTCCGTTTTCCAGGCTGGACGTCAGCGCTTCACTGAGCATGCTGGTATTTTTGGTCAGCTCGTAGCGGTAGAATGCGTTGCTTCCAGCGGTGCCCGAAGCGTATCCTGTGAACGCCGTTACGATTCCAGAAAGGTTTGTGGCAAATGTACCTGTCGGGTTGAAGGATGCAATCCTGATTTCTTTGATGCCTCCGACTGCGTCGCGGCATCCCAGGGTGTAACCCTGTGTTAAAGCACAGCTCATGTCTTATGTTTTTATTGTGTTATGATTCGCTCAATCGGAATTGCACGACGAGGTCAGGGTACGCCAGGTTCACTCCCATCTTAAAAAATGCGGAGAAACGTACCTCATCGTTGTCGACCGAATACCACATATTAAACTGCTCTTCGTCGTTCAGCAAATCTGTTCCGAAGAAGAAATTGCCCTGGTACGTTGTGAAGATTCGGTTCGTTCCGTTCAGGCCGTTGACCGCCACCACGCGGAGGTTCGTTCCAGGGTAGTAGATTTCTCCGTTGTTACCCTGCTCGATTTTCCAGTGGAACCAGTTGTTTGCAACCAGCGCGTTGACCAGCGTGCGGAAGGTGTCCCATCCCATATAGCAGATGAGGTCGTCGCGGTGGATCAGCGCCGCTGGGATGAGCCTGTACTGGTTCATCATAATACCGCTGACGTTGGCGCTTGTGATGCCTGTTCCTGTGGTGATTGCGCCGGGGTTTCCGTTCACGGTATCGGCAGAAACGCCCTGCAGGAAAGTGTTCATCCCTGTGACCAGCGTGGTTGCGTTGCCCTGCCAGATGGCGGTTTCGATGGCTTCTGAAATGCGAAGCGCCTTTTGTTCAGCGTATTGCTGCTCGAATGGAATTCCTGTGTAATTGGCTCCCTGGGTCAATTGGTTTTGCATCCAATATTGCTCGAGCGTTCGTGGGCAGAGCGCTTCCTGTACTTTGATTGGAAGTACGGTGAGCCTGCGCTGCGTGAATGCTGTGTTGCCAGATGCGGCGCCTGCTACGTTCCACCCGCAGGTGTTGGCCCGCTGTAGTGCTGCGTCGGTGTCAAACAAATTCAGCTCCGCGGCTGATTTGATTCCGACTTGCTTGGTAAAAAGCGAAGCTGATTTGGCTTGAAAAACCGCTTTTGTGATGAGCGGTAATCTTTGCTGGTCGACGTAGGTGGTTAATCCTGCAATGTTAAATGACATGGCTTTATTTTTTTAATTGGTTTGTTTTGTGTTATTTTTTAATGTTCCTACAAGCGCATCAAAATTTTGAGCGGTTTTTTCTTTGCGTCCGCTTGCTATTCCTGCGTGTGGTGTGCTGAATTGCTGGGATTGTGCTTGGGGCTGTTCGCCAAGTTTTTTTACCTCCGCCTTCAGTTCATCTACCTGGGTGCCAAACATGGACATTTTTTCCTTCATCCAGCCGAGCTGGGTGTAGGCGGTTTTCAATTCATCCATGATTGAAATCAGGTGCCTTTGTACGATTTGCTCGATTACAGCCGGGTCGATTTCGGGGTATCCCTCCTTCACTTTTTCCACGATCACCGCGGCTGCGTCTGGGGCGATTTCGGCTTCGACCTCCACGGTATTTTCGCCTCCTTCGCTTGGGTTTGCTGTGGCGGCTGCAGCTGGTTCTGCTCCTTCGACTTCCATGATTACTCCGCCCTGGACCGTGATTTTTCCAACGCCCTCCAGGACGTGTTCTCCGTCTGGGGCTGGTAGGCTGCCTGTTTCTGTGATCACGTAGACCGCGGTGCCTGGTATCAGATCTCCGTCGACGCGCACCGTGGTTCCGTCAGCCAGCTTGTAATCAGCAAAATTTAATTTCATGGTGTTGCCGAATCGCTGGAGCTCTGCTCGTAGCGCGGCAAATGCGGATTTTAAGCTCATGCTATTAAATGGGGTTTTGGTTTGTTTTGTGCAAATTGATTGTGTCAATTCCTTCAGCAGATTGGTTATCAGGTCTACTTCGGTGGTCGCTACTTTGTCGCCTGGCCGCGTCATTCCGAATAATCCTTCCACGCTGAATCCTGTGAATGCCTCCCTGTTATCCCAGACGTCGTCATTTTCTACTTTGAAGGATCCGAACCAGCTTCCGTCGCTTGTGTCCTCGTATCCTTTGGGTGGGTTGATGCCTCTGGCCGCGTCTGTTATGTAGCTCTCAAACATGAAAACGCCGTCGAGCTCAATTTTGTGCTGTGCGTTGACGTTGTGCTGGTTTCCCTGCTTGAAATATTTTTGAACGATTTTGCGGATCGTTTCCTTTGAAAAAAGTACGTAGTATTCCCCTCGTTCGTCGTTTCGATAAATCGGAGTGTCTGCCAGCATGACTGGTCCTGTAAGCACTCTGCGTTCGCCTGTTTCCCTGAATTTATGAGCCGCTTTGGAGAAAGCCATAAATGGGCGCTCTATTGCTGGTAGGTCGACCAGGGCTACGTATTGTACCCCTTCGTCGAGCTGGTCCACGGTGAGCTCGTAAATCGGCAGGCTTTTGTCCATCCCTAATAAATGTGCTTTTTAGCTTAAAGTTGCAAATTGACTGAGCTGCCTTACTCGTTGCTCCGTTTCGCTTATGTCGCGCTCTACTACGTAGGCTCTGATTGGCTGGCTGCTCATGCCCGGGTTCCCGCTCTCGGATCCACCCTGGTTCCCTGTGGGCATCGATTGAGGCTGTCCGTTGGTGCCGAGGTTTGTGGTTTGTGGGTTGCTGATCAGCTGGTTTGGTTCCGTTGCTTCAGCCGTTGGTAGCGATGCAGACGCGCTCATTCTTCCCGCTGTTCGTCCTCGAAATTTCTGCGACGAAATGGTTGCCACCTGTGCGAGCCCCGCGGTGATGGTCGCTGCCATCGCTATGATTCTGGCCAGGGTGCCGCCTTTGGTTTGGGCCAGGACCTGGACGCCTGCCAGGTATGTGCTTACCAGGGCGTTGCTGATTGCCGCGGCTTTGTCGAGTTCAAATTTGCGTCGCTCGTATGCCTCTGCCTCCTTATCGTATTTATCGATTACCGCTGCTTTTTGGGTTTCGTAGAATTCCTGGGTGATCAGCTGGGCTTTGAGCTGCATGTCGAGCTGAAGAATTTCGTCCTCTTTGCGGTGCTCCATCTCCTGGGCGGTTCGCTCTAGTTCGGTGCTTCGCATCTGGGCCAGGGCGTTTATTGCTTGCTGGGCGTATTGGATTTCCTGGACCGCGTAGGTATCCTGGAGCGTTTTGAGTTTTTCCCTGTAGGCGATTTCGGCTGCCAGGTCGCGCTTCCTTCGTTCCTCGTTTAGTTCGTTCAGGGCTGCTCCGTAGTCCTCCTGCGTGATCAGGCCGGCTTCCGCCATGGCTTTGTACATTTTGGCGTCCTCTTGGAATAATTTTTCGCTGTCTTTTAGGGCGTTTTGGCGCTCCTGTTTTGCGACTTGGCGTTCTGTTTTGCCCATTGCCTCCAGCTGCCTCTGGACGCCTGTGGCCGCTTCCAGGCGCCGTATGCCATCCTGGATCAGCGTGTCTGTGGTTTGTAGTTTGATCTGGGCTATTTGCTGCTCGATTTGGGTGGTGTCCTGGCCGTACTTTTTGGCCAGCTCCAATTGGGCTGTCAGGTTTTGCAGTTCCGCGGCGGTTTGCATCATCGTCGCTTCCTCGATGCTCTTTGCTGCGTTCATGATCGCGGTGGTCCTTTGGTCGTTTTGTTTTGCCAGGGCCTCGAGTTCCCTCGCGTATGCGTTGGATCTATTGGTTTTTATGGTTTCCTGGAGCTGGGCCTCCAATTCGGCTGTGTCTTTGCAAAATTGTTTTGTCAGCTCGATTTGCCGCTGGATCCGTTCCACCTCCAGGGCTTCCATCTGGGTCGCGATCTGGTTCTGGCTTTGTCCGCTGGTTTTTGCTTTTGCGATCAGGGTGTTTATCCTGATGTCCTCTGCGGCGATTGCATTGGCCAGGCGTTCATCCTCTGCGGCCTTATCAGCTGCGGCTGTGTCCTGGTTCTGTCGCTCAACGATCCTCCTGCGTTGCTCCGCAAATTGCGCTTCCACGACCGCTCGTTGCTGGCTGCCCTGTCTGAGTTTCTTTAATTTTTCGGCGGTGGTTTTGTCAAATTCGACGAGCTCGCGCTCCTGCTCCGCCGTAATGGTGCCGCGCATTTTCCCGGCGA